>JAHAWU010000005.1 GCA_018383815.1 Candidatus Jordarchaeia archaeon | reverse complement strand
AGCCCAAACCAGAACAGAGCAGAGACTGGAGCAGCTCGCAGAAGCCCAAACCAGAACAGAGCAGAGACTGGAGCAGCTCGCAGAAGCCCAAACCAGAACAGAGCAGAGACTGGAGCAGCTCGCAGAAGCCCAAACCAGAACAGAGCAGAGACTGGAGCAGCTCGCAGAAGCCCAAACCAGAACAGAGCAGAGACTGGAGCAGCTCGCAGAAGCCCAAACCAGAACAGAAGAAAGGCTAGAACGGCTTGAAGCAACTGTGGAGCAGCTTGCGGAGGCTCAGCGTAGGACAGAGGAGAGGTTAGAGCAGCTTTTTGTGGTTCAGCGTGATACTGCGAGGGCCTTGTCTGAGTTGGCTTCTCAGGTGGGGGGTCTGAGTGATACTGTGGGGTTTAGGCTGGAGGATATAGCTAGGATAATGGTTCCCGGGTGGTTTGAGAGGCATACAGATATTACCATTGAGGGGGAGCTTGAGCCCACTGTTGTAAGCGGTGACGGCAAGGAGGTTCAAATCAATCTTTTAGGGAGAGGGCACAAACCTGACGGTAGAGAGGTTGTTGTTGCGGGGGAGTGTAAGAGTAGAATTCAAAGAAGGGAGGTTAAAGCCTTCGCCAGAGTGCTTAGAACGGTGAGAAGTGCCTTTAGGGGGAAGGATGTTATTGGCTTCATGTTCGGATACTTTGTTCATCCAACAGCAGACACAGAAGCAAAAGAGCATGAGATATTAGTCCTCGCACCCTACAGAAGATGAAATTCGAAATTTCTCTCGGAAATAAACAGCCTCCCTTATTTTGTTGAAAGTCTCCTTTAAACCAAACTGTGATTGTAACATATTCGGGAAACTATTGACCAGCCTTCTATTATCGTAACTATGAAAGTACATTATAACTTGCGATGTTGGACAAGTTTGGAATTGAAAATTGTGGTTGCTTATTTACTCTTTATAGTATTGTGATTGCTCGAATCTGTTCCGTTTTTTGGGTAACTCTTCGAGCTTATCTTTTTCCAAGGTGGTGTTTAATCTCTTGCCTAATAATATTTAAATAATTTTTTATGGAATTTAAATTTAATTTATTAATTTTTGGGTGGTTTGTTTGGAGGAGCTTGGAGAATTAAAGGAAATTGTTGGTGTTGAGAACGTAGTTGAGGATCCAGAAGTACTCGATAATTACTCTAGAGATTATAGCTTTGTTCCCCAGAGAAAACCCTTAGGTGTGATTTTTCCCAAGGATGTTTTTGAGATTCAAAAAATCATCAAATGGTCAAATGAGCATGGAATCCCTTTGACGCCTATCAGTTCTCCTGGTGGTCCGAGGTTCCGTGGAGACACCATTCCAAGCCTTGGAGGAGTAATTGTAAATCTGTGCCGAATGAACAGAATTTTAAGAGTTGACAGAAGAAACAAGGTGGCTATGGTTGAGCCGGGAGTGACTTTTGATCAATTAAGGTCTGAGCTGGAGAAATATGGCTTGAGGCCCTATACGCCGCTGCTGCCACGTTCTACAAAGTCTGCTTTGACAAGCTACCTTGAGAGGGAACCCATCACCATACCAAAGGATCACTGGGATATGCTTGACCCCCTATTTTGTATAGAGGTGGTTTTTGGAACCTGTGATATCCTCAGAACGGGTGAGGCCTCAGGTCCGGGAACAGTGGAGGATCTTTTGGCTGCGGGTTCTGCATTGAAGAGTGCGATGGGGCCGGGTGGTTTTGACCCAGTGAGGCTTGTTCAGGGTGCTCAGGGAACGCTGGGTATTGTTTCTTGGGCAACTGTGGGGGTGGGGTTATTGCCGAGTCTGGAGAGGCTGTTCTTTGTATCTTCAGACAGTATTGAAAATCTGATTGAGTTTGCGTATGGTATTTTGAGGCGGCGTCTGGGCGAAGAATTATTTTTGGTGAACAACTTCCATCTGGCTAATATGGTTGCAGAGAAGGCGGAGGAGATAGGGAATCTTTCCCGTGATTTGCCACAATGGGTGCTTATTCTTAACATTTCAGGGTTCGAGAAGTTTGCTGAGGAGAGGGTGGAGTATCAGGAGAAGGATGCTAAAGACATTGCTCAGCAATTTGGGTTAGAGCTTCAGACATCAATTTCGGGAATTAGTGGTGATGAAGTGCTCAAAGTATTGAAGAGTTTTTCCCGAGAATATTGGAAATTCAAGTACAAAGGGTGTTGCCAGGAAATATTCTTCTTAACTGTGCTAAACAGAACAGCGAATTTCATCGAGGCAATGTACAAGGTGGCTGAAGGGGAAAAGTATCCCAAAACAGAACTCGGAGTATACATACAACCGCTAATGCAGGGTGTGGGGTGCCACTGCGAGTTCGACCTAATGTATAACCCAACAGACTTTGAAGAGGAGGAAAGGATTAAGAGATTGTTTATTCGGGCTAGTGAGAACTTGGTAAGTTCGGGAGCGTTTTTCAGTAGGCCTTATGGTCCCTGGGCGGATATGGTTTATAGTAGAGATGCTGAAACCACTATAGCCCTTAGGAAAGTTAAGGAGCTATTTGATCCAAATGGAATAATGAATCCGGGTAAATTGTGTTTCTAGGAGGGATTGTATGAGTTTAGAAAAATATCATGTTCAGACGCTAAGATGCAATAGGTGCTCTTTGTGCAAATGGGTTCCCCAACCAAAAATTGCCAGCTGGAGATTCGCCGCCGCCTGTCCCAGCATCCAGAAGTACAATTTCCACGCCTACTCCGGAGGAGGCCGAATAATAATAGCTTGTGCCCTTTTGGAGAATAAAATAGACTATACAGATGAGCTAGCCAGAATCGTGTACACGTGTAGTATGTGTGGTGCTTGCGATGTTTCTTGCAAAATGAACTATGGGGGAAACTTGGAGCCTCTTGAGATAATGCATGCACTTAGGGTTAAATGCGTGGAAAAGGGAAGGATTCCACCAAGACATAAGACCCTGCTAGAAGACATTAGAGAATATGATAATCCGTATAAGGAGCCGAGGAAGAAGCGGGAGGAGTGGGCTGAGGGAATGAGTATTAAAGACCTGTCCCATGAAAAAGCAGAGGTACTATACTATGTGGGATGCACCTCGGCCTACCGACTTCCAGGTTTAGCTAGAACCACAGCCACCATACTTCAGAATGCGGGAGTAGATTTTGGAATCCTGGGAAAGGAGGAGTTATGCTGCGCAAGCACCGCGTACAAAATTGGAGATGAAGCACTAATGGAAGAATATGCCAAGGATAACATTGAAAAATTCAACAGCCTCGGCGTCAAGCAGGTAGTAACTTCCTGCTCCGGCTGCTATCACATGTTCAAATCCTATTATCCCCCAATAGGAAAAATGAATTTTGATGTTCTTCACATCACAGAATACATTGAGCGACTTATGAAGGAAGGCAAGATAAAACTCTCAAAAAGAGTCCCCATCAAGGCTACCTACCATGATCCTTGCCACTTGGGCAGACTTGCAGAGCCCCATGTGCCTTGGAATGGCGTGGAAAAGAAGGTTATGGGACAGTTGATAATAACTGATCCACCTAAAGAAGTTAGATTCGGGGTTAAAGGTGTTTATGATCCACCCAGAAACATACTGAGGAGTATTCCAGGGCTGGAATTCGTGGAGATGGAAAGAATTAGAGAGTATTCCTGGTGTTGTGGTTCGGGCGGAGGAGTAAAAGCAGCGTTTCCCGAGCTGGCCTCTTTTGCTGCTGCTGAAAGAATAGAGGAGGCAAATGCAACTGGGGCGGAAGCACTGGTTACAGCTTGTCCCTTCTGTGAAATAAATCTAGGGGACGCCATTAGAGAGGGTAAGGTGAAAATTAAACTGTATGATATAGTGGAGCTGGTACTTGAGGCAATGCGCGGAGAGGGAGTTGAAGGAGGGTGATAAGATGGTTTTGAAGAGAAAGGTTTACAAAATGTTGGAGTCAGTTGTGGGGCCTGAAAACATTTCAGATGATCCAGTGATATTAACAGTGTATTCCTATCAGTACTTGGCGGATTTGGCGAATCCCGAATCAGCTAAGTGGATGCCCGCACAGCCCGAGGCTGTGATTTTACCCGGAAGCACCGAAGAGATTCAGGAAATAGTGAGAATATGCAACAAGCATAATGTGAAGATAAAACCGCATAGCACCGGTTGGGGTTTTTGGAGCGGCATCGTAACTCAGGGAGTTATACAGATGGATTTGAGGAGAATGAATAGAATAATTGAGATTGATGAGAAAAACATGTATGCAGTGGTAGAACCATACGTCACAGCTATGCAGCTTCAAGTTGAAGCTATGAAGAGGGGTTTGGACTGCGCCATAATAGGTGCCGGACCCAATCACTCCGTTTTGGCCTCTTGCACAGCAATGATGGGATATGGAGATAAAGGTTACCACACCAGCATGAACAACCGCAACCTATTGGGAGTAGAATGGGTTACCCCTACAGGAGAAGTTTTAAGACTAGGTTCACTGGGTAGCAAAGCGGGCTGGTTCTGCGGTGATGGCCCTGGACCCAGCCTCAGAGGCTTACTGAGAGGATGGCATGGAACAATGGGAGGACTGGGAATATTCACCAAGTGCGCCACCAAACTCTATCCTTGGGCTGGCCCAAAGAAACCAGAAATTAGGGGTCAAAATCCCCAGTACGAGATGGTGGTTCCAGAGAACTTCAAAATATACACTATTTACTGGGAAAATTGGGAGCAACAGGCTGACGCCATGTATAAAGTGAGTGAGAACGAAATTGGATACATTATTTGGAGGGCCTGTACCCCAATGATGATACCACTATTGCTGGGAAAAACAAACAACGAGTACTACGAAATGATGAAGGGAATCTATGACATGATAGAAACCTACAGATACTACTTTACCGTTGTTCTAGCCTCCGAATCCAAAAGAGAGTTAGAATATCAGGAGAAGGTTTTAAAGAGCATAGTGGAGGAAACAAATGGAAAATACTTCGAATACATACTAAGCGAGAATATGCCTCTAATCCTTCTAGCCATAGTTACACAGTGCTACAACTCCAGAATATTCAGACTCACCGGACAATTCCACACCTCCTTCGGAGCAGCCACATCCTGGGACATGTCAGTAAAAGGAGCAAAAATAGGAGAACAAATCAGAAAAAAATATATCGAAGAAGAAGTGTTTCACGACGACGGCTGCGGCGAGAACTTTTGGGGAGGACCCTACGAGCACAACAAATTCTCCCACTTCGAGGGACTATTTGAATACGACCCCATCGACCCAGAATCCAGAAAAGCTGCACGCAAATACATAGAAGAAGCCACCATAGCAGTAATAGAAAATAAAATCGGAGTACCAATAGGACCAGGACCAGAATTAGCCCAAATATTCGGGCCTATATATGGAAACTTCCACTCATGGCTAGGCAAAATCAAGAAATCCTTCGACCCCAAAAATGTGTCAGACCACGCATTCTACGCAGCACCAGAAGAAAAACCAAAAGAAAAAGATTAGAAAGCAAAAGAAAAGGCTCCAGAAATTATACCTCACCTTTTTCCTTTATTTTAATTTGCTATGAAAAACATATTTTCATGCTTTATCTGAAACGCTCTAGCGTATGTTGGTTTGTCTAAGAAGCGCAGCTTATGCAGGTTTTTAAAAATATTAATTCATTACCCAATTTATAGGCAGTCGGCAAATGTGAGCATCTTCCATAAGAAGTTTTTTAAGTTATTTAGGCTTTGCTTATTAGTCGAGTTTTGAAAATTTTTTCGTTGGATTAGAGGAGTGAGTTTGGCAATGATTGAGTTCCAAGTTCCCGGAATAGGAAAAGTGGAGATAAAAAATGTGGTTTTTGATCTCAACGGAACCCTATCTATGAATGGCACCATCTCCCAAGATGTTGAGAAAAAAATTCGCCAATTAGCACAGAAGGTAAACGTTTTCATTATGTCTTCTGATACCAGAGGCAACCTAAAAGAGTTGGCAGACAGGCTGGGGATAGATTATCGCCGGGTGTCCTCCTCACCCGAAAACGTGGCTAAGGAAAAATTTGTGGAGGAGTTAGGCCCAGAAAACACCATTGCAGTTGGAAATGGAAAAAACGACGAACTCATGCTGAAAAAAGCAAAACTGGGAATAGCAGTAATTGGAGAGGAAGGTGCATGCTCTTCAGCAATTTTAAACGCGGACATCATTGTAATTAACCCCATCCACGCCCTAGAGCTAATCATGGATCCCCAGAAAATAATTGCCACATTACGCACCTAAAACATACTGTTAGATAACTTAATCCGCCAGTTACCATGACTAAAAGTAGGAAGAAAAGAATAGTAAGCTACAAAGACATTCCACTCCCCAAAGTTTGGCTCACCACCAGCGGAAAAAGGCTTTAGGGGTTACATTAATACTTCAAAGTTTGTTTTGTAAGGCTCCAGCTTGCCTGTTTGGTATCTTGGTTATCTTTTTTGGGCTCTTTGAACTTCCCAGAACAAAAAAGAGGGGGAGAAGGTTGAATTTAGAAGTATTTGAATGCCACTTTTGTGGATTTGTACTTTTTCTTATCCAGTTGCGCTTGGAACGCTTCCTTCCACTGTTCCAGTTTGAAGGTGTGTGAAAGTAGGGGTCTGTTGTTTACCTTCCCCTTTTCCTCCCATTCTAGTGCAATGTCAAACGGGGAGCGGACAACTTCTGCTTTGAAGGGGTAGCCATATATTCCGTGAATTGTGATTTCCTTAATGTTTATCATGGTAAAGTCTATTTTAGCCTCTCCCATCATGCCCACAAATATAATGTGTCCACCCTGCTTCGTTATGGCAATGGCGTCCCTGAGAGTCTGCTCGCTCCCCACACCCTCATAAGTCTGATCCACACCCTTACCGCTATCCACAGTTATTCCCAAAGTGGGCAAATCTCCCCTCTCAAGACAGTACACCTTATCTGCACCAAGCTGCTCTGCCAGCTTAGCCTGATACTCAAACTCAGTTGCCACATAGATTCTATCCGCCCCCATCACCCTGTTCGCCTGTAGAAGCTGTAAACCTATGGTTCCCGCACCAATAACGGCAACCTTTTTACCAGAGGGATTCCCCTTAAAACAGGAATGTATCCCCGTAGCTAAGGGCTCCGTCAGAAGGGCGTCTTCGTCAGAAACATTATCTGGAATCTTGTAAACCTTAGACTTGTGAGCCAGAAAATACTCCGCAAAGCCCCCACCATTCAGCTGACTGTAACCTACACCACCACCAGTAACCGCCTGGTTGTAGCACAGGTTGTAGAGGCCAATCTTACACATATCACAGGGCTCAAGGCCCAACTCAGCACAGCCACCAGCAGCATCCACAGTAACCCGGTCACCCACCTTCAAATGCTCCACTCCCTCACCCACCTCGTCAACGATTCCAACGATTTCGTGCCCAAAAATTAAAGGCTTAGGAAGAAAATCCGCCAAGAAAGCCATCTTCCTCTTGATAATCCCAATATCTGAGCCACATATCCCACACAGCTTAGTCCTAATGGAAACCCAGTTCTTCCCCGGAGACTTCTTCTCAACATCCCTTATCTGGAAACCCTCAGGAAAAGGACCACCATCCCAAACAAGAGCCTTCAAAACTTCCACCTCAAAACAATTTCAAACCAAAAAGTTGGTTATGGTAATTAATTTCACCACATATAAATGCATTTCCTCCCAAAGAATAGGTGCTATGTGAAGCATATGTTCATGACCATGGCTAGCATTCCGCCGTCTAGCGGTAGGATGGCTCCTGTGATGTAGTCTGAGGCGGGGGATACGAGTAGGAGGGCTGCGGCTTTGATTTCGTCTGGAGGCCCTTCTCTTCTCAGGGGAATTGCGGAGTATACAAATTTTTCCAGTCCCTTTTTGAATGTGAATTCGGTCATGCGGGTTCTGAAGAATCCTGGTAGGATGGCGTTGACATTTATGCCGTATTTGGCCCACTTCACGGCGAGATCCTTTGTTAGTTTTATTAGGCCTGCTTTAGATGCGCTGTAGGCGGGTACGGGCATGAACTCTTCGGGTATGCCTCCCATACCCGCGGTTAAGGATATGTTGAGGATTTTGCCTTTTTTTGTTATTCTTTACCCAATAGTTGGCGACTTTTTAGGATAGGAAAAAGGTGGCTTTGAGGTTAATTCTCATTATTTAGTCCCATTTTTCCTCTGAATATTCTAGGGAGGGCGTTCCCCAGGATATTCCGGAATTGTTGACGAGGATGTGGATGTCGTTGAATTCTTTTAGGGTTTCTGCGACTAGGTTGTTTATGTCTTCCATTTTTTCCTAGGTCGCATTTCACGGGCACAACGCGGGAACTGTGGTTTGAGAGTTCTTTGGCAGTCTTTTCCAGAACCTCGAATTTGCGTGAGGCGATTACCACGTTGGCTCCAGCCTCTACTAAGCCCTCAGTGATGGCTTTTCCGATTCCGCTTCCACCGCCGGTAACAATGGCCACTTTTCCATCCAGTCTAAATAGATCCATTACCTTCATGGGAATAACCTTCTTTAACATTCTCATGTTGGGCAACAATTTAAAATATTTATAATAATTTTGTTTTAAGTATCGAAAAGTATAATAAACCTTATATCCATTAGAGGGATTACGGTAACAGCTGGTAAATTTAATACTTTCGCACTAATTGGGATGGTAGGTAGGAGGAATAGGGGTGAGTGATTTAAAGTCCTCTGCCCGCATGTTAAAATCTACTATTGATAACCGGTTTGTGCGCTTTGTATTAAGGCATCTGGTTCGAAGGTGTAAAAGGATGGAGAAAGCCGTTTGGGGGTGGCCTTAGAACTCTTCTCGGGTGTGAAGAAAGACGCCTGTTTTTTGTGTAGCCATGTGGCGCTGCCATTGGTTCGCTGGACTGTGGGTAGGGGTGGTGGAGCATTCGGCGTTTCGGAGGATGTCTTGAAAAGCAGGTTTAAGGATCGTTACTGGCGCACCGGTCTTGTGGATGTGATTAAGGGAGTTGCCAAGTATGGTGTGAGAAGACCGTTTGTCCCCGGAGCACCATTTCTAATTGTGTGGGACTACACCTACGCCTGCAATCTGAGATGTAAACATTGCTACGCCTCAGCCGGTAAACCCTTAAGTGACGAGTTGAGCGGAGAGGAAACACTCAAAGTTGCAGATATGCTTGCGGATTTTGGGGTCACCGCAGTTTCTTTTTCGGGTGGGGAGCCCCTTATGCGAGGGGACATTTTTGATACCATAAAGCGTTTGAGGGATAACGGTGTTTATGTGGCGGTGGCGTCAAATGGCACTCTCATAACTAGGGAGACTGCAAGAAGGCTCAAGGAAGCCGGTGTGGGTTTTGTACAGATAAGTCTTGACGGGGCAACTGCTGAAACGCATGATAGTTTTCGAGGCATACCCGGAACATATAAGGAAACCCTTCAAGGAATAAAAAACTGTGTGGAAAACGACTTTTTTGTGGAAATATCAACCACCGCAACCAGTTTAAATTATGATGAGATTCCCAGAATCGCAGACCTTTGCGAGGAAGTAGGCGCAGACTGGTACATTGTTTACAACTTCATCCCCACTGGAAGAGGCCACTTCATAGTGGAAAACGACATCTCTCCAGAGGAGAGGGAAGAGCTACTCAGAACGTTGTGGCGCAAGCTTGCCAGTGGTGGAAAATTGCAGGTTCTATCTACCGCACCCCAATTTGCCAGAGTAGCCTTACAAGAACAGAGGGATTCTGAGAGTAAAATTATTCCCGGACACTTCTATAACCCCATGCTTACAGGCCAGCTACAAGATCTGGGAGAATTTATCGGCGGATGCGGAGCGGGAAGAATGTACTCAGCAATTAGGCCTAATGGTACTCTGCAACCCTGCGTTTTCATGCCCATAGAATTGGGAAATCTCCGCAAACAGGACCTCGAAGAGATATGGGACACCCATCCAGTGCTCCAAACTCTTAGAGACAGAACCCAGCTCAAAGGACACTGCGGAATCTGCGGGTACAAGTGGGTTTGTGGAGGTTGCAGGGCAAGAGCCTACAACTATTTAGGAGACATCACCGCACCGGATCCGGGATGCATAAACAATAAGGAAATTTTTGAAAAACTACACGAAAAAAGGAGATCGTTGGAGGTATAAGCGAGAAACAATGCTCCCCTATTTTTAATTAGTCCAAAAAGCAGAAGGCGGATTAGCAGTACTACATAGATTAGCCAAGTTTATGTGTATGCCCCCGGGTTAGGCTTCCATAATTTTAATTCGAGGAATTGAGGTTCTGGACTTCAATAGTATGATAAGATATGTTTATTAGTGGAACTTTTTTTATTTAGATTGGAGTGTAAATTTTGCTTTAGAGGGAGGTTGTCAGTGTGTCTGCCAAATCCATTGATGAAATAATGGCTGAGCTAAAAAGGCACTATGATAAAAGTCAGCACAAGGAGCTATGGAGAGTGTTAACGGGCAGAAATCCCGATGACACATATGACACGTTCATTACTACGGATAGAAATTTGTGGCAGATTAAGTCAGAGTTCATTGGTCCAGGCCAAGCTGTGGGGGTAGGTTCCAATGTTCGAAGAATCGACGACGAAATCAGAAAGGTTGTGGAGCAAGGTACACCAACCCCCTTCGGAATGCTTGTTCCTCAAACTCCAGAAATCGCCATCATACTAATGGGAATCCAAAAATACTCTTCTGACTCCGTAAGCAAGCTCACGAGGCACCACGTACCAGACAAGCAGTATGAATTAAAAGAAAAACTAAACGAAGAAATAGAGAAACTGAAGCAGAACCCCCAATTCCGAAAAGAGTACGAAATGTACAAAGAACGCACAAAAAGGCCATACGGTTAAAAAACAAAAAATTGAGTTAAAGCCCAGCAGCTCCAAATTCCCTTTCCCCGCTACTCACTTTTCCCCTTCTAAAGAGAAGAGGGACACGCTCCTTCTCAAAAACGTTTGAAACAATAAATTAACCCAATTATGACCCTTCCCGCAAACCCTCTGGGAGAGAATCAATGTTACCTCAGGATCTCTTACAGTACCAATTCTAACATTGTGGCGTATGCCCCGAGATAAGGGTTAACTTGATGGTGTTAAATTTGTTTTGCTGCTTTTTTCTGGTTTTTCTATTTTATTATGGGGGGAATAGTTTCCCGCATCTAGTAGCGCTGAGAAGGGGAGGCCACACTATCAGTGTTGTTGATTCAACTGCTAGGTTTAATATCTCCACAAAAAAGGGCATTTTTGAGGAAGCGTTTATTTTAGGTGTGGAAAGTTTAATAACGATATTTTATAATTAAACGTTAACCTATCTCGGTTTCATAATTTAATGTTTGGGAAGTTGTGGCTTTGTCGGAAGAGGTTTATGAGCGTTTGAGACGAAAGATGAATGTTTGGCCCATGAAAGCACCTAAGAGTAAGTATATGTTGAAGCTTCTGAGAATTGTCTACTCGCCTGAGGAGGCGGATTTGGTTTCTTTGGCTTTCAGTTTCCCCTTTGCTGATGCAAAAACCGTGGAGCAAGCGGCCAAACAGACGGGACGAGATGTGGAATATGTGAGGAATATTTTTGAACGCTTAGCAGGTAGGGGCGCCCTCTTCGAATTTAAGGGTAAAGAGGATGGTGCCATCTATTACAGTATGCTGCCCTTTGCTGTGGGTCTTTTTGAGTTTTACCTTGACGATGGTGTTCTAACTGACGATAAGAAGGAGTTTATGAGAGTATACGAGGAGATGCATCACAGTTGGGGACATGAACTGGGAGCCTCAAAATATCCCCTAACAAGAGTAATTCCAGTAGAGGAAAAATTGAATGTGGAGCATGAGATATTACCCTTTGAGAAGGTGAGCGAATACGTCAAGAATGCCAGAAGCATCGCTGTTAACCCCTGTGTGTGTAGAATGAGCGCAAACCGTTGTGACAAGCCTTTAGAAGTTTGCTTAAGCTTCGACGGTTTTGCGGATTACCGGGTTAAACACCGCCAAGGAAGATACGTTACCAGGGAGGAGGCACTGGAAATTCTAAAGATAGCTGAGGACAAGGGACTAATTCACACCATAAGCAACCAGCAGGAGAAACCTCTGTTTATATGTAATTGTTGCACCTGTTGCTGCGGAATAATGAGAGGATTATCAGAACTACACAATCCTAGAGCCTTCGCAAAATCCAATTTCATGCCCCAAATCAATAGAGAGGCCTGTAAACTCTGCGAAAAATGCGTCAAGACCTGCCCATTCCAAGCAATCTTTCACCACTACCCACATAAGGAGGATCTCTCCGACGACATGATTATGATTTTAGAGGAGAGATGCGTGGGTTGCGGAATATGCGCCCACCAATGCCCACATGACGCCATCACACTGGTTAGAGTCAGAGAGGAAATACCAGCCAAGAGGGGAAGAGACGCTGCAATGAGATTCGAAGCAGAAAGAATACATTAAAGCCACAATTTACATGTTCCACAAAACGTTGGGAGACTAACGAAAAATCGCAATTTAGATATTTATGTTTCTCAAAAAAGGATTGTTAGCTTACGATATTGTTTATTGTTGGATTTTTTCGAATTATTTTTTGGCATTTAATTTATATGTTGGTTGACTATTGTTGCAGTGGTAAACTGTATTTTTTGGAATGGAAGGATGGGAAAGACTTGAAGGCTTACCGGGAATTTCATGTACTGGTTACCGATGTTGATGGGACTCTTACCTCGCCGCAAAATAGGTTGCACCTTCCAGCCGTGGAAGCGATAAGGAAGCTGGAGGAGCAGGGCATTCACGTGGTTTTCTGTTCAGGTAACATATTGTGTTCACTGTTAACCTTGGGATTTTATCTGGGTACTAGTGGACCAGTGGTTGCTGAGAATGGCGGAGTGATAATGAAGTTGGGCTGGGACATCCCCCTTATACTTGGCTCAAAGGAAATGCCCCTTAAAGCATTTAACATGTTGAGGGAAACGTTTGGGGAGCGTATCAAAGAGGCTGGCGACCAGTTCTACAGGTTTACTGACATTGCTATAAGGAGAACCATAGATCGGGAAACTATAGTGAATACACTTAATGAGGCAGGAATAAAAGTTAATGTTTTGGACTCCGGTTATGCCATTCACCTCTGTGATGTCAATGTTCATAAGGCTATTGGGGTAAGGAAAGCCGTTGAAACCCTGGGCTACAAGTCGGAGGAGGCGTTGGGAATAGGAGATGGACAAAACGACATAGAACTCCTTCAAGAGGTGGGATATGGAATAGCCCTCAATAATGCCCCGCAAATTCTGAAGGACGTGGCGGACTATGTAACAGAGAAATCATATGGGGAGGGATTCGTGGAGGCGGTTGAAAAAATCTTCAGAATTCAATGAATCTTTTAATACTTTATAGTCGTGTCCCCACTTAATAGTAGGAATTGTTCTGTGCATAAAGGTTCACTTTTCTTTTTTTCCTATGGGACAACTGGTTACGCATTTGAAACAGTTGTAGATCATTCCTGTGGTCAATACTTGCAGTATTTTCCAAGTTTCAGGGTTTCTTGCTTGGTCTTGTATTTCTTTCCAGCCCGCTTCCCTCTCTGCCAGCGAATTTATTGTGGAGATAATTCCGGGAATGAAGTACTTGAGAATGTTTGGCGCACATTTAAATACGTTTACCTCTCCACTACCGGAAATTGCTCCCACAGGGCAGGCCCTTACACAAGCCGCGCATTTTTCTCTCTTACACAGTTCTCCTTTGAACGGTTCGTCGGGAGTAAGATCCGCACTTGTTATGACCGCACCTAATCTCACCCTTGGGCCATATTGTGGTGTTATTAATAGTCGGTTCAATCCAATTTCTCCTAGTCCAGCACACTGGGCCGCATGTCTCAGGGAGACTTCACCAATTAACCCGGAGCCCTTTTCCATGTCTATGGGGAGGTAGGCGGGTAGGGGAACTGCTTTAAACCCCTTTTTTGATAGGAATCGGGACAAAGCATAAAGAATCCTATCGATTTCGTGGTAGAGCTGGTGCACACTGTACTGGAGTATTTGGAGGTTTCCAGAATTTAAAACTGGTTCAAAATGCTCCAGTGCAACTACAACCAAGGCTTTTGCATCGGGCATTATCTCAAAAAGGTTTCCTCTTCCTTCAACCATGCTTTCTGAGGAGCAAACTCCAACAAGATCTGCATTCAATTCAAGTGCAAATTTTTTAACTTCACCCTTAAGAGACATAATAGTTCAACACTCCCTAAATGAGAATACACAAGAAGAACCCCCCTAATAAAAGATTGGGCAGAAAACCGTGAAGATCAAACAAATAAATAATTGTTCATCGAAATTAAGAAGCCAGTCTTGGGGCAGATTCTCTCGGTGCCAAAACGTGAAAAACGAAAAAACTAGGGGTGATTGTAAGCCAAAAGGGAGTTCAAAATATGGTCCGGTTATCCACCTTCCTTCTCCAGAAGAGGCCCCATGCTAAGAGTACGATGGAAGCTGCTATGGCTCCGACGCCAATGAAGACTCCTAGAAAAACCGAAAAGTCCTGTAGGGGCGAGGCGCTGGGAATTAGTGCCATTATTGAGGGAACTACAAAATACATTGCTAAAATTGCGTATATTATGGCGATGAATCCCACCACTACTCCCACAATTGAAAAAATTATGAAGCGGGTGGCGTACCACATAATTTTGCTGTAAACCTGATCTGTTATGTCTTCCCAAGTTGGGATGGGGCGCTTGCTTGGCTTCTTAACTTCTTTTTCTTTCTTGGACATACTTCCTCCTCCAAATAAATTGGGATCACTTCATTTTCTAAACTTTTATTCCACAGGTTATAATACGCCAGTTTATACTAATTTTAAAATTTTTAAGTTTATCCGTAAACATTTATGAAACTTTTGTTAAGGGTAGGATGCAAAAAGATTTTTCATAAATTGAACTGGTAAACTTTAAAATATACTACGTGCGTCAACTATTTTTCTCCAGAATATTCCCCATGCTAATAGTACAAGTGAAGCAACTAAGGAGCCTACGCCAATGAAAACACCCAGAAAAACCGAGGTTTCTTGAAGACCCGATGGTTTTAGAGTGGAAATTAGTAGAGGATTTATTTGGTAGTAAAGAGTCACAGTCACCGGATTAATCGTAGTGAGAGGATTTACCAGAAAATAGTAAGCCAGTATCCCGTAGACTAGCCCCGCTACCCCTATTACCATGCCGATGACTGAAAAAATTATGAAGCGTGTAGCATACCAGTCAAGTCTACCATAAACATGTTCCGCGATTTCCTCCCATCGTGGTACGGGACGCTTTGACTTTTCTGGACTACTGGTCTTGTGGCTTGGTTCTTTCCTTTCCTTCAAAGTTGCTTTTCCTCCGCTGTTTTATTGAGGTCTTTTTTCAAGTTTTTGCTTCAGTCTTTTTCCTTCGCTTCGCATCCAGTATAGGCCCCAAAATGTTAGGAACACCCCTATGAGGATTAGAGCTAGACCAATAAATAGCCCCATAAATATCGCCGCTGAAGATGCATAGGTGCCGTAAACGAAGTAGGTGAGAATTCCATAGACGAGGCTTACTGCCCCAATGGCTACTGCTACAACACTTGCCACAATGTACTTGGAGGCTATCAAAATGATTGAAGCACTGGCTTCCAAATCTATATCTCTAGCAGACATTTCAAACGCCCTCCAAATTTGAATCTTTAACATACTTCTAGATAGTTTATTTTAAATACCTTTTTGAACCATTAATCTTTTCCGATAAGTTTTAGTCTAATTCATAAGGTATAGAATCTAGATATTAAGGTTGTTATTTGTGCTGGGGTTACTGGTATTGTTCTTTGAAGTAGGGTATTATTTTTTTGCCCCAAAGTTCGTACTGGTTCTTTCTATATTTTGTGGGGACAAGCAGTATGCACACGAAGTAGTGGTTGCCCGCCTTATAGAGTTTATCTATTCTCTCAATGCACTTATCCGGTGTACCATAAATGAAGCGTTCCTCAATGGCTTCAAAAGGAATTTTCTTGGCGAACTCGATAGCCCTCTTTATTGATTCTGGGCTGTACGTGAATTTTTTCAGGCTAAACTCTTCGGGAATCTCTATTCCTACTTTTTTAAGCGTGTCAGGCCAAAAGGCGGATAGTAATTTTGCTGGCAATTCTATGGGGTTCGGCCCTTCCTCCTCCTTTTTTGTAACGTTTGCATAAATGGTGTTTGCCCTCACAATTTTTTCAGGGTTCCTTCCAAACTTTATGGCGTGGCTCTCTATCTCCTTCCAGAATCTTTTATACTCGTCAGGAGTCAAAGCCTGTGGTAACCATCCATCTCCCAGCTCTGCGGCTATTCTCCTTGTTCTGGGCGAATTGGCTGCAATCCAGAAGGGGGGATGTGGTTGCTGGAAGGGGAGAGGGAGGAGAAAAGCATTTTTTAACGTGTAGAATTCGCCGCTATGATTGATGGTGCCGCCTGTGAAAAATTTTTTGAGTATTCTTATGGTTTCTTCCATAATGCCGACTGGTTTATCCCACCTAATTCCAAAGGGTTTAATGGAGGGAGCCTCGCCTGCACCTATTCCCACTATAAGTCTTCCATTTGAAATATGGTCCACTGTAACAATGTTCTGAGCTAAAACTGCGGGATGTCTCCTAGCCGCATCAACTACACTTATTCCCAGATTTAGCTTCGTCCTAGAAAATATGGCAGCTAGTGTTGGGAAGGGTTCCATTGCGTCCCAAACCTTTATTCCGGCTCCTACCAAATGGTCACCCAACCATACCGAGTCAAAGCCATTATTGTTTGCATAGGAAACGGCGTCATAAATGTCGGAAAGTGGGGCGTTTGGCAAGTGAGCACCAAACTGGGGAACTGGAGGCATAAATACACCCTTCAATGTTTTACCAAAATACGACGTCTTCTCTTTATAAATTTATAGCTTATTTTTTTTAGGTTATTATAAAGCTTGTTTACCCATTTAGTTTGCTTTAGAAGGGGGAGCTAACGGAATTTAGGTCTTATAATTCTTTAAAATAGGGTATTATTTTGTCCCGATAAATTTCGAAAACCTTGTTAGGATCCGGTCCCCTGTTGAGTAAGGCAAAGTGTTTTACCCCCGCCTTGATAAAGGCCTCTATCTGGTCCATAACCTGATCTAATGTGCCTATAATATTGAAATCCTGTAATATTCTGTCTGGAACTTTGTTGAGAAATTGGAGCAGCTTCATGAGATCCTCGTTTGAGGGAGTCAATTTTTGGATAGCTAGTTCTTTGGGTACCTCAATATTGTACTCTTCCTTTAACTTATCTGGGAAAAGTAAATGTCCCCCCTTCATAAATTCTACTCTCTTAAAGGCCGTTTCGAAATCGTCGGCTATGGCGGTCATACAATTGTAGCACACATCAATCTCATCCGTGCTCCTACCCGCTCTTTTTGCACCCTCCTCCACGTCCTTTATGTGTTTGGCAATTAAGTTGGGACTCTCATAGAAAGGGAACCACCCCTCAGCAATCTCGCCGGCAAGCCTCCTTGAAACTGGACCGTTAGCCGCAACATAAATTGGAATCGTTTTCTGAACTGGTTTAAGCTGCAGAAGAGCATCCTTCATCTTGAAGAATTCACCATCATAGTTAACTCTCTCTTCCTTCCAGAGAAGCCGCATAACCTCAATAAACTCCCTCAATTTAGAAACTGGTTTTTGGGCGTCAATACCAAACATTTTAAGATTCATAGCTTCACCCGCACCAATACCCAGCATGGCCCTACCATTAGAAACCACATCAAGAGTTGCCAGAATGTGAGCCATGACCGCAGGATGCCTGCGGTGAGGATCAGAAACACCAGTACAAAGAGTGAGACGGGAAGTGTTCAAAGCCATAACCGTTAAAAACACAAAGGCATCATAAACCCTGCCCTCAGGCGGAATAGTAGTAATATGATCAGCATACCACAAACTCTCAAAGCCACACTGCTCCGCCTTCTTGGCACCCTCAACCGCCAACTCCAACCTATATGTAGGAACCGGAATCGAGAAACCAAATTTAACATCCATAACAGATCACCCAAAAGTACAAAGACTACTAAACCTTCACAACGTCCAGTATAAAAATATTTAGATAGCCTTTAAACACCAGGTGCCTCCTCAGACGATGAGTAATGTTGATTCTAGCCTTGTTTTTCCTTTCCTTTACCCATAAGGAAATCCAACACCGCTTGAACTAACTGTGAGCCATCGCCAGTTTTCCTCAAAATTAGCCCCGAGGCGTATTCTCGAAATATT
This sequence comes from Candidatus Jordarchaeia archaeon, assembly GCA_018383815.1. Taxonomy (GTDB): domain Archaea; phylum Asgardarchaeota; class Jordiarchaeia; order Jordiarchaeales; family Jordiarchaeaceae; genus Jordiarchaeum. The sequence continues at coordinate 42,304 of JAHAWU010000005.1, read as the reverse complement.
TTTATATGCTCTTCGGGAGGGGGACTGATTTTTTCAAGCTCAGGAGCTATTTTTAGGTCCCAGGGAACATTCTTTTTGATGTCCTCCACTTCGACTCCCGGAAAACAGCCCTTAAGGAATAGCTCCTTTGTCTTCTCATCAAAACCGAAAACCCCTTGACTGCTTATTAACAGGCTAGGCCCAGTCCCGGGAGGAAAACCTGCCTTCTCTCTGGAATCGCCACCAGTCAGATAACCAGGAGAGGATAAGTAGTCCAGTTTCTCAACAAATTCTCCACCCCTCAAAGTGATTACGGTTCTCTTGGCGTATCCAATGAAATCTGCTGCGCCTCCAGCTCCAGGCAATCTCATTTTGGGATTATCATAATCTCCAATCACCGTGGAGTTTATGTTGCCGAATTTGTCCACTTGCGCTGCGCCCAAGAAACAAACATCTACGTAGCCCCTAAACAATATTGTTGTGAAGGTGTCCGCCAAATCACATGCATAACTGAAGCCCTTGGTGGTGGTGCTCTCGGCAATGTGGAAAGCAGACTTGTAGGGCAAAAAGTCTATGATTCCCGCCTCAGTCATAAGAATACATTTGGGTGCATGGGTCATCTTAGCCACAACTCCCGCTATTATTGGAATTCCCTGACCTAATATAACACGATCACCATTCCTAATTTCTTTGGACGCAAGGGAAACCATCAACTCCAAATCTGTATAATTCAACTACATTTCACCCCCTTCAAACATTGCTCCAACTTCATAAAATAGGAAATTTGTTTCTAATCTATTTGCATATGTTTCTTAAATGATGAACCGTAATTAACGGGCGCGCTGTAGTAGGGTTTCGCCCTCAATCTCTCCAAGTATGTTTTTCCAAATCTTTCAATGTAGTGTGCAATGTATTGTTCTCTATCCTCCAAATTGTATACCCATTCTGTAAGGAAGTGCTGAAAACTCTCACTGCTCCAGTTCATTGCTCCCAGCATAGCTCTAAAAAAGAAGTCCATATCATAGTACCCGTGCACTTCAGAGGGATGGGCACCCCAAGGCTCTACGACAACAGCGTTTACCCGAAAACCGGGAATAATGGTGTGATGAGGGCTACGATTCACCGTTTCGTGGTCCACCAATTCCTCAGCTGAGACAATGATTTTTTTGCAGGCCAAACTTGCCCACTTGGCAGTACCCAGCGCCCCCCAGAGCTGTGCATTGCCCTCTGCGTCCACTCTTTGAACGTGAACAATGGCCACATCAGGATTAGCTGCTGGAACGAGGAGCACCTTTCTTCCAGTGAAGGGGCATTCCACTTCTTTGAACTTGTTTTCCCCCATAAAGCTTCTCCTCCGAAAAATATCAGTATATTTGAGGCCTATGGGAACCTGCATAAAGGTTTGCCCCATAGCTCCCGCCATTAACATGGCCAAAATCGAATAATTCGAGTAATCTTCTACTTCCACCCTCTTTTCCTTTATAGCCCTCTCAAACTCAGTTCCATAATTGGCTCCCCCCAATCTGAAACTGAATGCAGTAACTATTCGCTTCAGACACCCGCCAGCAATAAGCAAATCCGCCTCATCTATAAGGGAAGTGCTCCACAGGGTCAATTCCCTCTTTTTCTGCCTAATGATTTCATGGATAAGGGCAAATGGAGAAGACTGAAGAAAATTTGAAATACAGACCTGCTCACCATCACTTATAAATTTCTTAACAGCCTCAGAAGCGCTCATCAACTTATCCGAAACTTCCGACTCAACCATAAAACTCTCTCCTAAACCGTTAAATCAAAACTTTAAATAAGTAATAAATTTAACCTAAACAACTCCAAGAATAAGATAGACAAACATGTGGGTTAAAAAAAGGAGATAACTTTGCTTCAAGTGGCATTTGTGGGTTTCCTTTATTAGAATATGGGGATAAGCGTATGGTTCTTGGAACCCCCTTATTTTTGCCAGTAGGGAAAGATTTAAGTAAACTACTTAACATAGTGTAAACTACAAATTGTAGTTTTAATACGTCTAAAAATATGAAAAGGAGAGGGTAAATAAGAATGGCTTCCGAATACAAAATCGCATTTTATGGAATCATAATCTCCCTACTCTCATTCATCCCATGGGGAATAGTGGCAGCAATAATAGTAGCAGTAAACAGAGACTCCAATCTACTAGGACTAGCTTACATCTCACTATCCCAAATAAGCCTACCAATAATCGGAAAACTTCCCCTCCTACCATTCGAAACGGTAGCACTCATGGCCGCAGTGGACCTATCTGCCAGCAACGCCTACCTAATGTTCGGCCTAGGGATTCTAGGCGCCCTACTCCTGGCCGCTGGGAGTGTAATGGTTGGGTACGGGTTCTATGGACTATACAAGCAAGAACAGAACACCCTCTGCCTAATCACCGCACTCATAATGATGATAGGCTTTGGGGCACTAGCAGTCATAATACCCTTGGGACTGCTCCCCACAACAACCCTCTCACCCTGGAGCCTAATTTTCTACCACTACTTCTCATTAGCAATACCATTAACACAAACAACAATTTCGAGAATGTGGTTGGGCGTAGCAACAGGGATAACAGCGCTAATAGTGATAGTTGGCTACATTTTGATGGGAGTCACCATGATTACAATTCGCACCAAGACACCCAAGCCAGACAACATGTTAGCTGCCGGAATTCTGAGCATCTTAGGGGGCTTGTTATTCCTAGGTGTAATTGGAATAGTGTTAGTGTTTGTGGCTTACATCTTGCTAGCTCAAGTATTCGATGAACTTAGAAAATAAAACATCACCCTCCCCCCTCTTTTTTTGACCATTGAAAAATATTGAAAAGGAACACTCCCAGCATTAGAATAGTTCATTAACCAAAAACTCCTGGTACGTATTTAGCTCCTGGAGATTAGCCTGGCTTTTTTGTCTCCCTTTCTCCCAAAAAAGGTTCTTTTTGTCTCCTTTTTTCCAGTTATCAAACCCAGTTAAAAGGGAGAGGTACTCGTCTTTCAGCAATTAAATTCTAATTGTTCTACTCTTAATCGCCGAAGCTAGATCCATGCGACTTAGAGAGATGTGCCTGCTTCATCCGTTCTCGGGCGAACGCCTCCCCATGAAATGAGGGAGGAAGACCCAAGGTTAAGTTAACGCCGGGTAAGAACGGTATTTTTACCCTATTGTGCGCCGCATCAAATAATTTCTCCTCTCTACTCTTTTTCAGACTTTTGGCGGGATTCGGTCTTGCAGCCATTATTCCTACAGGATTCTCAATCATTGTGGACTATTACAAGCCCGAAGAGAGAGGAAAATACCTGGGAATATTCCAGATGGTTGGCATATTGGGAATTGCTGTGCTTGTACCCGTGATGGGAGCCATCGATGCCCCCAGCTACACTTTTGGGCTGGAATCCGACCTAATAACACTATTTGTATTGAATGAGATAAACCCTTTAACCCTTCCCCTATTGACGCAACTATTTATATTCGACACATTCATGAAGTACACGGTGCACTATGGAGCTTGGCGTTTAGGTTTCACCCTAATTGCCATTCTAAGCTTTGTGGCCGCAGCAGTAGTTTGGTTTCTGATAAAGGAACCCATTAGGGGAGCTTCAGAAAAAGAGTTGAAGGGTGTATTGACCGCTGAAGACGCTGAAAAATATAAAATAGAACGCAGCGCGATTGGAACAATATTTAGAACCAGAACAATTCTCGCCATGATGGCACAAGGAATGATTGGCTACACTCCCTGGATTGTTCTACAGGCTTTTCTGGTACATTGGCTTGAATCTGTAAGATACATTCCTCCCACCCAGGCAACCTTGCTTTTTGCAGTACTCGTAGTGGGCGCAGCTGTGGGAAACGCTCTAGGTGGATTTTTAGGCGACATTGGCGAGAGGAAAATTCGCAATAAGGGTAGAATCATTGTAACTCAGATTTCTGTTTTCTCCGGTATTCCTTTAATATTCTTGATTCTAGTTTTGCCCCTGTCAATAACAGAGTACACCATTTTAGCCTTTGTAACAGCGATTCTGATTAGTTGGGCTGGTCCTGCAGCAGTTAAACCTTTGGTCGCTATGGTAACCAAGCCGGAAATAAGGAGCACCGCTTTATCCATAGAACAGATGTTTGAGGGGGAATTTGCAGCTGTTGCGGCGGTGGTCGTGGGATGGCTTGCAGATACTCTCAACGGGGGAATAGCCGGCTTAACAATGCAGACTATAACGCCCTACATGGGTTATTGGCTCGGTGCCCTCCCGCTATCCTTCCTACTGGTATTATTCACGCTTTCTGGACAATCCCTGACAACAGCTATGCTGTGGACAACAGTAATTCCATGGACAATCTGCTTTTTAATATGGTTCATACCTTACAAAACATTTCCCGAAGACAGAGACAAAATCCTCAAGATTCTAGAAGAGAGAAGGGAAGAACTCCTGAAAGAATAAAAACCGCACAATTTTGGAGAAACCTTCCCTCTCCCCTTTTCTAAAAAAATGTAAGCCTAATATCACCAACCAAACAAAACCCGCCAGAAATATATACGGCCCAAAATTTACCTCCTAACAAGTATGATATGATTTCTTTTCGCTAGGTAAGCCAAAGTGTTAATAGAGCTATCTGGTTTCCGTTTATAGGGTGTATAAATCTAGCCCTAGTTGAGGATGGGAATATTAGAGTTGTGATTAGCTCCCTCCTTTTCATACTCCAGATGGAAACAAGTCGCCTTCCGGAAAGGCCAGAGTTGGTGTAGCTATACCTTTTTTGAGTTTCTTAATGAAAACATCGGATAAATCTCTCTGCAAACACAATTGTTTTTATGTGACTTTTCGTTCCAAAGTTTGCCTCTATTTCTGCTAATGAGCTTTTAATTGTTTTTAATGTTGTAGATAGATTTATAGCTTGTTTAAAAATACTGTCCACTCAGCCTTATAATTGATTTTACTGGTGGGATTTATGACGGGTTTGCTTCCGAGAGAACTCCTAGAGCATCCAGCGAGACTTAAACCTAAGGATATCGAGGATGGACTTATAAGCGTTGGATATTTGCCGAATCAGAAGATAGTCACCACACTTTTTCTGGCTTTCCAGCTCGACAAGCCAATTCTGGTGGAAGGCCCTGCGGGATGCGGCAAAACCTATCTGGGTGTTTGCACCGCGAAACTGTTTGGCTTCCCGCTAATTAGGCTTCAGTGCTATGAAGGGATTCTTCCCGAACAATCAATCTATGAGTGGAATTATCATAAGCAGCTTCTCAGAATTCAGATGAACCATCTTAAGGGTAATGATGGGGGAGAAAAATCAATATTTTCTGAGGAGTACCTTCTGGAACGCCCCCTGCTAACCGCCTTAAAGTCTCCTGAGGCAGTCCTTCTCATAGATGAGATTGATAAGGCAGACGAGCAATTCGAAGCTTTCCTCCTTGAACTCCTCGGCGAGCGACAAATCACGATACCGGAGTTGGGAACTGTGAGGGCTCCCCCGAACCAGAAACTCATTACCTTGCTGACGTCTAACAGTTCGAGGGAGTTGTCTGAGCCCTTGAAAAGACGGTGCTTACACCTCTACTTGGATTATCCTCCGAAGGATTTGGAGAAAAGAATTATACTTCTTAACTGTCCCCAGTTGTATGATGAATTTGTGGATAATATTTTGAGTTTTGTGGAGAATCTGCGGAGCATGAGGCTGCAAAAGGTTCCTTCCATTGCGGAGTCCATTGACTTCGCCAGATCCCTCATAGCTATTGGTAAAAGTGAGTTGGATCCGGATACTGTTAATTCTCTCCTGTCCACTCTTCTCAAGGTTAAAAATGACATAGACCTGGTGGCCCGTAAAGGTATAGAGAACCTTCTCGACTTAAACGGCGAAAAAGGGTAAATAAAGGTTGCCGGAAATGATTGAGGGCTTTGTGAGGCTTCTCCGGGAAAGAAACATTCGGGTAGGATTGGCGGAGACCATAGATGCCTGCAAAGCCTTCACACTGCTAGACATAGATAAGGAAGTGATGAGGGAAGGCTTAGCCGCCTGCCTGATAAAGGAGGAGGCAGACCGCCCGGATTTCGACCGCATTTTCGACCTCTATTTCTGTGACATGATGGAAGAAAAAAAGAAAACTCTTCAAACATCCACCCAAATAAGAGACTGGGAAGTTTCCGAAGGGGAGGAACAGGAACAGAAAACCGAGAGACCATCACAGGAGGGGGCACGGCAAATCGAGCCCCAGCAGCGAGACCAGCAGGAGGGACAAAGGAGGGAAGTGTTGTCAAGGTTTGGAGGTATACGGGGAATAGGTAGGGCAATTGATGAGAATGATTTGGAGAGGGCCGCCGACCAACTTGTGGAGCGAATCCTGGGCAAAACTAAGGATCCGGATACCTTTGCTAAGATGCTTAAGAACTTTATAGATTATTTGAAGCTTTACTCTGGCTGGGCTCTGGATGAAACTGCTGATTTTAGGGACTATTTGGAGAGAATCGAGAAAGTTCTGGGTTTGGCGCAGAGAAAGTTTCTGGAGTTATTTAGGGAAGAGTATCCCCTGGAAGAGTTGATTTCTAAGCTTGTGAAACTGGACTATCAAAATATTGAGGAGCTGGACTTTAACAAATATGTGGGGGACCTGGTTTTTCTTGTGAGTAACGTGGATAAAGTTGAGAAGACCATAAAGAAACTGGCAAAGCAGCTGGCATCCAAGCTCTCAAGAAGGGAGAAACTAGCAGATAGGGGTAAAATAAATATCCGCAAGTCCATTCGCAGGTCCCTGGAGTATGGGGGAGTGATGGTTAAGTTAGATTACAAGATGAGGAAGATACAAAGGCCAGAAATCGTCTTGCTCTGCGATGTTTCTGGGAGCTGCGAATGGATATCTGACTTTTTCATAACTTTAATGTTGGGAATCAAAAAGGCTTTCAGCGAAGTTAGAGGCTACATTTTCACAGATCACTGCTGGGCGGTAACCAAGGCACTAGACACCGGTGTGGTCGATAGACTGTTTCAGGAGATTAGCCACTGGTGGGATGTTTACCGGGGAGGTGGAAGTAGCAACATGGAAACAGCCTTCGAGGACTTTCTCAAAAAAACAGAGGGAACCATAACCAAGAAAACCACGGTAATCATCCTCAGCGACTGCAGAGACTATCTTGGAAGAAGAGAACTCTACGGAAACCTAAGGGGATACCCTCTCTCAGCCCAAAAAATAGCCAAGCTTGCCAAAATTTCAAAAAGACTCATGATTCTAAACCCTGAAGATCCCAAGTTTTGGAACACCGGCGACTCCGTAGTAGACTATTATGTTCAGGCAGGGGCGGAATGCTACCCCGTTAAAAACCTTCAGGAACTAGCCAACATGGTGATTTTAGCTGCAAAAAAAGATATAACCCCCTACATGAGATAAATGTTAAAAATATTATTTTAAAGAAGGGAAAAAGAAATGGATGTTTTTGAAGCCATAGAAAATAGGAGAAGTATAAGGGATTATGACAGAAGCAAACCTGTTTCCAAAGAAATCATAGAAAAAATTGTTAATGCAGCCAGGTGGGCCCCCACAGCGGGTAACCGTCAACCAATAGAGGTGATAGTGGTTTCCAGTCAGGAAGTGAGGGAGAAACTGGCTTCCTTATCGGGCTACGCCCCCTACCTTAAGGATTCCCCAGTGGCATTAGTGGTTTGCGTTAACCAGAGCAAGTACACTAAGGGATATGAGAACGCCCGCCAATTTTATACTCCCATGGATGCTTCCGCAGCCATAATGAACATGATGCTTGCAGCCCATGGGCTAGGTTTAGGAACCTGCTGGGACTCTGTGCTTGACAAAAAAGCGATAAGAGAATTATTAAAAATTCCCGAACATGTGGAGCCATTCAGCATTTTGGCACTAGGGTATCCCTCAAAGAGACCCGAAACTCCGCCCAGAAGAAGGCCCCTGGAAGAAATGATACACTGGGAAGCCTACTAGCCCCAGAAAACACGTAGAACATATAACCTTCTTTTTCAAATATTTTTCTCGTTTGAATTCGTTTCATTGTGGCTAAGAATGGCTTTCTAAAGTTGTTTGGGAGCCAAGTTATGCCTATAGAAGTTTTAACCGAGCCTAGGAGTATACTTCTTAAGAGGAATTATGCTGATGGTTGGTTTCTGGAAAAATACGCTATGAACATTTACTGGGGATGCCAGCATGCCTGTGAATATTGCGATGGAAGGTCTGAAAGGTACTATTTGGATTTGGACATTGGAAACAAGATTTGCATAAAGGTTAACGCCCCAGAACTTGTGAAAAAAGAACTGAGAAACAGGGAAAAAGGAATTGTGGCTGTGGGTGGAGGGATAGGTGATTCCTACCAGCCCTTGGAAAAAAGGTATGGGGTAACCCGCAGGGTGCTGGAGGTAATAAAAGAATTAAATTTCCCTATTTTCATTCTTACCAAGTCCAGCCTAGTGGAGAGGGACATTGACCTAATCGAAGAAATAAACGTGTAAAGCCTAGCTATGGTAGCCTTCTCCATAACCAGCCTTGAGGAGGAAGTTTGGAAAACCTGTGAGCCCCGAGCCTCCCCACCAGAAGAGAGACTTAGAGTAATTGGAAAATTTGCAAAATTGGGAATTCCAACAGGAGTGGTGATGATGCCCATCCTGCCCTTCATTTCGGACAGCACAGAATCCATCGAGAAACTTGTTTCCAGAGCCAAAATGGAGGGAGCCAGCTTCATCCTTGCAGGAGGCTTAACGCTAAGAGACCGCCAGAAAAAGTACTACCATCAAAAACTGCAGGAAAAAACATCCAGAACTAATCCCAAAATATCACTAGATATGCAGTGAACTAGGGTACCACGCAAACGAAGAATACAACCAAAAAATTAAATAGCATTATTCTACAAGCATGTAGAAGGTATGAAATGCCCTTAAGAATACCCCACAAGCTTTTCCATGAAAAAATCCCAATCAAAGACGAATGCTCACACGTGCTCCAACAAATAGCATACCTACTAGACATAAAGGGAAAAAGGGGAAACGCGTATCGAAAAGCCGCAAACCAAATCTATAAAACCACACGGGACATAGCCAAACTCACAAAAGAGGGAAAAATAACCGAAATCCCCGGAGTAGGAGAAAAAATCGGAAAAATAATCCAAGAAATAATACAGGACGGCAAAAACGAGTACTATCTCAATCTAATGAAATTAGCCTAACAAAAAATAAAGGTTAAAATAAGCCAAAAAAGAAGGAAACAATGCGCTTTATGCAAGTTTATGTTTTTCCCGTAGTCATGTATATAGCGGTTGCAATATCCTCTGCGTCAACCATGGGAATCTGCCAATTGGGTTTAGCATAGGTTTCCTTAATCTTGCTAACCAGGGCATTCTTGTCTGAGGCCTTTAATCCCACAAGGGACTTCTCCATCTCCCCCAAGTAAGGCAACGGAGAACAGTAGAAATCCCCCGAAATCATAACATCCCTTATTACATCGTCTTTATCACTCAAAACATGTGTCACTATAAGTTTCCGCGACTTGTACCTCGCCATATTCAACTTACAATCCTTCGGAATTTTCGCGAATCTCCTAGCACTCGAAACCTTAAAGTTATGCTCATCAGATAGCGCCACAGCCCTATTTCCATCATAGGCCTTCTTTTCCTCTGGCAACAGTTTACCCTCAACAAGCTTAATCTCCAACATATCCTCGAATGCCTCCACTACAGCATCCCTGAACTCCTCCTTGGAAGGCAACCTCCCAGTCTCTGTCTCAACGCTGGCAATGTATTTTTTCACATCGCTAATCTTCTTATCCTTCCACTTCTCGGGAGGAATCTTGGCAACCTGCAAAAACTTCTCCACATCCGGAGGACCTAAACTAAAAATAGTGTTCTGAACCATTATGTTCCCAATAGTTGCAAATCCAAAACCAGTAATCTTCTCAAAACCCACCTTTACGTCGCCAATGTGATCATAGTAGGCTCGTTTTACTCCCAGTCTCCAGTAGGCTTGTGCTAGTGCTCCGCCGATTTGGCAGAATGCTTTGTCCATGTTGGGGTATCGGTCTGCATTGAAGGCCATGAGCATTGCCATTGATCCTTTGGGGTCTATTAGTATTGTTCCTCCGCCTACTCCTAGTCTGCGTACGATTTCCACGTCTAGGTCTTGCGCCTTGGCTACGTCGACTTCGCTGTCTATGTCTTGGAAATATCCTATGCTGATTCCGAGTTTTTTGAATCCTCCAATGAATATGGTGTTTGGTGCTCCCACCATTTTTCCGGTTATTAGCGCGGCGGGGTAGGCTACGGTGTCCGCCATATCTCCTTCTGGATTGTAAATCAGTCTCCATTCTTCGACCAAAACTCTTACCTCCCATTCATCTATTGTTTAGATATTCCGTTCAAATGGTTTTTTATAATTTGCGCTATTGAATTATTTAAGTATTTGGATGCATTAAAACATCTCATCGGGCCGAATCCAATTTGTGGAATCTGTAGTGGACATTGCCTTGTCTTTGTCTCTTTGAGTAATTCAGTTTTTGTTATGTGCGTTGGTTTGATTTTGTTTGGGCAGGTGTTGACTATTTTTTGGAGGGGAGCAGGATTTAGTAGAAGGGTAGGTATGGGGTTAGCGGTTTGTGTTTGATGGTTGTGCTTTATTCCCAGTTTTATGTGTATTTTGCTACTTGCTTTTTTATTTAGAACCTTAAAGTTTCTTGTGTAACTTTTTTGGATGGCGGTTTTTGGCATTGTTAGTAGCCGAGCTTTGCATTGTTTTAAAATCAAAGGTATTATGTCTCTTTTTGCCAAAAGGAGTCTTTTCTAGAGCTTCCTCTGCCGGTAGGTAGCCCCTTGAAAATACAGATTGGATGTTAATCGAAACTGTCTCCTAAACTCTGAAATATAAAGAATTAAGCCTATTTTTAGTTAAGTTTTTAGGGTTTTGTTTCTAGTAATAAAAGCAGAGCTCATTGAAAAAGTGTCAAATCTGGAGGAAAGCGACTTGTTCAGTTTGGAGTTCCTGTATTCCCTGATTTGGTATGGTTACTTGATTGGTGTGTTCTTTTTCGCTGTTTCTGTTTACTTCTTAGTGCGTTTCCGTGTGAAGGGTGGTACTGGGATTTTCTATCTTTTCGCTTGTTACGTCTTGTTTGGCTTTGCTGTGGTTGCGACTGCGTATGGTTATTATCAGCATGTGGAGTATTTTGGACTTCTGGTTATGGATCTTTTTCCACTGCCGTATATTGCGAGCCAGGTGAGTCGCATATTCTATTTTGAGGAGCTTACTGGGATCCTTCTTCAGTACTTTGTTTCTTATGTAGCTCGTCTACTCTTCAAGTGGAATGTTTCTATGATGATTGTGGCTGTGGCGGACTTTTTCCTGTTTGCCTTTACTGTGGAGACTTTTATTCAGAGGCGAAAGTACTTAGTGCCCTTCGGTGTAGCTTCTGCTGCCATTGTGGTTTATCTTGCTTTGTTCTGGGATCCTCTGATTAACTGGGCCACTGTGATGATCCTGAGCCTGGTAACATATTGCATTCTTGCCTACTTTTCCATTAGAGCTATGAGGTTGGCTGAGAAGAAGAGCTACAAGTACGGTTTCGGACTGATAGCCTCTTCAAACATATTACTCTCCCTGTTCTTCGTCTTTATGGCCGTGGACAGACTAACTGGAAGATGGACGCCATTTCTATTCCTTGCATGGACGATACTGTTTTTATCATCACTGTTCACATTTGTAGGGTACACCATGCCTCCATGGTTCAAGAAACTCTTCGGAGAAACCTAACCTCTATTTTTTATTTTATCCATACGCAGGAACAAGTTCATAATTGCTGAGAGCTGCCGAGTTTCCGTCAACTTCCAGAGCAAACTGGTCTAAAAATTAAAAAAGGAGAATATTTGGAACGGTTATATTAGGAATTTGTGCAGTTGAGAGATTTAAACCGCATTTTAACCCTTGTTGAAGCCCCCTCCACTAAAGTTGGGAGCCTTCTTGCCAACAATTGTTGTAAACATTTTTGGGTAAGTTTTTTCTGGGAACTTGCTTTGAGGGAGTGTGTTATGTATCTGTTCTGTGAGCTTGTGTTGTGATTTTTTTCTCTCCTATTATTCCTTCTTTTGCCAGAAGGAGACTTATTAATGCTCTTTTCCCTCTGAAGCCTAAACCGCTTTTTTGTGAAGACCGTCTATAAATGGGGCTTCCTCAAAGAGGTGTAGCTATAAGCCTTTTATGCTTATTTTGGGTGTTTTAGGTTGTGAACATTGCTGATGGTCGTAGTTCTTGTTCCATTACTCCTATTAGGGCCATGGATAGGTTTGCGCTTGCTATCATTTTTGATGGCTCCCCTAGGGGTCCTGCTGCTTTTTCGTAGTAGAATAGGGGTAGTATCGCGTCGAATTTGCCTTTTTGCCTGGTTAGGAGTATTAGTTGGTTAAATTCTAGGAATTTCTGTGTTATTACGTTCCTGATGTAGGATTGGGGGGCTTGAACGAATGCTGCTTTTATTATTTCTGCGTTGTATATGACTTGTTGGGCAGTATCTATTGTTTTTAGGATGTCTCCTTCTTTGAATGCCTTCTCCATTACTGGCACGTAGTAGTTTGTTGTTTTTTGGAGTAGAAATTCTTCCTCTGGGTTGTTGACGTGTTCTGGCTGAACTGTGTTGAGGGTGTATTCTGCGGTTTGAATCATTCTGAAAGCGAAGTCCTTCATGGATTTCTTCAAATCTTCGGCCTTTTTTCCCTTCTCATCGATAGACTCTACAATTTTGGTGAAGTCTGCGAAAATATTGCAGAGCTCAATTGCTAGGCAAGCTTGATAGAATAATTCTGAGTCTACTTCCTCTCTGGCTCTTAGGACATTGACACTGGTTTCAGCGTCCCTCAAATAGGTGTATGCGAATATTAACCATTCGAATCCTTGGTAGGACTTTATTTTTTCGTAGGTTTGGCTTAGCTGCTTTTTAGCCGAGATTAGTTTCTCCTCGGCTTCCTCAATTTTGCCTTCCAAGTCTTTTTTGACTCGTCCTTCAATTTTGGCCCTTAAAACATTTAGTTGGACAATGTTTGTAAGCAAACCGGATATTGAGAGTAAATGGTATCCCTGTTCTAGGAGATATTCGATGGTCTGTTTATTTTTCAAAATTTCCATGTATAGCTCGATAGTTCTGTGGGATAAGTTCGCTTGAACGAGAGCGACGACTTCGAAGAACAGCTTTTCGTGTTCCTTCTTTTTTTCTTCAAGGAAGGGTTTTATTAGACTATCCATAAGGGGAGAGTAGAACTCCCGTTTTCCACCTTTAATGTCTGCTCCCTCACCATATTTCTTTTGTAAATGAATCCACGCAAAGGGGGCATTTAAAACTTTACCCCAATAATCAACAAACTCGTATTATAGATTGGGTTTTGTATTGTTCTACCACTAATCGTCCGCTTCAGCCCTTCTGGTTGTTTGATGATCCTCTTCTTTAACCTCAATTGCGGAGAGTGTCTTGATTCTTTTGGCTACCTTTTGGACAAGAGTTTCTAAACTAGTTAATAATTCTTCGTCCTTGGGAATTTTCTCCTCCCTTTTAAGGGTTGCCTGTTTTTTCTGCTTTAGAGTTGCTAGTGGCTTCTGCGGGGGGAGAATGGCGCTTGGCTCCACAATTGGTTCAACGGGGGCCTTCTTTTTTATTACATCAACTAGGCCGTCTACTATCTTGTCAATCAGAATCTCGAATAGAGCCCTTGATCCCTCATTCATAATGGCTCTCAGGAATAGGAAAAATTCGCTGTCCCCTATTCTTCTGAACCGCCACTCCTCAGTTCCAGCCTCATGCTTGATAGAGAGCTCCAGTTTGAGATTCACCGTGTTGGGTAAGCTTTTCAGCATTTTTAAGCATGCATAACGGGTGCTGAAGTCCGGTTTGGCCTCTTTTTCCCAGCTGGAAGCTATCCCTCCCTCCAGAGAAATAAGGTAGACATTCTGTAGAATAATATTTATCATGCGTCCTTCAGATAGCCAGTTAATCTCTCTACTTATGAAGGATTGAAGCGACCTGGGCACAGTTTTAATACTAACAATTTTTTCTACCTTCCTTTTCAATTTGGCATCCAGATCCAAAGTACCCTTCAAATCCTTCTCGAAATCTATTTCCTTCTCAAGTAAGCTGACTAGTTGGTCCAATTTTGAGTACATGAGTTCCCTGTTGTCAGACGCATCGTGAATACAGACCCAGAGACCCTTACCCGTTTCCCTAAGTAGAAGCGAGTACAGTTCAAGTTCAATTTCGCGATAAATTTGTTCCCCACCAAAAATCTGCGAAAGAAACTTGTTTAGGGCCATTAACATACCTGAAAAAAGAGTGAAATTAATACCCAAACCATCATCATATGCTACATGTCCCATTCCATCTTGTGTGATAATAAGCAGAGCGTGAATCAAAGGAGAAACCCCACAAAACTAAAATTCGTGTGATGAAAGATTCTTAAGAGACAAAAGCTATTTATTTTTAGCGGAAAAATAGAATTATAGCGACAGACACTGTGAGTGAGGTTAACCCCCTTGAAGGAAAAGTACATATTTAAAGTGCTTTTACTGGGAAACGGTGGAGTGGGAAAAACCACCATTAAGCAGAGATACACCGAGGGCTTGGTTGACCCCATATACCGCACAACCATAGGGGTTGATTTTGGACTCATCGACGTAAAACACTCCCAACAGGAAATTTGGCTGCACTTCTGGGATATCGGGGGCCAGGACCAGTTTCGCGAAATTTCTGGCACATTTTACAAGGGAGCTAAGGCCGCTGTATTGATGTTTGATGTTACCCAGCCTAAGACTCTTGAGGGCATCAAGGAATGGCTAAAAATAATGAAGCAGGAAAACGTCGACGGTATTCCCAAAATAATAGTTGGAAATAAAATCGACATAAGGAAAATAGATAAAGGACATGTATCCACAGAACAAGCGAAAAAGTTTTGTGAAAAACTGGGAATAGACTACTTTGAAACCTCAGCCCTATGCGGCGACGGCACAAAAGAACTACTCAAAGAACTGGTAAAAGTAATCGCAACCAAGTACCTGAACCCAAGTGAGAGAGCATCCTAGAGCAAATAGACGGCTTACCATTAACTCCCAAAAATAGTATTTCTAGAGGTAGGTATCCTTGGAGATAAGCCCTGAACTGGCTTTCAAAAATGTTTTTGCACAGTGTGGAAGTGGCAGGCCAGTGGGAGGAGTAGTTGTCGCCAACTCGGGAAAAATTCTTTACCAATACAATTTCGACGACAACAATGTATTAAAGGATTTAATCAGCCTTTTCCCCCAATTGAAGGTGGGCGATTTTCTCTCCACAGGAAACTACCTTATTCTACGCGTGTCAAGCGGCATAACAGTCATCCTAAAATTTGCAAGCGAACAAAAGGTAGCCCTAGCCCAACTCTCACTCGTCGGCCGAGTTGCAGCCTTCGCAGGCTGGTTTGACAGTCTAGACGAAAAACACTACAACATCAACTCATTGAAAGTAAACTATCCCGAGAATCGAAAAATCTGCGACCTCCTAGGATGTGATTCTACAACCGACATAGGAAAAATCCTCGAATTCATAGTTGAAAAATCAGATGCCACAAAAGAAGATTTACTCCAGTTGGGATTAAAGGAAGCAACTATCGAAGAATCCCTAGAAAAACTAGTAAAAGCAGGAATATTAGAGGCGGAGCAAGGCAAATACAGAATACGCACCGGTCTTATAACAATTACACTTATGCAGCCCGCTCCACAACCATCTCTCTAAATCCTACTTCTACAAAATATTAGGGGGTTAAACCCACACACCCTTTGTACATTCTAGAAAGTCCTACACAGCAAAAGCCTTTTCACAGTAAAATGGTTATTAGGCACATATTTTTCAGGCGGGTAATCATTAATTATATAAGTTAATAGAACACAAAAATTCATTAGTTTATAACATAAACATCTGGTTGAAGAAAAGATTCAGTATATGAGGTGTTGTTATGAATTTTGACTTTACCGAGGAGCAGCAATTAATCAGAAGTACGGTTAGAGAATTCGCCGAAACCGTATTAGCCCCCAGAGCCCGAGAAATGGATGAGAAGGCCGAGTTCCCCTGGGAAGAGATTAAGAAAATGGCGGAGCAGGGCTATTTAGGAGCACAGATCCCCAAAGAGTACGGTGGCTCGGAACTGGACACCGTGAGCTACGCCATAATGATAGAGGAAATATCCCGGGTGGTGTGCGGAATTGGTTTAACTCTACAGATTCACAACTCTGCCTGCGCCCAACCCATAGCCCAGTTCGGCACTGAGGAGCAGAAGAAAAGATTCCTTCCCAGACTTGCTAAGGGGGAACTCATAGGAGCATTCGCACTAACAGAACCAGGCGCTGGAAGCGACGCCCAAGCCCTAAGAACCACCGCCACACCAGATGGAGACGAGTACATACTAAATGGTAGCAAAATATTTATAACAAGCGGCCCAGTGGCAGGGGTAGCTCTGGTATTCGCCACCACACCCTCAACCGGAGACGCCAAGAAAAAGCCCATAAGTGCCTTCCTAGTTGAAAAGGGAACCCCCGGATTTAGCGCGGGTCCCAAAGAAGACAAGATGGGAATGCGTGCCGCCATCAATTCCGAACTAATTTTTGATAATTGCAGAATACCTAAAGCTAATCTTTTGGGAAAGGAAGGGGACGGCTTCAGAATAGCTATGACCATTCTAGACTCGGCCAGAATTGGAGCCTCAGCCCAGGCCGTGGGGCTAGCCCGAGCAGCCTTCGAAGAAGCACTCAAATACTCCCAGCAGAGGCAACAGTTTAGCAGGCCTATCGCTCAGTTCCAAGCTATACAATTCATGCTGGCTGAAATGGCCACACAAATAGAAGCAGCAAGCCTCCTCACCTACAGAGCCGCATACCTAAAAGACAAAGGAGCAAGATTCACCAAAGAAGTAGCCATGGCCAAACTATACTCCTCAAGAATGTGCACTGAAGTAGTATCAAAAGCACTACAAATCCATGGAGGATACGGATACATGAAAGACTACCCTATAGAGAGATACTACCGAGACGCCAAGGTGCTTGAAATATATGAGGGAACCAGCGAGGTTCAAAGAATGGTAATAGCGGGACAGCTGCTAAAGTCCTGAAAACTATTTGACCTTTATAGTATGTGAAGAGGAGGATTAATGAAAATAATCATTGATGAGGATAAGTGTACAGGATGCGCCTTTTGTCTATTTGAATGTCCGTTGCCGGGGAAGGGGGTCAAAATAGTTAAGGCCAAAGCAAAGGTAAAAGATGAGTGCCAGGGGTGTGGCAAGTGTATCTCCGTGTGTACTGCGGGAGCTATCAGGTTGGAGTAGGGGCTGCGATGGTTAAAGAATTTTTATTTTAAAGTTTAGAACCAGTCCTGCCAAGGGATGGTTGAAATCTACGGTGACTTCCTCCTCTGTTATTTTTATTATTCGTCCCGATATTTGTGTTCCATCAAACATGGTGAACCTCAAGGTCATGTCCTCCTCCAAATCGGGGGGAAGCCTGCCTCTGGGAATCCTTTTCACCCATTCGGGCTTGCGGTATCCGTAGGCATCTTTGGGTTCTATTTTGACCAGTTTCTCTTCTCCCTTTTCCATTCCTATTACTGCTTGATCTAATCCCTTTATTACCCTTCCCGAACCCGCCTCAAACTCTAGGGGATTCCCTCCCTCTGAGGTGTCGAGGATAGTTCCATCGTTCAAGGTTAAAGTATACTCAATTTTCACCCTGTCTCCTATCTTAATCGGCAACAGCACCAATTCTCCAATTCTTTTTAAAATAAGCAAAGGATTTGCTCAGATGAATTAGTAGTTATGCAACCTTCCTATTATATGGTTCGGTTTCCACTCAAGAATTGACGGTAATTTCCTAGACTTGTGGAACTCCTACATTAGAGCTAGTCATTGGGGTGGTTCAAAATAATTAGTAGGGTTTTAATTGGTTCAGTATATGTCTCCGGGGGTGGGCTCTATCCATGGTGATTTCTCTTGTTGGGTTAGGATGACCTTGTTTATTCTTTCATAGAAGCTTCTCTCGGTGTAAATTAGTTTGAATGTTTTCTGGGACACATTCACCTCGATGACTTGCCCTCCCCTAATTTTTTTCCCATTTGTTTCAGCTATTTGGCCGTCCAGGATGACATAGTTTTCGTATGGTGTGTCGGACAAAACAAATTTTACATTGGTGTTGATGGGTACGATTAGTGGGAAAAACCTGCTGGTGTAAAATTGGGCTACGCAGGTAATTGACATAGCCTCAAGTTTGGGATGTATTATTGATCCCCCTGCGGACAAATTGTAGGCAGTTGAACCTAAGGGTGGAGCTATTATTACTCGGTCACCGCGAATCGTGGAGACGAGAACATTATCCAGAAACAGTTTTCCATCAAGTATCCTTCCATGCTCACTGGTAATCACGACGTCGTTTACCGCGAATCCCACATACTTTCCTTCTAAGTAAACGTCTAATGCGTGGTGAACTTCCTCCTTATAGTGTCCCTCCAAAATTTTTTCCAGTTCTGGTATTGCGTTGCGGGCATCCACCTCAGTTAGAAAACCAACCGTGCCGGAATTCACTGGAAAAATAGGAACGCCACCGCCATGTTCCACAACGGTTCTGGCGGTTTTCAGAACTGTACCATCCCCCCCATTAGAAATTATGAAGAGGGTGCCATCCTGCACATCACCCACACCTCTAATTTTATAAGTGACGCACCCCCTCCTTTTCAAAAACTTTGAAATCTCTTCAGTAGATGATAATGCCACCTGGGAACCAAGCCTAACCACGAAACCAACCTTGTTTGCCATTTCTACCATCATCACCAGCTACTATCTAGAAATTGAGAAGGGAATCCTTATTTAGGTTACCCCACCATAAGAGTAATCAATCTCTCCCAAAACAGGCTCATTTTCATGTTGAACCTAGTGAGTCTCTTTATTTGGCACTGTTCCTTAGGACTCTAAACCCTCTTAAGTTGACAGGAATGCACAAAGATGGGTGATTCCAACATTCAAAATCCAAAAATCTAATTTAAAATCCTCGAACTATTGAAAACTCCCCAGACCTAGGACTGACTTGCGGAATACTATTTAGAAAGTGAAAAAAAGTAGAATTTATTTAGAAGAAAAAGAAGGGTGAGGATGTTACTGTTTTTTATGCTAGGTTTTGGGCTACTAGTTCCACGATGTCTAGAACCTTAATTTTGCTGTTCAATGCTTCCGCTGCGTCTTGGAGATTTCTTACACAGAAGGGACAAGCCGTCACCAGGTACTCTGCGCCAGTCTCCTCTGCCTCTTTTATCCTGTCTTTAGCTATGTCCACTGCCAGTTCCGGAAAGCCGCTCTTGACTCCCCCACCTGCGCCACAACACCAAGAGGCGTCCTTTATTCTTTTCATCTCAACCAGTTGCACTCCAGGCATCATTTCAAGTATCTCTCGGGGCGCATCATATATTTTCATGTGTCTTCCCAGGTGGCAGGGGTCATGATAGGTTACTTTGGTGTCCAGTTTTTTGAGCTTCAACTTGCCCTCCTTCATAAGGTCTCTGATAAGCTCCACTGCGTTAACCACCTTGAAGGGCAACTCTCCAAATAGTTCCACATAGTCCTTGGAAATTGTTCTGTAGCACCCCGCACAATGGATTACCACTTTTTTGGCCCCAGCAGCTTTGAGGGCTTCCAAGTTGTGTTTTGCGAGCTCCTCAGCCATGTCCCAAACACCGGTTCTGAAAAACACCGAACCGCAGCACCACTCTTCGGGATGTATTATTGCAAAGTTGGTCTTTGAAGCCTCCAGAATTTTAAGAAAAGCTTGAGCCAAATCTGGCTGTCGATAGGGCTCTGTACAACCCACAAACCACACCAGGTCTGCCTTCTGGGGAATCTTTTTACCCTTGGGAATCCACTTTAAGCGGTCGGCGTGTTTCTCCATGTAGGGGTTATGCTCCTTTTTGGTTGACTCCAGTATCTCTTTGTGTCTGGGCATGGGTCCTAATCCTTCCTCAACCAGGTCTGCCCTCATAGCCTCGAAAAGCTTCACGTGGTCAATAAATCTACTTATGGGTAGTACTATCTCTTCACACATGCTCTGGTGGCAGGCAGAGTGGCAGTTACCACATGTGGTGCATTGATATAGTACTTCTGCCAGTTCCCTGCTGGGTTCAAGCTCACCCTCCAAAAGTCCCTTGGCGATGCGTATTTTGCCCCGGGCATAGAATGGGTCGAACTGGGGGGAGTGCTCCAGAACCGGGCAGACCCCATATCTGCCTACAGCCCACCTATAAGCTATTCTACAGTCACCAATGCCGGAGCAGGCGTAAACCATGTCCGAAAGTTTTCTAGTATTTTTCATTTTTGCCATTATCCATCTTCCTCCTAGAGATAGAATTTTCCGGGGCTCAGAATCCTGTTGGGATCCAAAGCCCTTTTGATGTCTCTCAGAAACGCGTAATAGGTTCCGTTGAAGGCCTCAGTGTCTATTAGTCCCTTGCTAAACATTTCTCCAACCATGTAGGGCATGGCCCCCTCTCTGAGCAGCATCTCAATCTGACTCTTCCAGAGCTCCAGATTCTTCTCGCGGTATTCCGGCTTATCCCAACCCAGAAGCCCGGAGTCAACCTCCACTGTTGTATGTCCACAAAGAATTGCTGTGGATATTCCGGTCTGCATCCCGCCGTTCGCGTCGAGTTCTGCTCTGTGCGCTGCTTCCCACTCGTCAAGTTTCTTGCTAATATAGGGGACGCGGTGTATGGCCTGGTGATGCTCTGTTGTTAAGGGTATGGAGCCCGGCCCCATGCCTCCCCAGAGGCTGTGCCAGTTCAGCCAGTGCCCCTGTTCCTCATAATGCCACTTGGCGATGTTACCATCCTTTAATTCAGGCCCCAACTCTGTGCAACCATTCTCCTTGCATATTTGATCCACAATTTTTATGTTGGCTTCCAATTGTTCCTCTGTTTCGGCCTCCATGGTGTACCAGAACACTGCTTTCTGTAGTCCCACCCAAGGCTTTATTGGCGGTACGTCCAATAGTAGTTGCAGGCCTAGAACCATTATTAGGGGCCACCACTGCGAATCGTAGATTCCTAGGTCTCCTCTCCTCCTCCAGGCCAGCCAGATTTTTGCTGCATTTTCAGCCGAGGGCTCTTCTATGGTGAAGGTCTTAGCTGCGTGGTAAGGGGGTTTTGGAAAGATTTCTAGGGTGGCTTTGGTCTTGACTCCCAAAAGTCCATTATCGCCCAGGAATAGTCCAGTTAGATCTGGGCCGAATCCGAAGCGACAGAATGGTTCCTTGGTGTAGACGCTAGCGTTGGCGCCGGTGTTTATTATGTGGCCGGTTGGTAGCACCACTTCTAAGGCTACGACGTGCTCGGTGCAGGTTCCGTATTTTGCTCCTCCGCCGCCTCCTACGCTGTGGTGTGAGAGTCCGCCTCCGACCACCGCGGACATTCCGCTTCCTGGACCGAGGTTTCCGGTGTAGTAGCCTAGTTCGTTCAGCTTGTTGTTAAGCTCTGCCCAGGTTATTCCTGCTTCAACGGTGACGGTTAGGGTGTTTAAGTCTATGTTTAGTATTTTGTGCATTCTGGTTGTGTCTAGAAGTATTCCTCCCTTCTCTATGGGCTTTGAGCCACCGGTTAAACAGCAGCCTCCTCCACGTGGAACTACTGGTATTTTGTACTGGTTGGCTATGCGCATTACCGCGGCGACTTCTTCTGTTGATCCTGGCTTCACCACATACTCCGGTGGGTTTGCTGGGAGGGCGCTGTCTATTCCTCTGGCATAGGCATAGGTTATGAAGTCCTTGTCTGAAACATATTCTGAGCCTACGGCGTCTTCTAAAGCCTTTAAAACACTAACCATAATACCATCTCACTATTCAAGGTATTGGATAAAGTATTTTAGTCGTTAGTGCTTATATGCCTTATCAAAAATTTGGGGTGGGCTTTGAGGCGGGGAAAGTTTTGGAAAAGGTTAATATTCAACCCTATGATTTGTGTTGTTAAAAGTTTAGGAGACTGGTGATTTTTTGGACCGTGAGGAATTCGATTATTTCGAAAGATTGTTTCATCCCGAGTCCATAGCTTTTATCGGCATTAATGAGGGCTCCCTGTTCTACTTGCAGGGCCCCTTAGTTGCGGGTTTTAAGGGAAGAATATATGTGGTCAACCCCAATAGGGAAAGCATCTTGAACTTCAAATGTTATAAAAGTGTCCTTGATATTCCTGGAGACATTGATTTCGTCACGGTGACTGTTCCTGCAAAGTATACTCCGGATGTTATGCGGGAATGTGTTGAGAAGGGAGTTAAAACTGTTCATTTCTTCACTTCGGGTTTCAGTGAGACCGGAACTGAGGAAGGAAAAAAGCTGGAGCGGGAACTCCTAAAAATTGCGAGGAAGGGTGTGACCCGAATAATTGGCCCCAACTGCATGGGCATCTATTGCCCGGAGAGTGGTTTATCATTCCTACCCGGCTTTCCCAGGCGTCCTGGACCAGTAGCTTTCATAGCTCAGAGTGGCGCGCTTACGGAGCAGGTGATTTACACTGGTAGGTTGAGGGGTGTTGGCTTCAGTAAGGTGGTTAGCTATGGAAATGCCATAGATTTGGACAACCCGGACTTTTTGGAGTATCTATCTGAGGACCCCAAAACAAGGATTATCTCCACATATATTGAGGGAACCAAGAATGGGAGGAGACTATTCGAAACTTTAAGAGAGGCGGTTAAGAAGAAGCCGGTGATAGTTTGGAAGGGGGGGCAAACGGAGAGGGGGGCGGTGGCGGTTTCTTCCCACACCGGCTCCTTGGCGGGTTCTGGGAATATTTGGAGGGCGGCTTTGAAACAGATTGGGGCCATAGACATTCGAGACCTAGAAGACCTCGTTGATACTTATGTGGTTTTTCTGAAAAATCCTCCACCTAGGGGTAGGAGGGGCCTTATAGTTTCCTTCAGTGGTGGGGAGAGTGTCACGGAAACGGACAAAGCTGTGGAAATGGGCTTAGAGATTCCCCTACTTTCAAGAGAGACTCGGGAGAAAATTGAGAGAATGGTTCCCGCGGCGGGGATAAGTACTAGAAACCCTTTGGATATCCCCTCAGCCTTTTTCCGATTTGCAAACATTGCCGAAGTGATCAAGGTGGCAGCCAGTGAGGATAACATTGACTATGTTATTTTTGAGATGCTGGACCGCTTCAGAAGCTTTGCCAAACGTTTCAGGGGTTACCAATGGTATATTAATCTCCGCAAATCCGTAAAGGAGGCGGCGGACTACATAAAAAACGAGTTGGGGAAACCCTTCGTTATGGCAATTCTTCCCGCATTTAGTGAACATGAAGCCATATTTCTCAGAAAGTTCTACTCTGCCCGCGGCATATCTGTGGTGCCCACCATGACTCGCGCCTCTAAAGCCATAAAAAGAATGATTGAGTACAGAGAATTCCTAGAAAGGCATGGAGAAGATTAACAGGTTAGGAACTTGTTATTTCAGTATTTTTACTCTTCTTCCCTCCACCTTTAGTTTTCCTTCGGTGAATAGTTTAACTGCTTCTACGTAGATTTTGTGCTCCTTTTCCAGGATTCTATTGGAGAGGGTTTCTACAGTGTCGTCGTCAAGAACTGGCACTACATCCTGGAGTATTATGGGTCCATGATCCATTTCTGCGTCCACAAAGTGCACTGTGGCTCCAGTGTATTTAACTCCGTATTCTAGAGCCTGTTTTTGAGCGTTCACACCGGGGAATGAGGGGAGAAGGGCGGGGTGAATGTTCATAATCCTGTTTTTGTATTTGTTGACAAAGTAGGGGCTGAGCATAAGCATGTAGCCTGCAAGGAGCACCAAGTCAACATTTCTCTTCTCAAGCTCCGCAATAATTTTCTTATCGTATTCAACTCTCTTCTCCTCACGGTGCTCCTTGTCCTTCCAGAAATCCTGGGGGTCAATGAAGATGGCTTCAATCCCATGTTCCTTAGCTCTTTGCAGGGCGGGAGCGTCCTTTCGACTGCTTATAACTACACTGATTTTAGCCTTAATATAGCCCGATTCCACAGCATCTATGATAGCTTGAAGATTGGAACCCCTACCGGAAACAAGCACTCCAATATTCATTTAAAACCCCACAAAATTCCTAAGACACCAATAGTTAATAAAAGTAATCATCAACAATGCCAAATAAAAACTTTTTAAAAACCTTTTTTGGGAACCACAATCAAAGAAGGGAGAGTAAAATTCCGTTAAATTAAGAAAAGGAGAGAAAAATAAAAAATTTTTTAGAAACGCTTTTTGGTCTCCTTATTTTGCCTTTTTAGCTTTTGGTTTTGCCTCAGCTGGTTTTGGTGCTGGCGCTGGTCTCATTCCCATCATGGCTAATATGCCACCAATTATGGCGAGTAAGCCGCCTATAATTGAAATAATTGGCGCAATGGTTGCGAAGTTAAGGTTCAAAAGCTCAATGATTCCCAAGATAATCACTAGGAGAATTATTGTCTTTATTTTTGCTAGGAGCTTTCTTGCTGCTAATGCTAAAGTGAGTATGAGTATTATGATTGAGGCTAGTAGGCTTAAATATCCAAGAATAGTGAGGAGCATGTTAGGGGTCAGCGAGGCCAAAATAGGAGCCATTAGTAGTCCCAAAATGAAGGCAATGATTCCGAGGAGACCGCCCAAGAGAGCGAGTAAAACGCCATATTTTATGTAGGTGAGACTCATTCGATATCACTCCTATACTTAAATCGTTGGATTTTAGTTTGATTGCGTTTATTTCATAATTTAAACTTTATCTCTGACACTTCCTAGGGGCACGACAAATGACGAATATGCCGAAATCGAACTCCAAAATTAATGGTTTACACAAACCAACTTCAATCAAGGAAACGAGTTAAACATAATAGGAGTTACGCAGTTGAGGATTGTTTTGTGGTTAATTTGCGCCTGTGGCGGTGCCAAACTCTCCTTTTTTGTCTTGAATTGGTAAAATCCAGAATTTTTATGCTCATATCTCAAAAAAAAGGTCTAATAGGTCCGAAATAGAAAAAAGACGACGAACTCAAGCAACCCCATCACCAACCCCACACAAATACCCACCCAACCACGTAAGTCCTACATAATTAAAGAGCAACTAATTATGTACCAAAAAGAGAATTCACACCGACGGAGAAATTAGGATGGAGGTTGTCCCATTTAGTGGAATTATTAGTCTCTGAAAAAGGAGTGAGAAAAAACTTCGCAAACTACAGAAACAACTGTACATGTCTGTTTAGGGAGATTTGCGTTAAAGAATCCAAATTAAAAGAAATGCAAAGAACCATGCCGAAGGCAGAGAATTCTCAGAGGGGATAACTTGGCTGTGGGAAGAAAGGTGAAATAAATGGTTTTTTATGGTGTTCTTCCCAGTATCATTACCCCGTTTAGTTGTGAAACGCCACCCATTGCGTGGGCAAAGGCGGTTTCAACATCTGGAATTTGGTGCTTTCCAGCTTTTCCCTGAACCTGTAGCGCCGCCTCTGCGACTCTCGTTATTCCAGTGGCTCCTATGGGGTTGGTGCACAGAACTCCACCGGAGGGGTCGCAGGGTAGTTCCCCATGCCTCATAACGACTTGGTCTTCAACTAACTTGCATGCTTCACCCTTTTCGCAGAAGCCGAAGCATTCATAGTATAAGAGTTCTTGGAATGTGAAGGGGTTGTAAACTTCTGCCACGTCTAGTTGTTTTAAGGGGTTGGTGATTTTAGCCTGTTTATAGGCGGTTCTGGCTGCCTCGATTGCGGAATCCCAAACCACCTTGTCGCTGTCACCTATCCAATACTCGTCGCCTCGGTATCCTAAACCCTTCACCCAAACGGGCGTGTCCGTTATTTTCCTAGCCTTCTCCTCACAAGCATATATTATTGCCGTAGCCCCATCAGATGAGGGGCAGACATCCAAAAGCCTGACGGGATAACAGATTATTCTTGACTTTAGAACATCATCCACCGTGATTTTTATCTGAATGTGCGCGTAGGGATTGTCAAGCGCATCGTTATGGTTTCTCACCGAAACCTCCGCAGCCGCCATACGCACTCTTTGTTCGGGAATATTATACCTGTGAACATATTCGTTGGATTGAATTGCAAATACGCTGGGAGCACCAGCAGTAAAGGGCCTCTGGAAACACCCTTCAACAACAGTAGTCATCGTTCCCTGTGGTTCCCCCTCATATTGTTTTTCTGCACCCACCGCAATGACCACATCAAACATACCCGAAGCCACATGATAGTAACCAGAGTGGGCAACAGAAACGCCAGTGGTTCCACAAGTTGCCACGCGCATTAATGGTTTCAAAACTGCTCCCGCGGGGTCGTCTCCCCAGTAGAGGTGGGGGGCGTTGACTCCTTCCATGGGGGCAGGCATAGATCCTGTTACTACCGCGTCTATTTCTTCTATTTGTAGACCAGCATCGTTCAGAGCCTTGCTAACTGCGTCGTAAACTAGCTCTTGAAAACTTGCATCCTGTCTTTTGCCATGTTTAGTTTGGCCCGTACCAACTATGGCTACTTTTCTAACCATTTCATATCCTTCCCTTTTCAACAATTCTCATTCAATAATTTGAATCATGAGAAGTTCTTTATTGCCGGCTGAGGCCTCCTACTTTGCCTCTTCTTTTAGGGGTTTTCCTCGTCTTCTCTTTTTGATAACCTGTTATATTCAATTATCAATATAAGTTTTTTTGCAATTTT
The DNA here is from genome assembly GCA_018383815.1 of Candidatus Jordarchaeia archaeon. Taxonomy (GTDB): domain Archaea; phylum Asgardarchaeota; class Jordiarchaeia; order Jordiarchaeales; family Jordiarchaeaceae; genus Jordiarchaeum. The sequence goes on along the minus strand of JAHAWU010000005.1, from coordinate 15,620 downwards.
ATCACTTTTCAATAACGAGAAAAATGATGATTTACCCTACTGTTTCCCTCAAGTTTGAGGCAATCCGTAAAGTGCTTTTAAATCCATACACAAAATTTTAATATAGGAGTTCATATCGTCCAAAACGTTTACGTTACTCCCCTTACAATTAACTATTTGAGAGTTATCGCCTTTACTTGGGGTATCTAGTTTGAAGCTGGTTACTACTGATTACCACATCCATTCAACTTGGTCTGATGGCTATTCCGGCATTGAGGGTATACTGAGCTACTGTGTTCGTAAGGGTTTAAAGGCGGTGGGGGTCACAGACCACTATTCTCACAACACTGTGAAGTGTTCCCAAATTATGGAGGATCTGACTGGATACTTCCAAGAATTAAAAACTTTCTGTGAAGCTTATCGGGATAAAATTGTTTTAAAGAAGGGTATAGAAATAGACACTAGGGCGTGTGTTTTCGATTCGCCAAGGGAGAGTAAAGTACTCACATCCCAAAAATTTGATTATTATCTTTTTGAGTATGTGACGGATAATTTTGGTGCGGGTGCAAATTCTTTGCCCTACAAGAATGATAGGTTGCCACTAGTGCTTTTGAATCGAATAAGGGAATTTAAGAAGCAGCTTCCCAAGGATTGTTTAGTGGGGCTGGCCCACGCCTACCTCCACATACTGCCAAAGGAAGAGTTGGAGGAAGCGATCAAAATAATTGTTGATGCAGACCTCTTTGTGGAACTCAATTCCACATATCAGAACTACAAGATGGAAGGATTCGAAAGGATACTTGAGGTAGACGAAATTAAGCTCTCACTGGGATCCGATGCGCACACACTACACCAAATAGGCAAACTCACCCAGCCATTAAAATATGTTAAAGATTACAAGGCGGAAGATAGACTGATTTTCATGGACGGCATAAAAGAATTAGAAATAGAGTTATAAAAAGTTAATTTGGGTGTTTTAAGCAAATTACGTTGTTATTTGGAATATGCATGTTTCGTCTGCCTTTTGGCCTGTTTTTTAGGGATTGCACTTTGATTTGGGGGTCAATCTTTTTGAAATAGTTTTTGTACACTACGGTGCATCCATTTATGCATGACGCTTTGGCTGGTTTTCCGCCCCGGGATATAGGTAATCCTCATAATCTAGCTGAACCAGGAAACTCCAGTTTGGGCAACCAGTGTATTTCCATTAGTGAATTCGGAGTTTCCTCTAAATACTTGAGTTCGCGGCCGTTGATTTTGGAAAACTTTTAATCACGTGTTTAGCTTTTTCAATACTTGTTCCTTCTGGTGCTATCAACTGGACTAGTAGATCAACTGCAGGTGATAGTAGATTTTTCCACATTTCAAATTCCATTGCGATGATGCCTTTTGGTTCCAGTCTTTTGTATGCAAACCATGACCAACCATTAGAAATGTTTTAAAGCATCTGTAGCCTAATGAAGTCAACTTCCTCCTTTGATTATTCTTTCACCACATGCTTCCTCCAGTAACTTTGGTGCTAATCCCTTGTTGTCTAAAAATACTCCTATTGGTAAGCATTAGCCAGAATAGTAAAAAGGCCTACGGAATTTTGAAAACAAGATTAGCTGAAGCCCTTTATACTTACCTTTTTTTATCTTTATGGAACTTTTAGGTTATTTTTTGGTTTTTATTACTGTTTTTTCTTCTTTTTTCACCATTTCTTTTAATTTGGCCTGTGATATGAGGAGCACTGTTACCAGTATGATGCTGTAGAAGAAGAACATTGATTCGAATCCAAAATAGGAACTGATTAGAGCACCAATCAGGGGGCCGGCGCTGTAACCTACATAAAAAGCAATACCGAAAAGGGAATTCACAGTGGCATAGGCTTCAATATTTTGGTCTTGAAGCGACTCTATGGCCAGGGGGGTCAAGGGGGTAAAGGCCAAGGCTCCAATGGACGCGGAGATCATTATGACCAGTGTTAAGCTTACTGGGTCTCCGCAGAAGGGAATAGCAAGGTTCACACCAGCCAGTAGCGCCATACCGGAAACGATAAAAATCTTTCTTCCGTACCTGTCAGATAGCCTACCCACGAATGGTTGGCAAACCGCGTAGCTTAGAGACGCCACACCAAAAATTAACCCTATTTGTGTAGCGGAAAGTGAAAAACGCCCAGAAAGGTATGGGGGCATTAAGGGCTCAACGAACCCCCAGAAAATGGTAGTTAAAGCATTGATAACTATTATTATGAGAATGTTTCTGATTCCCAAAGCCTTTTTTATTGTTTCCATGTAGGGTGGAGCTTCAACTAGTTTTTCTTTTCTGGGAGTTTTCAATCTGAAAAACATGTAAATGAAGGAAGCCAAAGAGAGGGTGGCTATAAGAAGGAAGGGATAAATAAAGTTTATGTCTGATAAGGCGCCCCCCACCATGGGACCCGCAATGCTCCCCATACCGGATACTCCGGTTGTGATTCCCAACTTTTCCCCCTTGTCTCTCCCGGGAAAAGTGTCAGCCACAAGCGCTATTGCAGAGGACCAAGTTGCAGAAGCCGCTAAACCCTGCACAGCCCTACACGCCGATATCATAATCACATTTTGCGCCAAAGGGTAAACAAGCGAAGCCACACCCAAGAGAAGCATTCCACTAATCATAAACCATCTTCTACCGTAACGGTCAGACATCAACCCAAAAGGAACAGCGGTCACAAGCTGCACCAGAGCATACGAAGAAAAAATAATACCCAAATCTAAGTCTGAGGCTCCCAGCGACAGAGCATATTGGGGAAGAAAGGGAACCACTATCCCGTATCCCAAGGAGTCTATGAACGCGCTTAGGCAAACTATGATTAATATCTCAATAGGCGGTTTGGGCCTTGCTAACGATAAGCGCAAAAAATCAGGTCCCACAATTTCGTTTTCAAAAAACCAGTAACTCTTAAATTTTTAAGCTTAACTTTTCAAAATAGACAAAATAGGAAATTACAATAATGATTAAAAGTAGTTTACTTACTGATTGTTAACTCTTGAGGTTTTTTGTGACTTGTGTTTCTTGGCTCGGAAATTTTGGACTCCATTGTCTGGGGAGTTTCTGAAGCCGCTCTTTTCCCATCTTTAATATAAAATTTTGATAGGAGAACTAGGGCTAATAGTATTATGCTGTTGAAGATGAAGACTGCTCCAAATCCAAAATGGGAACTTACCAGAGTTCCAATTACCGGCCCAATAATGTACCCTACGTAGTATGCAGTGCCAAAGAGGGAGCCAACTGTTGCGTAGGCCTCCATTTTTCCGTCTTGGAGAGATTCTACGTATAGGGGCGTTAGTGGTGTCCAAGCTATGGCACCCACTGCGGCGATTAGCACCAAGCAGATGGTTAAGCTTACCAGATCACTGCATAGGGGTATGAGTAAACCTATGGACGCCTGGAGGGTCATCCCCGCTATTATGAATCTTTTCTGTCCATACTTGTCAGTGAGTCTGCCTACTAATGGTTGAATTGAGGCATAGATGAGGGACATGGCTCCAAAAATGATGCCAATCTGGGTGCTTGACAGTGAAAATCTGCCAGAGAGGTATGGAGGCATTAAGGGTTCAATGAATCCCCAGAAAATCATCGTCAACGCATTAATGACTATGATTATAACAACATTCCTGATTCTAAGCGCCCCTCTTATCATTTTTATGTACGAAGTTTCCTCCACCCTATTTTCCCTGGGGGGCAGTTTCAATCTAAAGAACATGTAGGCGAACATGAATATGGAAAGCGTAGCGATTAATAGGAAGGGGATATTAAAATTCACGTCGGATAGGGCTCCTCCCAATAATGGTCCCACGATGCCACCCATATTGGTTACTCCCGCTGTTATTCCCAGTTTTGTTCCCTTATCGTTTCCGGGAAATGTGTCTGCCACCAATGCCACTGCTGAAGACCAGGTCGCCGCAGCCGCCAAACCCTGTATTGCCCTACATATTATCATTAGGTGCACGGTTTGGGCTAGGGGGAAGAGTAGTGAAGCCATGCCGAGAAGGAGCATTCCCGAAATCATGAAGGGTCTTCTGCCATAACGGTCAGAGAGCAAGCCGAAGGGTATGGTGGTCACTAACTGTACCAGTGCGTAGGCGGCGAAGATGATGCCCACATCTAGGTCAGACGCGCCAAGGGACATGGCGTACTGTGGGAGGAACGGGATTATTATACCGTATCCCAACGAGTCTACAAATGCACTGGTACAAACCATTATGAGTATTTCCGTTGAGCGGGGCATCTTCTTGAAAGGTCTCTGCATGTTTTACGCCCCCTTCTCGGCTTTTTGGTCTTCTCCAGAAAGAAAGTGGCTGGAGAATTTTTAAGTCTAACCGATTTTTCAGCCTGAAAAAATAAGAAATTTTTGGCTAGTTATTTAAATTTATTCGTTATTATTCATAAAATTTTTAATAGACGTTTTCGAGACAAACACCCTCTTTTCAGCTATCAAGGTTTGGGCAACAATTATCATTACTACCAGCAACCCGCTGAAAAACCAGAATATTGATTCAAAACCAAAATAGGAGGTTACCAGCGCTCCAATTATGGGACCTATGCTGTAGCCCGAGTTCCAAGCAATATTGAAGAAACCCGACATTGTCCCAAAAGTTTCCCTATTTTTGCTCCTCAAAGAATCCACAGCAAGAGGCATAAGCGGCGTATACGCTAAACTCCAAAAAACCCCCATAACAACAAGCAGTGCAAAAAGAGTTAACACATCAGAAAGATAGGGAATCACCACATTCGTGATGCTAAGGGCAATCAAACCACATACAATGAATATCTTTCTCCCATACCTATCTGACAATCTTCCCACAAGGGGCTGTGAAACAACATAGGTTAGGAAGGCCCCCCCAAAGAATAAACCAATCTGGGTACCAGACAGGTTAAACCTCCCACTCAAGTAGGGCGGCAAAAGAGGCTCAATGAAGCCGAAAAACACCGCTATCATAAGGTTGATGAAAACCACCAACAAAACATTCCTGACCCTGATGGCCCCCCGCAGCATTTCGCGAAAAGTTACAGGAGCCCTCACAGCTTCACCTCTTTCCAACTTTAATCTCAGAAGCATATAGAAACAGGCGAAAAAAGCAAAAGAGCCTATGACTAAAAAGGGCAAACCAAAATATATATCACCCAAAACTCCCCCCACCAATGGACCAGCAATATTACCCAAACCCACAGCCCCATTTGCAATACCCAACTTTTCACCCTTATCACCACCAGGATACGCATCGGCAACCAGAGCCAAGGCAGAAGACCAAGTAGCAGAAGCAGCCAAGCCCTGCACCACCCTACAAGCAATAAGCGCAAGAACACTATGAGCGAAGGGAAAATACATAAAAGAAGCACCAAGAAGAAGCATTCCCGTAACCATGAACACTTTTCTCCCATACTTATCCGAAAACAAACCAAAAGGTATGGTAGTGAAGAGCTGCACCATGGCGAATGAGGAAAAAATAAGTGCCAAGTCGTAATCTGAGGCCCCCAGAGACAAGACATAAGTGGGAAGAATTGGAACCACCACACCGTAACCAACGGAATCCACAAAGAGACTTAAACACGCAATCCCCAAGATTTCTCGCGCTGAAGTATTGGAATGCACTTTTAGTCCCAAAGAACCCACACCGTGTCCTTCCTATCCTTTTGAAAATTAACTTTACAAAGTTTACAGCCGAGCTATTATACTTTTCCAAAACCACTATTCACGCAATAAATTTTCAAATAAGTAGCATAGCAAAAAAACAAACTCATAAAAGAAAATACCAAAAAGGGTAACATACCCGTAGAGAACACATACTACACAAAAACAGTAAGCTCCAAAATTTGAAAAATGTTTGTAAAATTTTAACCGTCATAGTAGCTTCTTTACCAGAAGAGGCCAGCGGCAAACAGTAAGACCAATAAGCATGTTTACTATTAAAGAAATCTTGATAAGGAGCTAAGCTTTTTTATTTGGTGGAGGCGACGAATTTGAAGGGATTTGTAGTATCCATTGAGAAAGAAACCAAGAAAAACACCAATTTCCGACGCGTACTCTACACTGGGAAGCACAGTCAACTGGTGCTCATGAGCCTTAAACCTGGCGAAGAAATAGGTGAAGAAACACATGACGATGTGGATCAATTCTTTCGATTCGAGGAAGGGGAAGGAAAAGTGGTAATTGACGGTGTAGCACACCGCGTCAAGGATGGAAGTGCGGTCATAGTTCCAGCGGGCGCAAGACACAACGTGATAAATACCTCCAAGAGCGCTAACCTCAAACTTTACACGATTTACTCGCCACCCGAACACCAAGATGGTGTAGTACACCGCACCAAAAAAGACGCCATGGAAAGTAAGGAGCATTTTGACGGACGAACCACAGAGTAACCCAACCCACAATTTTTTCTTTTGCAAAAACTCTACTCCAATTTTTATTTTATATTTTGAATATGGGGAAGCGGAACTTTAAGAATTGGACAGATAAATGAAGAAATGGTTCGAAGGGGTAGGCTTTTAATCCAATTTGGAACCCACCATTTCGATGCGTGGCTCAGAGTAAATAAGTCATAGTTTTTTATTAATTATTTAGGAGTTTCTCAGACTGGTGTGTGGAAAGTTTAGACGTTAAAGATTGGTCTTTTTGAAACGTGGACCGGTAGAGTTAGGGGCTTGAAGGGTTTGTCGCCAATCTTTTTGTGAATTTCTTTCTCAAGCTCTTCGGGGGTCATTTGGACTTCTTCCCTGATTTCTCGGATTCGAACTGTGAGTTTTTCTCCCTCCACTTCTTTATCTCCCACCACTACTATGTAGGGTATCCACTCCTCCTCAGCCTGCTTTATTCTCCTTGACACTGTTTCGCTTCTATCATCAATGTCCACCCGCACTCCTCTGATTTTGCTTGCCAGTTCTTCAGCGAATTTCAGGTGCCTCTCAGCAACGGGAACTATCCGCAGCTGAGTGGGGGAAATCCATACTGGCAGCATGGGGGGTTTGCCTTCCTTCTTCATTTTTACCGCGGTGTCGAAGAGAGCGAAGAGGTACCTCTCAATGGTGCCGATGACGGCGGTGTGCAGTATGAAGGGAAACCTTTCGCTTCCATCAGCATCAGTGTATTTTATTCCGAACCTCTTACTGTTTCCAAAATCTATCTGGACAGTACCAATTTCTCTGGGTCTGTTGAGGTCGTCTTTTATGTGGTACTCATTATTTATTGACCAGTAATAGTTTATTCCCGGGGGATAGAAGCATAATAGAAGATTCTTTTTGCGGGATTTGGCGAGTTTAAGCAGGAAGTCCTTGTTTCTCTTGTAGAATTCTTCTGAGGTTAGGTTTATGAGCAGTTCATAGTTTCGTCCCAACTCTTCCATGGCTTCGTAGATTTTTTCGTGTAACTTGTAAAACCATTCTAGGGCTTCCTTCTCGTCTCGGCATATTACGTGGAAGTCGGGCATGTGCATTTTTCGGGTTCTGAAGCAGAGCAATAGTTCTCCGCTCTGCTCCATGCGATAGCTGTCTGCTACTTCGAAAGCTCCGAAGGGAAGGTTGCGGTAACTGATTGTCCAGTCCTTAATCATTGAGAATTGCTGGTGACATGCGGCGTATCGCATGACCAATTTTTTGTCTTCCACTTCTAGCTGGTATAGGCGGTCGCCGTAGAGTTCCGCATGTTCTCTCACTGGCTTCATTTCCAAGTCAAACATGTTTGTACCCCTCACAGAGTAAACGGGGATACCGAAGTCCCTGACTATTTTCTCTGCGTACTCCGCTATGAGTTCAAATAGTAGGTTGCCTTCGGGACCAAATTTCATATGTCCCCTATCAGAGAAGCCCTCCCAGTTTATATTATACTTCTTGACTATGCTTATGAATTCTGGTTCCTCACCAGAACCAGGGCTCTCCTTACCCAGAGCCTCCTTTTCCACAAGAACCTTGAACTCGTCGTTCTCACAATTTTTCACAAATTCTCCAGGTTCGATTTCATCACCATTGGGGGTAAGCACCAGAAACCTCTTGGCGATTTTTCGGGGCGCCTCCTTTGGTGCCTCCTTTTCTTCAACCTCCCTCTCTGTGGGGCGAATTTCGCGGGAGAGTTCGGACATAGGATGCCCCTTACAGCTCAGTTTGAAGGCCTTGTAGAAACCGAATGGGGAGCGCATAACTGAGTACTGTTCTCCCAACTTCTTGGCAACACCCTTGAGAATCTCTATGGCTGTTTTGGGATCTGAAAGGTTGGGTGAGAGGTGGGCGTAGGGATAAACCACTATTTTTTTGGCTCCCACCTGGTCTGCTACCTTCTTTATTTCCTCAACGGTCTGGTTGATAACGTAGGTCTTGTTAATCTCATCGCCCTTCTCAACCGCTGAAAAGACTACCAAGCAGTCCTCTGAGGCTCCTTGCTTGGTTGATTCATCCTCCAACTTCTCGGCAATGGGCGTTTTCTGGGTTACCCGGTAAGAAAACTCATCAGAATGTATTAGTAGAATCCTCATTCTAATTGCATCCCATCAAAAATTTTCTTTGGAGTGATTCTCTGAGTATCAAATAAATATATTTATAACTTGTGGTATTCGGGTTTTAAATTGTCCCCCCTTCAGTTTAAAAAGCCTATGCAAGCTTCTTTCTAAACCAAAAAGTGAAAAATATTTTTTAGGGTAAAAAAGATGGGAGTAATGGTTTCGGGCTACGCTGATCCTCTGTTCTTTTAGCGTTTTCGGACATAAAAAGTTTAGTGCATTTTTTGTATTTGGAGCATGTTTGGAGACAATGATTCCCTGAAAAAGGGGAATTAGGCTTCAATTGGAAAGAAGCTCTATTAAGGCTCCTTTCGGCAAGAAAAGGAATAAATGGGGAGACCTAAACCACACACAAGAAGACAACACAGAGCCCCAGTCCGAAGACGCCCCCAGCGGCTTGCACCCAATACTTTTTACGCCCGGTTAGTTTAAACAATTTTTAAAAACCCAGCACAACAAATCCTTATCTTGCAGCTCTGCCCACACCTATTAAACCAAAATTTCAAGCATGAGCAGACTCAATAGATGATCGTAACGTTCTCTTACTAACAAAAATTTAGGGAAGGGGCGGAGTAGATATGGCTACTTTTTCTTCTCCAAAAAGGCTTTCACGCGTTCCCGGTGAGCGTCTGTTTGGAAGCATATCGCCTGCATGGTCATTTCGTAATCCATTGCTTCCCCAAGGCTCGTAGTCATAGCCTTATTGATGGTTCTCTTAGCTGCTCCCAATGTTCTCGGAGGAAGACTAGCCAGTATTCTTGCATACTCTTTGGCTGTAGACATCAAGTCCTTTTCTGGGACAACCTTGTTCACCATTCCGATTCGCTCAGCCTCCTCCGCCGGCACCATCTTCCCCATCATTATGATTTCCTTCGCCCTCTGTAAACCCACAAGCCTAGGAAGCAGCCAGCTTCCACCTCCATCGGGAACTAATCCTACGTGAATGAAAACCTCGCCGAACCTAGCGTTCTCAGAAGCTATGACGAAGTCGCAGGCCAAGGCCCAGTTGCAGGCACCTCCAGCCGCCACTCCATTAACCGCGGCTATAATAGGCTTCTCATAGTTCCAAATTCTGTTTGTTACCTCAGACGTGGACTGATACAAAGCTTGCCTCAGCAAGAGTGGGTCTAACTGGTGAGCTTCCTTCATGGTTCCAATATCTCCACCAGCACTAAACGCCCTACCTGCGCCTGTTAGAATAATGACTTTTACCTCATCGTCCATGTATAGGGTATCCAAGGCGTGCTTCATTTCCTCCTGCAACTCGAGATTTAAAGCGTTTAGCTTTTCGGGACGGTTCATAGTTATTATGGCAATATTTTCTTCTTTCTCCACAATAATGTACTGGTACGGAATAGCCTTCACACTCCTCAAACATCTTCAGACATAAAACCTCAAATTATAAAACTAATGCTGCCAAACCTCTTTTATAACTTTCCTAAAAAAGAAGACAGAAAAGGAATAAGTGAAGGGAAAAACAAAAAGGGAGTTCAATATGATCTGCTATTTGCCTATGGATACTCCTTGCGGGTCAAGTTCGTGGAGTATTTTGATTTCCTTCTCGGTGGGTGTTGGTGTTGTTTGAAGGTCGTCTGCAATAAGCAGCTCGAAGCTACAGTTCTCCTTTACCTTCTCCAGTGTGACGCCGGGATGTAAGGATATTAGTCTCATCCTCTTGGTCTTTTCTTCGAAGTCGTATATGCCAAGCTGTGTTATTACCCTGTAGGGGCCTGTACCCTCTGGAAGCCCCGCTTTTTCCCTTGCTCCCGGACCAGATAAGTATCCGGGAGTTGTTATGAAATCGACCTTCTTCACAAAGGTTCTTGGGGCTTGGTTCCTCATAATGTAAATAGTTTTGTGAGATAGCGAACCGATGTCGTTTGCTCCACCGCTTCCCGGGAATCGTACCTTTGGGAGGTCGTGGTCTCCGATGCATGTGGTGTTTAGGTTACCATACATATCTATCTGGGCTCCTCCCAGGAAGCCGTAGTCGATGTAACCCGCTTGGCAGGCGGACATAACGTCGTGCATGCTGGAGGCTCCTATAGCCTTGTGGAATGTTCTTGAGTCGCCGACTGAGATGGGTAGGGTTGGTATTTGTGGCCCCATGCCGCCCGCTTCAAAGATAATTAATAGGTTTGGTGCATGTGTTCTTTGCGCCAGCATGGAGGCGATCATGGGCAAGCCGGTTCCCACGAAAACCGATTTTTTGTCTTCGAGTAACTTTGCTGCTGCTACTGCTAGGAGTTCACCCATTGTGTATTTAACTTCTTTACTCATTTAGCTTCACCTCACTTTTTACGCCAGGGAGCTACCATGGGCGCCCTTAACTGTTCGACTCTCCTAAGATAGTTTAGCTTCTTAACCCCACCTATAAGTTTCAAATATTCTTCGAAGTCCTCAGCGCCAAATACATACTTGTCGAGGTATTGTTGTGTGCCTTCCTCTGTTGCGGAGAGTTCAAGCCATTCGGCAATGTGTTCTTCGTCAAAGAAGTACATTAAAGGCATCTGGCAGGGATGCGAGCCGAAGGGTACTTCACAAACTGCGTCCACACAATAGAATGGAATCGCGGTTCTCCACGGTTCGCTTCTAATCCTATTTTCTGGAATTATCTCCTCAGTTGTGATTATTAGTCTCCTCGCAGACCTTGCGAGTTCAAAGTCTTCCACCAGTATGCCGTCGATTTGGGCATTACCGTATATGTCACATCGGGGCACATGGATGAAAACTACGTCGGGGTTGCATGAGGGAATCAAACATATGGGTTTCCCGCTGAAGGGGTCTTCAATTACTATGGAGGAGCTATAGTTGAAAGTGTCTGTGCCTACGAGGTTGCGTGAGGGTATGAAGGGTACTCCCATCATTCCTCCTAGGAAGCGCCACTGGTATCCGGCATTGCTTATTTCCGCTATGACTTTGCATTTTCCTCCTTCAACCATTCTTCTGGAGGCAGGGGAGAGGCCTCTTAACTCGTGGCCGAATGAGTAGGCAACCTCAACTTTGTTGACCACACCAGCGCCCACAAGCACGTCAAGATCGTGTACGGCGGTTTTTCCAGCCATTATTAGGTTCCTTTTTTTCTGTCTTATTATTTCATAGATTACTGACATGGAGACCCTGATGTGGCCGAAGCCGCCGGATGCTATGTAGCTTCCGTCTTTGACGAATTTGGAAACCGCTTCCTTTACGGTCATGGTTTTGTCCACTAAGTCTCGGGTTTTGTTTTCCCGTATCCATTTTCGATGTTCGTCTGGGTCATGCCAGCCAACTAGTTCGCCTTTTCCTCTGGCTAACACTTTTAATTCATTTAATTTATTTACGGTCATGCATCATCACCATCCCGTGAACCTCTAAAACGAGGATTGCAAATTTTTATAACCTTTTCCTAAAAATTATTTTTCATTAAATTCATTTTTAAAAGTACTTTTTATAATTAAACTAAAATATTTTTTAAATATTTAAGTTATTTCAAGTTCGTTTTTCGCATATTTCAAGTGCGTAAGTAGTAAAATTTAATAAAACAAAATCTAAAATTTGTTCCAAAAGTGAACTTTTATTTCCAAAAACTCGTAGAGGTTGTGGAGAAATTGGGAAAACTATTGTGGGAGCCTTCAAAGGAAATCGTAGAACAAGCAAATGTGACCCGATTCATTGATTTTGTCAATAGAGAATACGGTCTTGAAATTGATTCCTACGCTCAACTTTATGATTGGTCTGTTGAAAATATACCTGATTTTTGGGCAGCCGTATGGGATTTCGTGGAGATTAAAGCTTCCCGCAAATTTGATAAAGTGGTTGATGACCTAACCAAGTTTCCTGGCGCAAAATGGTTCCTGGGTGCAAAATTAAATTTCGCCGAGAACCTCCTAAGATATAAGGACAACAAATTAGCTTTCAAATCCTTAGGAGAAAACCAGAAATCGGCAAGTATGAGCTACAAAGAAGTTTACAAAACTGTTGCGCGCATGGCAAAATCACTACGTGAATTAGGAGTCAAGCCCGGAGATCGGGTATGTGCCCTGATGCCCAACATAATACAGACACCCATCGCGATGCTCGCTGCTACCAGTATTGGCGCCGTCTGGTCCTCCTGTGGAGCTGAACTCGGGACACAAGCAGCACTGGACCGCCTTGGACAAATTGAACCCAAGGTCTTATTTACAGTGGACGGACACATTTACAAGGGAGTCACCTATAACATTTTGAGTAAAGCTCAAGAGGTGGCTGAGGGAATCCCTTCACTGGAAAAGGTGATTGTTACCAAATATGTGGAAGACAACCCCGACATTAGCAAAATTCCCAAATCAGTATATTGGGACGATTTTATATCACCTGAAAAGGAACCCAAAATTCAATTTGAACAGCTACCTGCCGATCACCCTCTATTTATTATGTTTTCCTCCGGAACAACTGGTAAACCAAAGTGTATGGTTCAGGGAGCAGCGGGAGTACTCATCAATCACTTAAAAGAACTTATATTGAATACTGATCTGAAACGTGAAGACACCATCATGTATATAACGAGTTGCAGCTGGATGATGTGGAACTGGCTGATAAGCTCTCTAGCAACTGGGGCAACAATAGTATTGTTTGACGGTAATCCTAATTATCCTGACGCCGGTGCCATGTGGAAGATGATTCAGGATGAAAAAATCACCATTTTTGGTTGTAGTGCAAGTTACATAAATTATCAGAGGAGTCAGGGAGTTAAGCCAGGAAGAGATTATGATTTATCCACATTACGAGAAATATCCCAAACAGGGTCTGCGCTTTCAGCTGAAGGGTTCGAGTGGGTTTACAGAGAAGTCAAAAAAGATTTACATTTCAACTCAATATCGGGAGGCACAGATATCAACGGCTGTTTTGCTTGTGGAAGCCCCACCCTTCCAGTATATGCTGGTGAATTACAGTACCGCGCTTTAGGAATGAAAGTTAAGGCTTACGATGAGAACGGAAATGAAGTATATGATAAACAGGGGGAACTTGTCTGCGAAGCTCCCGCCCCCTCCATGCCAATCTATTTCTTCAAGGACACCAATAATGAAAAGTATAGGGCAGCTTACTTTGAATTTTATCCACACAAAAATGTCTGGAGACACGGCGACTACATAGTTATTCACAGCGACACTGGCGGAGTAACCTTCTACGGTCGCTCAGACGCGGTACTAAAACCTTCTGGAGTACGCATAGGTACCGCTGAAATATACAGTGTGGTGGAAGATATGGAAGAAATTGCTGACAGCCTAGCCATAGGACAGAGTTGGAAAGGAGACCAAAGAATAATCCTTTTTGTCAAACTTGCACCCGGATATGAGCTCACAGAAGACTTAAAGAACAAAATTAGAAAAAATCTGCGTGAAAAAGCTTCGCCCCAACACAACCCGGCCTTAATACTCGAGGCCCCAGACATTCCATACACCTTCAGCGGCAAAAAGGTGGAAATAGCTGTCTCAAACATAATACATGGGAAACCAGTCACAAACAGAGGTGCATTAATCAACCCAGAATCACTGGACTACTTTGAAAAAATCCTTCCCGAACTCCAAAAAGAAAAAGGGTGAATAAAAGGAGGAAATACCAAAAGCTAGCGAAACAAAATTTGCATTACCTTCCCTATTTCTTTTTATAACTGCTTAAAAACCTACATAAGCTACGCTTCTTAGACAAACCAACATACGCTTCGCGTTTTAGACAGAAAAATGAAAAGTTTTTCATGGCAAACCAACATACGCTGGAAGCGTTTCAGATAAAGCATGAAAAAGTTTTTCATGGCAAAGAATGAAAACACGTTTTCATAGCAAATAAACCAATTTTTACAATGCCATTGGCGAGAAAGTCCCCGACTTATAGTCGTGGGGAGTGTCAAAAAGAATAGTGGTATCAAAGTTTCCGAATCAGAGGGGAAGAATTTAGAAATCCTTTCTGAAGATTTTTTTGGGAAAAGTCGGGCGCAAAATGCCCTGTTGGCTGAAGTAAAAGGTTTAGAGTAATCACTGTCAGCTACGCATAGTAGGGAGCGAATATTAGAGTAAACGAAATAAAGTTGGAGGGGGTAGTGAGTTTAGCCAAGAGGATTAAGGAAACTTGGTAGTAACCCTGCAGTAACGAAGAGGTGTTTTGTGTGAAGGTGAAAATCTGTATGACCAACAGTCCTTTCAGGGACCTGCTGGAGGAAGTTAAATTTGCTGGTGAGAATGGTTTTAATGGTTTTGAAATAGTTTTTGAGTATCCCTTTTCAACCCCGGAGCAAATATTAACTAAGAAGAAGCAGCTACTAGACACATTCTCAACATACAATCTTGAGAGACTTGCTCATACCCCCACCTTTGTGGATATTTGCAATTTTTACGATGGACTGAGAGAAGCATCCGTCCAGGAAACCATAAAGGCGATAAATGCAGCCCACGAGCTGGAAGTGCGCCTCCTAACGGTGCATCCCGGCTTCCGCTTCCCCCTCCTACCCAAAGAAAAAGCCTATCAGAACACCGTTCAGTCCCTGAGTAAACTTCTGAAAAAAGCAGAAGACTATGATATGATTCTCGGAGTTGAAAACTTGCCCTCAGGGTTCTTCCCCTCCTCCGACCACTTCACAAGGGTTAAGGAGTTCGAAGACCTTTTCAACCAGCTAGCATCAGACAGGCTCTCCTTCATATTGGACATTTCCCACGCCTACCTCCGCGGATCAGACCCACCCCAAGAGTTCATCAATAAACTCTACAATCGAGTGGCTCACATACACGTTAGCGACAACCTTGGTGAAAGAGACGACCACCTCCCACTGGGTGTGGGTAGAACCAACTACAGAGCATCCCTCGAGGAGCTGGGGAAAAAAGGGTACAACAAAACCATAACTCTAGAAGTTTTTACCATGGATCGGGACTATTTAATCCTAAGCAAAGATAAAGTGAAAAAAATTTTTGAAACATAAAAGGGGCGTAAAAAGTTTTTAGTGCAGGTTTGAACCGAAAGATTGGAGTAGTCCTTCGCTACAAGTAACTAATGGGAAAAAAAATGAATGAAGAACTACTCCAGTTGTTTATTCTCGCTCTACCCATTTATGCTTTACTAACCGCCCTCATAATAACCCGACCTCTGGGAACAAGCCTAAACCTACCCCATACCCGCTGG
>JAHAWU010000074.1 GCA_018383815.1 Candidatus Jordarchaeia archaeon | reverse complement strand
AGTTAATTGTGCCAAAAAAATAAGCAAAAACTTTAATAGCAAAAACCAATCGAGTTAAGAATCGATGGAGGAATTATAAATGGTTAAAGTACAGGATATAAACATACCAGATGACCTCCTCTACATAGAGGAACATCAGTGGGCAAAAATTGAAGACACAAATGTACGAGTCGGCATAACAGACTATGCCCAGAAGGCGTTGAGAGATATTGTGTACGTGGAACTTCCAGAAAAGGGAACAGAAGTGGAAAGTATGAGCGAGTTCGGTAGTATCGAGTCTGTGAAGGCGGTTTCAGAGTTATACGCTCCAGTTAGCGGTGAGATAATCGATGTCAACGGCGAGTTAGAAGATGCACCCGAACTTGTAAACGAAGATCCTTATAAAAAAGGATGGATGGTAGTAATCAAAGCAACAAACCTCGAAGAGGAAAAAGAAAAATTACTTACGGCCGAACAATACGCCGAAATCGTTGAGGAAGCCCTTAAAGAAGGCGGTTAGAAAAGGTTAATTTTTTACCCTCCAATTTCTTTTTTTCCGAATGCAATGAAAGTATGAGAAAGATAAAATCAGCCTCGAGAAAAGATTTAATTAGAGATTAGATGTAAAATCTTAAAAAGGGGAGTAATTTAAAACTGAAGTTCCATATTTTTCTATTGCTTTGAGAGGATAGAAGGTTAAAAATTGTGACAAAAGCATCCATATTCCTCGGAAAGATTAAACTCGGTTGGTGTACTTCATGCAATTTGCCCCTCCTAGATGAAACGCCATGTGGAATTTGTGGTAATAATGCCGAGAAGATTCAAGTATCTCCCCCTGGGGATTTTCGCCCAAGTTTTAGTAAAGACTTAGAGCGGATTAGGAAGGTAATAGACGAGCAGTACGGAGAAACACTTGGAAGGAAACTGATTCCTGATGACAAGATAGTTCTGCTAAACAAAGTATCTTACTCTGATCACATGGATGAAATAATAATTGATGGCAAGATTGTTGGGAATATTCGATTTAACCCTTCTTCCAAGAGCTGGCAATTTATTCCTAAAATAATTGGCGCTAGGAGACTTTGGCAAGCAGGTTGTAGTAAGTGGATAAAGGTAGATAAGGGCGCTGTAGAACCGATTATAAAGGGCGCCAATATTTTGGGTCCCGGTGTAACTGATTGTAGTGAAGACATTCAGGAAGGGGATCAAGTCATAGTTGTCTCTCCAAATAATGAAGTTATAGCTACGGGTACCGCGAAAAGAAACGCAGCAGATATTTTAATGAAAATAAAAGGAATTGTTGTTAAGCCGAGAGAGTATGGCGCTCCGGGGGATACTTTTACATTAAAAGGGGGACAAAACTGGGATGATGTTGTAGAGGCTAACAAGGAGGTTTTACGAAAGTATGAGAAGGACGCTATAGAGTTTATACACAAGGTTTGTAAATCTTATAATAAACCCGTAACAGTTGCTTTTTCTGGCGGCAAAGATTCGCTTGTAACACTTTTGCTAACTTTAAAGGCTTTGGGAAAGAATTTCTGGATACTATTTGTAGACACCGGGGTGGAATTTAAGGAAACAGTTGATTACACGCATAATGTTGTTAAGGAGTTGGGGCTTGTAGAAAAATTGTTAGAGAGAAAAGTGGATCCGGATACCTTTTGGAGCTTGTCTGAAAAATTCGGTCCACCAGGTCGTGACTATAGAATTTGTTGCAAGAGTGTTAAGCTTGGGCCTACCAGCTTATTAATCGAAGAAAACTTTCCTGATGGTTGCTTAACTTTTATTGGTCAAAGAAGATACGAGTCAGAAGCTAGGGCTAGAGAGAAAAAAGTGAGCGTGAATCCCTGGGTTTCAAAGCAAGTGTCGGCTACTCCAATACAGGACTGGACTGCTTTACATGTTTGGCTCTACATCTTTCAGCAAAAGGTTCCTTATAATCCTTTATATAACAAAGGTTTTATTAGAATAGGATGCTGGCCGTGCCCCGCTTCAAAGTTGGCAGAGTTTGAAATGCTGAGAGAGGAGTATCCGGAAAACTGGGAAAAATTGTGTAATGTGCTAGAAAAATGGAGGAAGAAGTACAATTTCCCTAAGGAATGGATAGACTATGGTTTCTGGAGGTGGAAAAATCTACCTGAGGGGCAGTTTAAACTTATTGAAGAGCTCAAAATAACTCAAAACATAAAAACGAGGCCTCTCACCAAGGAGAAGCTGCGTTTTAAAATAGAGGAAATACCGCCAACACTCGGAGAGAAAGAATATTCACTAAAAGGGGTATTTAATTGCACCTTTGACATGGAGCAAATTGCCAATTTTTCGAATATTTTAGGAAAAGTGAAATATTTACCGGAATTAGGCTTTATCCAAATAGAGATGGATGATTCAATTTGTAAAATCTTTAAGGATGGAAATTTCATAGTTATGACAAAAAGCCCCGACAATGCTAAGAAAATTTGCAAAAATGTGGCTTCAATTATCATCAGGGCAATGAGGTGCTTAGGGTGTGGTTCATGTATACCTTGGTATAGCTCCTGCAACGCGTTTTCATTAAAAGAAGGAAAGTTAAGAATCATTGAGAGTAGGTGCACTCACTGCTCGAGTTGTTTGGAGGCGCCTTGCACTGCCCTATACGCTAATACATAAACAAGGAATTGATTTGCAAAAGGCCTCATTTTTTAAAGTATTTGAAGCTTCATGGACTTTTGCCTATTATTTGGCGAATTTCTTCGATGAGTTCCTTACGTAGCCTCTGCACGTCCCTTAGCTCAACAGTTTCTGCTTCCCTTGCCACGTTCTTCAGTTGTACTACGGAACCCACAGCTAAAACATTGGACACATCTACTGGAAACTCGACTTCTAATCCCTTAATTATTAGTTCAACGCGAAGAGGGGGTAGACTGAGGCGTATGCTTCTGATAATCCCCACCATGCGGGCTGCGGAGTCTACAACCACTTTTCCAACTAGTTGACCAGGAATTACAAGCTCATAAAGTTCCGATTCTGCACCAGGAGATAGTTCATCTTGAACCACACAGATAACCTCCATTTTTCTGCCATTAAAGACAAGTAATAAACAAATCTAAATCTATTTATCTTCTCTCCTACAAAGAAGATAATATTATGTAGTAATATATGAGAAATAGATAGGAATATCCTCCGTAACATTAACAAAGACCTTATCATTGCACCGTTCTAAAAATTGTCAATTCTTTTCACTATAAAAACCTTTTTCGTTCTTTGAAAAGCGAAGCGTATTTTAGGTTTTTAATGAAAAAGGATCCTTGAGGTAGCCGAATATGAATAGGGGGGATTGAATTTGCTGACTAGAAAGAATTTAAAAAGTTGGAGGAAGTTAAAAATTACTAAAATTGAATGTATTTCTGGCTACGCTCACATTATATGCCCCGTTGGAACGCTGATATAAATGGAGAGTAAGTACATTAATCACCCATACCTAAAGGAAAATACTATCGAACATAGACTTTATCAAGAAACTATAACTGCAAGTTGTGCCGAGCAAAACTCTCTCGTGATTCTGCCAACAGGCCTCGGTAAGACGCTAATAGCAGTTATGATTGCTGCTCTTCGTCTTCAGAAAATGAGCGGGGGGTTCATAGTTTTTTTAGCGCCAACACGCCCTCTAGTACTCCAACATGCTGAAACTATCAAGTCAACTTTAAGGGTAGACGAAAATGAAATTATGATTTTTACAGGTGAAATCCCTCCAGAGGAAAGAATAGAGAGATGGAGGAAAGCAAAGGTTGTTTTGGCCACGCCACAAATTGTGGAAAACGACATAATCACAGGGAGAGTTGACTTGAAAAATTGCGTTTTGTTAGTTTTGGATGAGGCGCATAGAGCGGTTGGAAACTATTCATACGTGTTTGTTGCAGAGCAATATTTGAAGCGCGCTGTTAACCCCCTTATTCTGGGTTTAACCGCATCACCAGGAGTTGAGAAAGAGAAGATAGAAGAGGTTTGTAAAAACCTCAATATTGAAAACATTGAAGTTAGAACAGAGAAGAGCCCAGATGTGCTTCCATATATAAAGGAAATTAAGGTAGACTGGGTGTTGATTAGTCTTCCCCCAAGCATTTTGGATATCAAAAAAATTTTAGAAAATGCTCTTGTAAAACGTTTAAAGACTTTAAAGGAAGAAGGGTTTATTGAATCGTATAATATTAAAACGATTTCTCGAAAGCAGTTAATAGAACTTCAAAGTCAATTAGCAAAAGAGAGACAGACGCAACCTTCGTTATTTGAATTGATGGCAAAAACTGCGGCATCGATCAGATTAACCTATGCACTTGAGCTTTTAGAAACACAGGGACTAAAAGCTCTCCAAAATTTTTTCAACAAATTGGAGGAGAGATCAAAAATATCTGGTTCCCCAAGAGGCATCAAAGATTTACTCACGGACGACGAGATTATTAATGCAAGAATCAAAATAAAGAATCTAATCGAAAGCCAAGTAAGACATCCCAAAATCGAAAAAACGCTTCAAATAGTCAAAGAACAACTCTCACAAAAGAGTAATTCAAGAATAATAATTTTTACACAGTTCAGGGATTCTGCAAGCGAAATAAATGAGGTTTTACGAAAAGAAAATTATAATGTGGAAAGATTCATAGGTCAGGCAAACAAAATTGGGGATAAGGGGCTCTCTCAGAAGCAACAAAAGGAGATAATTGAAAAATTCAAAGAGGGCATCTATAATATTCTAGTCGCCACCAGCGTTGCTGAGGAAGGCTTGGACATTAGTGAATGCGATTTGGTTATATTCTATGACACAGTGCCTAGTGCAATTAGATACATCCAGAGAAAAGGAAGGACTGGACGAAAAAGACCCGGAAATGTAATATTACTTATTACAAAGGGAACCCGAGATGAGGCTTATTACTGGTCGGCAAAAAGAAAAGAGCGGGAAATGAAAGATACTCTAAAAACTATGGCGAAAACAATTACAGAATCCTTAAAGGAAGAAGATAAACAGCAAATTAAACTCGAAAAATATCTACAGGAAGAAGAGAAAGAAAAAGCAATTACAATTTATGTAGATAATAGGGAAATTGGTTCTGATGTGGTACGAGAATTAACAAGACTAAATGTCAAAATCGTCCCAATGCAACTACAAGTTGCAGATTATCTGGTTTCAGAGAAGGTTGCCATAGAGAGAAAAGCAGCGGAAGACTTTCTACAATCAATAATAGATAAAAGGTTATTCCCACAGGTTAAGGAAATCACGTCAAATTATGAAAAGCCAGTACTTATTATTGAGGGGCGAGACTTTTACGGAAAACATGCAGTTCATCCTGAAGCTGTCAGAGGTGCACTGGTAAGCATAGCACTAGATTTTAAGCTACCGATAATCTGGACGACTGACCCTCAAGAAACAGCGCGAATGATACACACAATTGCTCGAAGAGAACAAACAGAGAGGGAAACTAAAATCTATGTTGCTGAGAAAGTCCCTGGAAGCTTGAAAGATGTGCAGGAAAGAGTTCTAATAGGGCTCCCGGGAGTGGATCAAACTTTAGCAAAAAGACTACTTTGTACTTTTAACTCTCTGGAGAAAATTTTCACCGCACCAGAAGAGGAGTTATCTAAGGTAAGGGGAGTGGGTGAGAAGAAGGCTGAAAAAATAAGGAAGGTTATCACTTCCAATTACAATGAAGACAACCAAGCTTACTGAGAAATACGTTTAAGACGTTCCAGGGCGTCTAATATGCCAACAACGATTCCGAGCAACTCCTGCAACCTGGAGGGGTTATTCTCATTTTTTATGGACTCCCCAGTCTCCTTTAGTTTTTCATATAGAATAAGGGATACATCTGATAAAGTAGAGCCTTCAACATTTAGAGGAATTTGCTCGCCCTCTTTAACAATCACTACTTTTCTCTCACAAGCAGGACAATATATTTCGCCCTTAATTTTGAACAATGGCGCTCCACACTGAGGACAGCTTTGAGAGAGTAAAGAAGCTCCCCTTCTTAACATATTTGCCATCTTTTTAATATTCTCCTCACTCAAAAGAACTGCCTCCAGATTATAGGTAAAATAACACAACGCGACAAATAAAGTGAACTAACTTTTTTTCTTGTAATATTTGCCACTCGTCAGCATTAAAAAACATTCCCTAAGACATTGAAAGCGACATACATGCAAACTTATTACATCATAAATTTAAGAGAGGGGAGCTAATACCAGAATATAGAAGGAAATGATATAAGGGTACTCAACCAAAAATGCACATTCTCAGCCCAATTAAAAACCATCAAACCAAGATGAGGAAAACCAAAAAACCATCCAAAGATAAGCAGTACAAATTCCATCATCAGAAGAAAATGCTGGCCCAGTCTGGGAAGACGACTGACGCCCATGAGGTTTTCTCGTATCGCGGTTATTGCCAGTAACTGAGAGAATAATTTGAGCCTCTTGGTGTGTTAAAATCCATTAGTGGCAATGGTTGTGGCAATCGGACTTGAAATCAGAGGGCTGATAGAAATCACATTAACACCAGAATCTTCCATTTAATTCTAATGGGATGGCAAGGTTTAGCGGTCATTTTTTCTTTCAGAAAATTTAAATATATTAAATCTTACATTTAATAGAACTGAAATGGACTCAAAGGATGCATTAACAAAACCACAAATAATATGTGAGGGAATCTATCAACTTAAGCTACCGATTCCTTCGTCGGAATTTATGTATTTGTTATCCTATTTTGTGGAGGGGGAGAGTGAATATTTACTTGTGGATTCTGGTTGGAATTCAACAGTGGGCTTTGACGCTCTCGAGAAACAACTTTCCAAAATTAAAGTCGATTTATCAGATATATCTTTAATCTTGGTGACTCATCTCCATCCAGACCATTACGGTTTAGCCCACGAGATCCGGAAAAAATCCAAGTCAAAAATAGTGATGGGAATTAAAGCAGACGAATTCATAAAACGATTTAAAAGTTTTAAGGACTATTTTGGTAAGCTCATAGATTGGTTGAAGATAAATGGTTATCCAATTAAAGAACTAGGAGACTGGCTAAAAGAGAGCCCAGCGGTGATGAAATCCTTCGAGCCGCAAAAGCCAGACATTTTTATGAAAGATAACGAGATTTTGGATCTCGGAAATTTTAGTTTTAAAGTTGTTGAAACTCCGGGGCACTCACCAGATCATATTTGCCTCTACGAACCTCGTAGTAAGCTCCTTTTTTCGGGCGATCACGTTCTACCCACTATAACACCTAACGTTAGCCTCCCAGTAAAGGACTTTGGGAATCCACTAAAAGATTACTTGGAGTCTCTTGAAAAAATTAGAAATTTGGGAGTAGAAAAGGTACTCCCAGCGCATGAGTACGCCTTTAATGACCTTAATAAAAGAGTATCAGATATAGAAAGGCATCACGAAGTTAGACTTGGGGAGGTTTTAAGCGTTTTAAAAAATCCCAAAACCGCATACCAAATTGCACAAGAGGTAACTTGGTCAACCGGTCCCTGGAAAAGGCTTCAGAAATGGGAACAGAGAGCCGCCGTCTTTGAGACGCTGGCCCACTTAGAGTATTTAAAGTACGAAGGGAAACTGTTTTCGGTAATAAGAAATGAAAATGTTCTTTTTTATAAATAGTAATATTGATTAATGCATCTATGGTTTGATTTTTTGCTTTTCCTCTGAACCCCGATAGTTAAAGTTATTTTTTTCATTTTACAAATTAATTTCAGGTGTTTAGTGTTGACAAGAGAAATAAGTGAATCAGATAGTGATCTTAAGATTGACGATGTGATTTCTATTAGGGATTTTTCCCGAGAGCAGATTGAGGGCTTACTCAGATTAGCGGATAAAATGGAGAGTGCGTTTCACTCTGGTTCGGATGTTCTACGTGGGAAAATTCTTGCTACTTTATTTATGGAGCCAAGTACTAGAACTCGCTTATCTTTTACTACGGCAATGTATAAGCTTGGAGGAAATGTTATCGGTTTTGATAGCCCTGAAATGTCTTCGATTGCAAAAGGGGAAAATCTGAGTGATACAATTCGGGTCGTTGAGAACTACTGTGATGTAATAGTTCTCAGACACCGTTTGGAAGGTGCGGCTCGACTGGCAGCTGAGTATTGCCACATACCTATCATTAACGCAGGTTCTGGCGCTGAGGAGCACCCGACCCAAGCACTGTTAGATCTCTATACAATCAAGAGGGAATTGGGAAAAATAGACGGTCTAAAAATTGCACTACTGGGAGATTTGAAATATGGCAGAACCGTTCATTCTCTAAGCTACGCATTAGCGCTATTTGACACCTCCCTAGTTTTCGTTTCTCCCAAAGAATTGAGAATGCGCCGTGAAGTCACTCTCGATATAAAGAGTATGGGGGCAAAAGTGGAAGAATTCAATGATTTGCAAGAAGTTATTCAAGATATTGATGTTTTGTATGTTACCCGAATACAACGTGAGAGATTCCCTGACCCAACAGAATACGAGAAACTCAGAGGAAGCTATAGAATCAGTCTTGACACTCTAAAAAACGCAAAACCATCGCTCATAATAATGCATCCCTTACCAAGGGTGGATGAAATTGCACCTGAAGTTGATGACACCCAACACGCAAAATACTTTAAACAGCCCTACTACGGAGTACTTGTAAGAATGGCTATTCTCAAAGCCTTACTAACCTAATCTCTTTTTATTTTGTTGAAATGCACTATTAGCCCTTCTCGATACAGACTAAATTTTTAACTGTTACCTCTTAATTGGAGTGTTTTATTCCAGAACTCTCTTGTTCTTACGAATTCCTTCTCCGCATCAATGATTGCTCTGTAAAAATCGCTCTCGGTTTTTAGCTCTTTAGATAGAATGCGATTAGCTGTTAATGGTCCTATACCCCTTCCAGCTAGACAAATTATCGCCTTTTTTCCATAATTAATTACTAAGTTGGCAGTTTTAATGCCATTTTGAAAAATTTTTTCTTCTTCTTTTGAAAGTTTTGCTCCGTTTTTTCTTAGTTTTAAAATTTTGCTAAATTCAGAATCTTCATAGGGTAATACTGCTAACAAACGCGATTTACATTTTGGGCATTGCGGATATTCAGGTAAAGTTCCCACTGTTCTCACGGTTTCCCATCCTTCACATGAAGCCCATACACAAACGAGCTTAACTCTTTTGTTAAGCAAGCGTTCCTTAACCACTGTTAATAACTCAGATACGGGAAGGGATGGAGAAATAATTTCTTTAGCTCCCCACTGTATTGCCATTTCAGTAAGCGGGCTTGGCTTTTCACTTTTTAGGAAGCAAACTTGAATTCTTCCCTCTTTTATCGCCTTTAGAACACCTTCTGTCTCTTTTATGTCAAGTTTTTCTGTGAGTAACTCCCTTATAGTTTCCTCCGCGATGGGTGTATCACTAAATATAAATGCAAGCTTTCTGGAGCTAATCTGATAGCCCCCACCGTTTTTTTCGATTGCCCCAAATCTTTTTGCCACCTGTGTGAGCCGCCACCGATACAAATTGGATCTTTTAAGTGTTATTTTCAATATGTTATCAATTAGCTGTGGTTCTAACTCTCCTAATACACTAACCACTATTTCTGAGTCTACATTCTTGGGCATTTGAAAGAGTATGTGGTAGGGTGTGCTCCTCATAGCGACTGAAGTTCCTATTCTTGTAGTTAAAAGATCAGAGATTATCCTTCCTAAGGTTTCATTAACTTTACTTCCAAAACATGCATGTATAACTACAAAATCGCCAACACCTTCAATTAGGATTCGGTTATGAACTGGCACTACACCTACAGCGTCTATTTGTTTCTTAATTTTTTCAACTACAATTCTCATCGATTCTTCATCCATGGGGTAGCCCTCAAATGGATTCTCACCGCTAGGATGTCTAATCCATCTACAAATACTCTCCCTAAGCCTTCCAACTTTTTGGGCTGCCTCAAATGAAACAGGTATAAGTTCTCCCTCCCAGGAGGGCACAGCACCGATTATGTTGTCGACTCTCTCGACATTTACTCTGTCCTCCTCAATGCTCACTATTCTCCAAGGTTGTCCGTGAATTATGAATTTTAATCCCTTTTCCGCTTTTGTAGAAACAAACTCCTCGTCAAGTGTCCCAATACTTCTTTCAGAAGCTAAATCAAAAACCTCGTAATGTTTAACATCAGGTATCATGGAGAGATTTTCATAGTAGTATTTCCATGTTTTAATTCTCCTTCGGAGCCTGCCTCCATCAAGGCTAATCAGCCACAGTTCTTTCATCAAATTTGTAACTTTATAAATAGTTTCGTAATCAATATTTTGATACAGCCAGGACCTTCTAAAAATACGATATAGCTCCTCGATTGTTGTTTCCCCTTTATCCAGAAGTACCCCAGCAATCTGATGAGCAAGTACGTCAAGTGCCATATTATGCATAACTATGCTTTCTAAGTTATCATTAATCGCATCCCTTATTAAAACAGCTGATTCACATACATCGTCTATGTCCATCGATAGTATAGTTCCTTTTGATGTTTGTCCTACTCGGTGCCCACTCCTACCAACTCTTTGAACCAAGCGGGTTACTTGCCTAGGCGACGAATATTGAATAACATAATCTATAGAGCCCACATCTATACCTAGTTCAAGAGAAGAAGTGCAAATCACAGCTTTAATCTCCTCCTCTTTAAATCCCTTTTCGGCATTCATTCTCATCTCTCTAGAAAGCGAGCCATGGTGAACATCAAAATTGAAACGGGGATTAAGAAGACTAAGTCTGGAACCCAAAATTTCTGCCATTTGGCGTGTGTTAACGAAAATCAGAACTGAGCTGTATTTTTCGATTATTTCTTTGATTCTTCTTAATTTTGCTATAATCTCGCTTGGCACCCTAAGCTTTTTAGACAAAGCATCATCTTCAGAAGTAGGAGAAATTGTTTCAACACTAACCTGAAAATCTCCCTCCCTGCTCGTTGAAACAATGTTAACTTTTTCATTTACCCCTCCTAAAAATTTTGCGACCTCTTCAACGCTACCAATCGTAGCCGATAGTCCTATTCTCTGAAAATTATGATTTGTAATCTCGCGAAGCCTTTCAAGAGCTAATGAAAGTTGAGCGCCCCTCTTATCTGTTACAATCTCATGAATCTCGTCTACTACCACAAAACGTAAACACTTCAGCAGCTTACCCATCTTTTTTGCAGGTATTATAGCTTGAAGTGTTTCGGGGGTTGTTATTAAAAGTGATGGAGGTTCTAGGAGCTGTTTTCTCCGTTCATAACTAGTTGTATCTCCATGTCTAACGGACATTCTGATGCCTAGTTCTTGAGCGATATCCTCCATTCGTTTCAAAATGTCACGATTCAAGGCTCGAAGAGGTGTAATATACAATCCGAAAATGCCTTTTTCCTTTGATTGTAATTCTAATAATTTATGAAATATGGGGAAAAACACGGCTTCCGTTTTGCCACTTCCTGTGGGGGAAATCAGTAAAACATTTTCCCCTTTAAGAATTCGGGGTATTGCCTGATTTTGGGGTGGAGTAGCCTCTAAATAACCCCTTTTTCGAATAACTTCTCTAACTTCACTGGAAAGTAAATCAAATACTCCCGCCAAAAATCATACCTCTAAAAATCAAGAGAATAAAAACTTGGTGAGATTAATATCTTTTGACATCAAACTAGATATAACTACATATTGTTAAAGGTAATCATTTATCTTGCTTAACCAGTCTACTACAATTTTCCAAGCTTCCAAGAAAAGTTCCATCCAACAATTTAACCTTTGCTGTACTTTTTTCCACAAAGTTTGAAGATAATATGGGCCCAAGAAAGTTTATCTCAGGACGATTAAGCGCAACTCCTCCCAAGAGGGGATTAAACGCTGGCATCACGATGACTTTCGGATTTCCAATTTGGACTAATGCACTTTTTGAATCTTCTGAGGAAAAGGGAGCACCTCTTGAACCAAGATCACCAGCAAATGGCGCTACAATTTTTTCCCTACTCCATTGAACTTCTAACCATACAGGTTCAAACCATTTTCCTCCCAACTCGTCTCTCATTTCGATGACTGGATGATTATGTCCAATTATAATGTAGTCTGCTTGAAGTAAATCCGGTTTAGGCCACGCATGCCCATGAATAAGTCCTACCTTAACGTCATCATCCACAATAAGAAATCCCTTTGAAGAATGAACAAGGATATTCTTTGGTAAAAGTAAATTAAGATTCGCATCATGGTTACCTAAAACAATTTGAACTCTGGTTTTTCCAGAAATTTCTTCTAGAAGTTTTGTAACCCCTCGCCACTCCGATGAGGGAACATTAAAAATGTTATGTTTAATATCACCCAAAATAATAAGATCATCTGGATTTGTCAACTCAATAAGATCTAAAATCCTCGCCTTCGTCTCATCCACCTGGGAGGGAATCACTACCCCCTTCTGTGCCAAAAGGAATTCGTAACCCAAGTGCAAATCCGCTATACACATGATTTTTTTGTTTGAAAAATTTACAAGAAGTGCTGGTGCATCAACTATAGGAAAAATTGGCTTAACCAAGTGCAACACCCCTAAATTATATAATAAACAATTAATAAAATTTGGGAGGGGCATGATTACACACTTTAGAACTATACATAAATTTCCCCCAATACATAAATTTCCCCCAATCAAAAACTTTTCCCAGCTAATACGAATTTAATAAACAGCCATTTTTATGAATTAAACAGTATGTTCCCCATACTTAATTCTGCCCCCAACCTTTGTATTCACCTCAGCCCCAAGAACCGATTAGTAGGTGGGCAACCCTGTCATCTCCAAAATAGAGGACAAGAAGAAATCTCAGACTCTTTTTTAGCTAATGCTTTTACAACCCTCTTTGAATATTTATAAAGGTGAGAACCTTAATTATAGATTTCCCAGTGAAGCTGGAGGCGCTCATATAGAAGACCCCCGATTTCGAGAAATAAGATGTTAGAAAGTATTAGGTAACTTAATTTCCAAAAACACATTTATATCACTACACCTTAAGGTAAACTCCATCCCCCGAACAGTTTCGTGGAAACTATCCATAAAGGTACAATTTAGTAAGTGAATTTAAAATGAGAGAAGAGGTAACTTTTTATTGTACGTCAGAGAGTTGTTAGAGACAATGTTCGTTGGGTGCTAACTTATGGAAATAATTGAGCGGATTAACGCCAACAAGTGCATAACTGGGGAGAACTTGGAAAAACTAGTGTCCCACTTTGGTGAGCGTATATGGAAGGCTTTAAGAGCAGTAACAGAGAAGCGAGTAACAAAATATATTTTTAAGCCCAGCGATAAAGAGATTTGGACAGTTTCTGGTAAAAATAGAGATTATCTCGTAATTTCCGATTTTTATTGTACCTGTGACGACTTCTACATAAATGTGGTAATAAGGAAAAAGAGTAAGGTCTGCTATCATATTTTAGCCAAAAAACTTGGCGAAGCATTAGACCTATATACAAGCACCTATCAAACAGATGATAATTACGAAAAACTTATGCTGAAATTAAAAACAATAGAAATCAGAAATGCAAAAAAGGAATTTAGAAAAATGAAAAACTAAACTGGTGTGCGCCATGTATATTGACTTTGCCTTTATTCAAACCCTAATAACAATACTGGGTATACTCACACTAATTTTCATAATAGCTTACTCAATAATTGAAACAGAAGAGAAATAACTTCCACAACCTAGCACCCGTATACATTCTTCTTAACTATAGCATAAGTATTAGAAACCCATCCCTACAATTAGTAAAGAGAGGTAACAAATTGGATGAAGAAACCATAAATAAAATATGGGAAGCCTATAGGAAAGCCGCCCCACATTTATGCGAAACCCTTTGGCTAAAAAGCGAGCTAAATAATCTAATCTCAAATACAAAAAATTTTGAAGCCCTAATTCACAATTTAAACCAAAAAATGGAAAATGAAAAATCAATCTCCCGAAAAACCGACTTAAAAATTCTTATTTTTTATCTAGTCTCAAAATAGCCCCAATCAGTTAATCAATTCAAAAAACCAAATATGTTAAGTGTTACTCTCTCACCCCTCTAAGAATGTGGTTGCGATTTTGAAGGTCTAGCCACAATAAAATTGAAAACTGTTCTATCCAGAGCATACACTAACCCTGCCCTGGTATAGCAAACCACATAGAGCAATTTTAATCAGCATTCATCAATAGTATTTTCGGCAAAATTATGAAAAGGCCCACTTATTTCAAAATTACAACTCTACCAAAAAGACATAGCAAATTACACTAGTTGCATTATCCATAAAGTTCAAAAGGATTCCCTCTTGAATATTTCACTGGAGCGAAGGTTTTCCTCTTTTTACCTCTCATTTAGTCCTCCTCCCAATATGGAGACCTTCGCTCCCCAAGATTTCTGGACGCAGACAAACGTTCATACGCTTGCGCGTTCCAGATAAATATGAAAAACAAGTTTTTCATGCTAACCCCCATACGCTTACGCTTTTAAGAAAGGTATGAAACTAAATTTTTTATGGCAAAATATTAAAGTATTCTTTTCAGTAGCAATAATATTTCGTAATCCCTTTTTATGATTTGAGTACCCGTATCTATCTAGTGGCCCCTTACACCCTCGCATCATAATAATTCCTCACTTGGAAACTTGGTTGAACACTTCTCCCTTTGAGCTGCTCCAACAAACAATTTGAACCACCCAACTCTTTAAAGTTATACACGTTGAAATACTAACTTTTTCCAAGCTCACAATTTCGATACTTTTATTTACATAAAAACATCATATTTGGTAACAAAACATAAAATTTGAATATCTCCTACATAAAATTTTAGAAAACCTAAAAAGAATTCCAAAAGTATAAAAAAGTAACAGGAAAAAAGAGCTAACCAAAAGTAAGGGGTCTCACAATAAACTCTCATCACGCAGAGGGTCGTTAGTGTTAAAAAAGCAAACTCGCAAATTAGTTCGCTGGGGAAGCAGCAATACCCTGATAATCAGCCTCCCTCGAGAATGGACGAAAAAAAACAATCTCACAAGCGACCAAGAAGTGAGCATCTTGGAGAATCCTGACGGCTCGCTCCTCATACTCCCCTCACCTGTGACGCCCGAAAAAAATATACTAACCGCAACCATTGACATTCAGAAATATCCCACAAAAGAATTCTTAGACCAAATAATCCAAACCAAGTATCTTAGTGGAAACGATCTAATCACTATAACTTCAAAACAGGCTTTCACGCAAACACGATACCAGGAAATAACCCAAATTGCCCAAAACCTTTTAGGCTTTGAAATAACAAGCAAAACCCCCAACCAAATAACCCTACAAGACGTCATGAGCATACAGCAAACAAACCTCACACTACTCATACGCATAATTAGCAGAACCACCCTTGAACTTCTGGAAAACCTTATCCAAGCCCTAGAAGAAAACAACACAACCCTCGCTGAAGCCATCATCCAAAGCCGCGACAACATATACAAATACCACATGAGAATAGTAAGACAACTCCGAAAAGCCCTCCAATACCCCGCCCTCCTCACACAAATGGAGCTAACCGCCCAAGACACATTAGACTACACAACTTACGTCACAACCATAAACGACATCGCCGAAAACATAGAAACCATGAGCCGAGCAATACTCAAATACCCACACCCACCAAAAAACAAACACCACCAAGCAACCGTGGAACTAATTAAAGAAACACTGCAACTCCTCCAACAAGTAACAGGCGCCTTCTTATTCCACAAAGTACAAGACGCCATCGATACCCCAAGCACCATAGCCAAAATAAAAGAACAGAAAAGAGAAACCGAGATACAGATAGACAAAGAAACCAACCTACCCGGAGCAATCACTCTCCAAATAATACTAGACGCCACAGAAAAAATCGCTGAAGCCGCACGCCCCATAGCCCAAGCCGCACTAAGACAATCCCTATAACCCCAACAAAAAAGCACTCCAAAACCAAAACAAACCACTACAAAACCCTAAATTATCCAAAAATCACCACAACCAAAAAATCCTCCCACAAATTAATCAAAACACCCAAAAAAATAAACACAAAACTTAAAACCAGAAACAACTAATAACCCCAACAAAAAGTACACCATCACCCCCCGCAAAAAAATTAAACACCCACAAAAATTAATTAACGCCTAAAACCCTTAAAGAATAAAAAAATAAATGGATGGTTAAGAATGTACACCCAAAGAAGATACAGAACAGTCCAAGAAGTAGCCGGTCCTCTAATAATAGTAGAAGGAGTAGAAGGCGTCTCATACAACGAGGTAGTAAACATTGACACCCCTAGCGGAGAAAAAAGAAGAGGAACCGTACTAGAAGTAGGACGCGGAAAAGCAATAATACAAGTCTTCGAAGGAACACGAGGACTAGACGCCGAACAAACAACAGTTAGATTCACAGGAGAACCCCTCAAAATCCCCCTCTCAACAGACATCCTAGGAAGAATATTCGACGGATCAGCACAACCAATAGACGGAGGCCCACCAATAATACCCGAAACAGAACTCGACATAAACGGCGCCCCAATAAACCCCTACGCCCGAACATACCCCCGAGAATTCATCCAAACAGGAATCAGCGTAATAGACGGAATGAACTCCCTAGTAAGAGGACAAAAACTACCACTATTCTCAGGGGCAGGACTCCCTCACAACAGAATAGCAGCACAAATAGCAAGACAAGCAAAAGTACTCGGAGAAGAAGAAGAATTCGCAGTAGTATTTACCGCCATGGGAATAACAGAAGAAGAAGCACGATACTTCAGACAAGACTTCGAAAAAACAGGCGCCCTAGAAAATGTAGTAATGTTCCTAAACCTAGCAGACGACCCCGCAATCGAACGAATAATCACACCAAGATGCGCGCTAACCGCAGCAGAATACCTAGCCTACGAACTAGACCTACATCTACTAGTAATACTCACAGACATGACAAACTACGCAGAATCACTCCGAGAGATATCAGCAGCCCGAGAAGAAGTACCCGGAAGAAGGGGATACCCCGGCTATCTATACACCGACTTAGCAACAATATACGAAAGAGCAGGAAGAATACGCGGAAGAAAAGGAACCATCACACAAATGCCAGTATTATCCATGCCCAACTACGATATTACTCATCCAATTCCAGATTTGACAGGCTATATTACTGAGGGGCAGCTTATTGTTGATCAGGCTTTGCACCGTAAGGGTATTTATCCTCCGATTGATCCTAGGCCTTCTTTGAGTCGGTTGATGAAGGAGGGTATTGGTGAGAAGCATACTCGTTTTGATCATCGCGAGGTTAGTGACCAGTTGTACTACGGCTACAGTGAGGGGTGTGATTTGCGTGCTTTGGTGGCTGTGGTGGGTGAGGAGGCTTTGTTGCCTCGTGACCGGAAGTTTTTGGAGTTCGCTGACCGTTTTGAAAGGGAATTCATTAATCAGGGTGAGTATGAAGAGCGCAGCATAGAGCAGACCCTTGACCTCGCCTGGGAATTGTTGAGCATGTTTCCTGAGAGTGAGTTGAAGCGCATAGATCCTGAGACTGTGAACTGGGCGCGGGAAAACAAGAAGTACACATTTGCGGCCTGAGGTGTGTGATACTGTTTTTTTAATTATTGGGAGTTGCGTAGTTGGGAGTTGTTTTGTGGGTTGGCTGCGTTTGTGGTGTTGCTGAACTGTTTGTTTCTGCCTTGAATTGGTGAAAAATAGTTTTTTATTCTCATTTTTAAAAAGGGGCTGAAAAAGGGAAGGAAGAGAAAAAGAAGGGAAAAACAGTTTATTCCACCATAAAGATCCATGCATATGACCGCCCAATTGCGTAAGTCCTTCATATTTTTTTAATTCTGGTTATTTTGATGTGGGTTTATGCTTTGTGTGTTTATTTTGGGATTGTTAGGTTTTTTATTTTTGAGGGTTTTGTTGTTTCTTTTTTGTGGTTGTGATTAGGTTGGGGGGTTTAAGGGGCGATTTTGGTGGGTTCGTTTTTTTGCTATTTGGAAGGGGCGTAAAAAGTTTTTAGTGCACTTTGGGGATTGGAGTGTCAACTAACATTGATATGCGTGCCCTCAAAAACCCTCCCTGGAGCATATCCTCCACCACACAGCCCCTCAAATCCTCC
>JAHAWU010000075.1 GCA_018383815.1 Candidatus Jordarchaeia archaeon | reverse complement strand
GGAAAATTTCCCCGCCTTTCTCTGTCCTAATAATTACGGTTGACCAACCGGGTGGTGATCCTATGGAGCCCACCGAGATATCTGCAAGCTCATTGGTGAGGTCTGGACACACGTGGCAAGCTGGCCTTGCCAAACCTGTTATATCTTTGATTGGTACGGAAGATTTTTCGCCACTTTTGGGGTGTACTGAAAATTGGCCTTTGTTAATGTCCATTTTACGGGCGTTTTCTAAATTCACCTTGCAATATTCTTCAACAATTTTCTTCATATTCTGGTAGGAAAAGTTTTCCATACAGAATATCCCTATTATTAGAAGTATGTTTCCCATAACTTCTTGGAAGGCGCTTGAAAAGACCTGCACCTTTCTGACTGCTTGAATCTGGCAAGGGGTTCCCACCACGGCAATTTTTTTAAGCCCTTTCTTTTTGGCTTTTTCTAATCCCACCAGCGTGGGAGTAACCACATACTTTGTACCTGCTGTTTCGAGCAGTTCATCCTTGTTAGTTACCACCACCGGTTCGGAAGTCCAGTTCTCCCCTCTTTTTTTAACCAATAATGCTCCATCTATCAAGTTGTGATCAAAAAGATAAGCTAATATTGATGTTACTACGCCTCCATCCTGGCAAACTTTTCTTATTTCCTCCTTCATGGTTTGCGCAGCGTGGGCGCTCTTATATGCTGCTATTGGTTCCTGATCAAGTTTACAGGGCTCACCCTTCACATAATGTCTCAAAAGATCTAGATAAAGGAAGGTTCTAGGGCAAGCCACACTATTACAAATACCACACCCAATACACTTATCCTCATCAATTACCGGGGCCTCATCAACAATGGTTATTGCATTAGTTGGGCAATAACTTACACAGGCTCCGCAGTCCACGCAGAGCTTCTCATCCACAATGAATTTAATTTTTTCAAAAGGAGGCCTCGAAGGCTTGGATTTTAAAACTGGTCTATATACCGTCTCTGAATCGCCTCCAATGCTTCTTTCAACTAAGCCTTCGTATTCTAAGAGCCGAAGATGTTTTTGAATAACAAAATTAGACATTTCTAGCTCTTTTTCCAGCTGGGGCAAGGATGCACTTCCCAATTTCCTAACAGTTAACAGGACTTTTCTCCGCTCAGTTTCATCATCCACGACGAAATCTAAGAGTTTTTCCCATTCTTCATGCGTTATTTTTCCACACTCGACAATCTCCTTTTCTCCTCCGAATAGGGCACGGACCCTAAAACTCTTCAATGCTTCCAGCGTAGCATCCAACTCTAGTTTATTTACCAACTATGCGACCTCCATTTTAAGATATCCGCTAAAGGTTACTCAACCCTCCGCTTACGAGGATTGTCTCCTGAATCCTCAGAAATTTACCGATTCAGGATCATCCAAGGAGTAACCGTAACTATTTTTCTTGCCTTAAGGGATTAGGCCCCAGTTTCCTAATTTTACTCATCATGTCCTCAACGGACTCTTTGAATCTCCCAACCTCAGCCGCGGAGCAACGATACATATTCACTCGATCTCCGCCAAGTCCTCGTCTCTCAAGCACCCTCTTAACAAAGTTTACCTGCCTTTCTGCCATAATGTTTCCATTTCCGAAGTCGCACTCTCCTATGTGGCATCCTACCACCATAACGCCGTCCGCACCATTGCAAATCGCCTCAAATAACAGCGAACTATCGACACGCCCAGTGCATCTTAAGCGTACGATTCTAACTGATGCATCATAAGAACCCCTAGAAACACCAGTCAGATCTGCTGCTCCATAACCTCATTTCCAACAAGCAAACATTATAACTTGGTAAGACAACTGTTTTCCTCCAACACCTACCTATTACTTTAAATAATATTTTTTTGTCCTTCTGGCCGCTACCAGAACCTTCATCCATCAATCCTCTTCTTTTGTTGATGGAATCACAAGGCATAAGGACCCTAAGATTTTAGCGCCGCTGCTACTTCTTCCTTTAGTTGTTCATCACGATAATATCTGAGATCCAAGGCATGCGTAGGACATGAGGCTACACAGATTCCGCATCCTTTACAGCTAGTTTCATCCACTTTCGCTACGCCTTCAATCACCCTAATAGCTCCAAATGGACAGTTTCTTTCACATCTCTTACAGCCAATGCAAAGTTCCCCTTCAACCACTGGAGTTATCAACTCCAGCGTTGCCTCTCCTGCCAGGCACCACGCTGTAGCAGCTGATGCGGCTGCCTTGGCCGAAGAAACCGAGTAGGATATATCCTTCGGTCCCTGTGCTGTACCGCAAATGTAAATTGCACGTGTTTTTGTCTCCTGTGGATTAAGTCCTGCATGTATTGGCTTTAGAAAACCACTTACTGTCCTGTCAATACCTAGGATTGCTCCGAGCTCTGTTCCCGATTTTGATGGTACTACTGCAGTTGAGAGAACCAATAAATCAACTTCAACCCTTTTTATTTCGCCAGTTAGTGTATCCTCGACTCTGAGCAATAGATTTTTGGTCTTTGGGTCTTCCCTAACTCTTGCCACATTGCCTCTCACAAATTTCACTCCGTATCCTCTAACTCCAGTGTAGTACTCTTCGTGTCCTTCATCTATAGCTCTTATATCCATGTAGTAAATGGTTACCTCCGTGTCGGGGTCATGTTGCTTTATTAGTTTCGCATTTTTCATTGCAACCATACAGCATACTTCGGAACAGTAGGGATTAGTTCTCACGTCTCTTGACCCTACGCACTGAATCATTGCAATTCGCTTCGGTACGCTTCTGTCCGAAATTCTGTAAACGTGTCCATTTGTGGGGCCCGTGGGGCTTAGCATGCGTTCTAACTCCATCTGTGTGATAACGTTATCGTAGATTCCGTAACCATAATCTCTTTGCTCACTTGGGTCGTATATGTCGACTCCTGTAGCCACTATGATTGCGCCAACTTTTACTTCAAATTCTTCTGGTTTCTGTTCATAGTTAATAGCGCCTGCTAAACATTGGCGTTCGCAAGACTTGCACTGAATACAATCCTCCATAGATATTAGAGCGGTCTTAGGCACTGCCTGGGAGAATGGTATGTATATAGCTTTTCTTGTTCCAAGTCCATTGTTAAACTCATCTGGAACTTCTACAGGGCATTTTTCAGAGCACGCCCCACATCCCGTACACTTGGTTTCATCCACGTATCTTGGCTTCTTCAGTAGAGTCACTGTGAAGTCTCCCGGGCTTCCTCTCAGAGCCTTTACCTCAGTGTAGGTCAGTAATTTAATGTTTGGGTGTTTAGCGACTTCAACCATCTTTGGAGCCAATATTCAGATTGCGCAATCGTCTGTTGCAAATGTTCTATCAAGTTGAGCCATCAATCCGCCTATGGTTGGTTTTCTTTCTACAAGATAGACTTTGAGTCCATGATTAGCAACTGCGATTGCCGCGCTTATTCCCGCTATTCCGGCTCCTACTACCATCACTGCTGGTTCCACTTTTACGGTTCTCTGGGGTACATCCTCTAACAGACGGGCTCTTGCTACTCCTGCTGCCACCAGATATTTTGCTTTCTCTGTGGCTGCTTTTGGGTCATTGTAGTGTACCCATGAGCAATGTTCTCGTATATTAACCATTTGGAAGTAGTAGGGGCTTATTCCTGCACTTTGCAATAGTGCTCTGTAAGTGGGTTCATGCGTCTTGGGGGTACAGGAAGCTACGACAACTCTGTTTATTCCCAGTTTCTCTATGTCCTCTTTTATTATCTTTTGTCCTGGATCTGAGCAGAAGAACGAATAAGTTTTCGCTGTTTTTACGTTGGGAAGTTTGCTTGCGAACTGTGCCACTGCTTCGCAGTCAACGATACCGCCTATGTTAACGCCTCACTCGCAAACGTAGACGCCAATAGCTGGTTCCGATGTAGTTTTTTTATCACTATCACTCATCTGTGGTAACCACCTCCAATTTTAAGAATTGAGCGTTTCCGCTGTTCTTCCAATTATTGCTCTTTTAATCGCAACAATCATTTTTTGCCTGTCGAAATTTAGTTTTTTTCCAATGGTTGATACCATTCGCTTGTCCTTACCGCCTTTCAAGCCCAATTCTTCCATAATTTCCTTCACTATAAGTTGTTCTTTCTCACTCAACTCTACTTTTTTACTCATTTTTTATCAACCCAATTTTTTAGTAAACTATGGTTTTCACCTCACTATGTGAGTGTAGCGTCTTTTTTTGACACCAGTCAATCTCCTTTTCTAATAAATTTAATGCCAACAGGTTCTTGCATTTCCTAATTTTTACGAAGGGGGCTTGGTCCAAGCTGCCTAATCTGCTCTGTGAAATTCTTAATGACTTCACTAAATTTCATTCCTTCAGATGCCGAAATCCATTCTAATCTAAGCCTATTTGAACCTAAGCCAATTAGATCCAATATTTCCGAGGTTGCCTTAACCCTTTTCTCCGCAACCTTATTTCCGCTGATGTAGTGGCAATCTCCAATATGACAGCCTGAAACTAGTACTCCATCGGCACCCGCTTCGAAAGCCTTAAGTATAAAAATCGGTTCGATTCTGCCAGAACACATAACTCTAACTATCCTTATTGTGGGAGGATACTGAAACCGGCTCACACCAGCCAAATCTGCACCTGCATAAGAGCACCAGTTGCAACAGAAAGCAACTATTTTGGGTTCAAATTCCTTTCTCTCCTTCTCCAACAAAAATATCACCCCCAATTTTTAATGCACTGCACTCTCAATCATTTTCATTATCTGCTGCCTCTCAAAACGCTTCTGAGTAATAGCGTTCGTGCCACATTCACTCACACATGTTCCACACCCCTTGCATACCGCCTCTATAACTTGTGCTTTACGGGTTTGTATTTTTAATTCTCCCAATTCTTCTTCACAAGTTATCATCTGTATAGCATTATATGGGCAGACGGCGGCGCAGCGGCCGCAACCTATACAGAGTTCTTCATCTACCCTAGAGGTTATGCCTACTGTTTCGACTTGACCCTTTGCCAGTATTGTCGACGCTCTGGACGCAGCTCCTTCTGCTTTGTCTATTGCCTCTGGGATGGTACATGGTGTGCTTGCTGCTCCGCATAGGAATATTCCATCTGTTGCGAAGTCTAGAGGTCTAAGCTTTACATGAGCTTCTAGGAAGAAGCCGTGCTGACTTAGTGGTACTTTTAGCATTGAGGATAATTCTCCATTGTTTTCTATGGGCACCATCGGCGTGGCTAGGGCTACATTGTCTGCTTCTATTTCCACATTTTTTTGTAGAAGAGTGTCATAAACTTCAACTATTGGTTTTCCTTCATTCGACAACTTGACTTTTGGTTTCCTTTCTTCTGGGTAACGGATGAACATTATACCCTTTTCCCGGGCCTTGCGGTAATATTCCTCGTATCCCTTTCCAGGTGTTACGATGTCTCTGTATAATATGAATATGTTTCTCTCTGGATCAGATTCTTTAAGCTTGAGTGCTTGTTTGATTGAGGTTGGACAGCAAACTCTGGAACAGTATGTTCTACCTTCTGGTTCTCGGGAGCCAACGCACTGGATGAAAACTATGTTCTTTCCCAGGTTTGCTGTACCCTTCTTCATTGCTTCCTCCAATTCGAGAAGTGTGAGTATCTTATCACTGTTTCCATAGTTGTACATTCCGACAGGTTTGAATGATTCTGCGCCGACAGCCACTATTATAACTCCTACTTTGATTTTTTTCTCTCCCTCTTGATCCTCTATAGTGACTGTGAAGTTTCCAATATATCCCTCTATGTTTTTCACTTTTGTACCCATGTATACTGTTATGTTTTTTTGTCTGCTTATCTCATCAATTTTCTCTTGTAGTAGTTCTTCCGCCTTTTTTCCTGATAAGAAAAGGGTGTCTAGGCTTCTTAGCTTGCCACCTAACTGCTTTTCCTTCTCAATGAGATTAACCTTGAAACCTTGTTTGGCGATGCTGAGGGCTGCGGTAATACCTGCAATGCCCCCTCCTATAATGAGTGCTGATCTCTCAACTTCCACGGTTTCGCAGTATAGTGGTTCAAGCATTCTTGCTTTTTCCACCGCCATTCTGACTAAGTCCTTAGCCTTTTCGGTTGCTTTTTCGTATTCTCTCATGTGAACCCAACTGCATTGGTCTCGAATGTTTGCCATCTCGAATAGGAAGGGATTTAGCCCCGCTTCTTCACAAGTCTTCATAAACAGTGGCTCATGGGTCCTAGGAGTACATGAGGCCACAACAAATCTGTTAAGATCGTAGTCTGCAATGAGTCTCTTTATCTTCTCTTGCGTATCACTTGAACAGCTATACATATTGTCTTCAGCATAAACGACTCCAGGAAGTGTTTTTGCATATTCCGCGACACTTTTACAATCTAGGAAGCCCCCTATATTTGTTCCACAATGGCAAATCATAACTCCAATTCTAGGTTCTTCGCTGAGTTTCCTTTCAGGCACTCTCCTTTTCGTTTTTAGCAATGTTCCTCTTGCTGGCGCAAGAAGTTCCGAAGCCTTGGCTGCCGCCGCGCTTGCTTGAGCCACTGATTCCGGAATATCCTTCGGGCCTTGGACGTATCCACAGATGTAGATTCCAGGAATGTTGGTTTCTACTGGGGAAAATTCATCCTTCTCTTTCACGAAGCAGTTATCGTCTAGATTTACTCCCAGTATTTCTGCTAGTTCTTTGGTTCCTTTTGAGGGAACAAGGGCTGGCGATAAGACAACCAGTCCTACTTCCATTTCTCCGAGCTCCATTTTTTCCATGTCTTCGAAAAGGAGCTTTAGATTCTTGGTTTTTGGATCTTCGATAATATGGGATACTTTACCTCGAATGTACTTGACTTTGTATTCCTCTTTTGCTCGGTTTACGAAATCCTGGAAGCCTTTTCCAAAAGCTCTCATATCAATATAGAAGATGTAGCA
The DNA here is from genome assembly GCA_018383815.1 of Candidatus Jordarchaeia archaeon. Lineage (GTDB taxonomy): Archaea > Asgardarchaeota > Jordiarchaeia > Jordiarchaeales > Jordiarchaeaceae > Jordiarchaeum. Next base: position 11,159 of record JAHAWU010000075.1, on the reverse strand, counting down.
CTCCATGTTGGGGTCATGTTCCTTAGTTATGATGGCCTCTTTTGTTGCGTACATACAGCATACGCTACTACAATAACTTTTCATTTTAGTGTCTCTGGATCCTACACACTGAATCCACGCGATCCTTTTTGGTTCTTCGCGATCTGAAGGCCTTACTATATGTCCTCCCGTTGGTCCAGATGCGCACATTAACCTCTCAAACTCAAGAGCTGAAATAACATTGGGGAACCGTCCATATCCATATTCTTTCTTTTGGGTCAGGTCGAACTGGTCAAACCCTGTTGCGACAATAATTGCTCCCACGTTTAGTTCCTCTATTTTTTCTTTCTGTTCAAAGTTTATTGCTCCTGCTGGGCAAAGTTTTTCGCAGCTACGGCACTTTCCCCGCTGGAAATAGATGCACTCGGAGGGGTTAATTAGGTAGGTGTTGGGCACAGCTTGGGCGAATGGACTGTATATGGCCTTTGTTTGTCCTAATCCCATGTTATATTCATCTTTTGTTTTTTTGGGGCATTTTTCATTGCAGGTTCCGCATGATTTACATTTGGTTTCGTCTACGTATCGGGGTTTTCTTAGAACTTTCACTTTAAAATTTCCCGCTTTTCCAGATACACTCTTTACTTCGGAATATGCGAGCAGTTCAATGTTTGGATTTCGCCCCACTTCCACCATTTTTGGAGCTAGAATACAGAGTGAACAATCATTAGTTGGGAATGTTTTATCTAATTGAGCCATTCTTCCTCCGATACTGGGTGCCTTCTCTACAAGATAGACTTTATATCCTAGATCTGCTAAGTCTAGAGAGGCTTGGATTCCTGCTATTCCTCCACCGATAACTAAAACAGAACCAACAATTTCTACGTCATCGTCTTTCTTCATATTCAAACCCCTAAATCAGTTTAAGAGATTGGGCTACCAGTATAGTCAAATCAGTGATTTCAAAATCGTATCTTTTTGTTTTTGAGTCCGTAAACTGCACTTCGTTTTTTAAACAGTTGAAATGTATCTGGCACTTGGGGCATGTTGTAACGAGAACCTCAGCCCCAGTTCTTTCCGCTTCACTCATCCTGTCAACTCTTATTGCCTTCGCATAATCATTGCATGATAGAAAACTGCTCGTGCCACAGCACAGCGAATCTTCTCTTATTCTATCCATCTCAACAAAACTTAGTTCCGGTATACTTTTAATAACATTCCTGGGAGCGTCAAACACTTTTGTCTGCCTTCCAAGACGGCAGGGATCATGATAGGTAACCTTTTTCTTATCTGTTACTGGATAATCCAGTTTACCCTTGCCTATCTGATCCGCTAAAAACTCAGACATATGTATCACTTCGAAAGGTAGCTCACCAAAATGTTCAGGATAGTCTAGTTTGAATGTTCTATAACACTCGGCACATGTTGTGATGAGTGTTGAGGCTTCTGTCCTATCAATAGCTTGGAGATTATGTTCCGCCAGCACTCTAAATGTTTCGATATCTCCCGACCACAGCCGATCATGCCCGCAGCATTTTGCATCCTTCATTACCACAGGGGTTATGCCCAACTCATTAAGAATAGCCACTGCTGCCACAGCAATGTCTGAATACTTTCCTCCTATATTCGCAAAAACCCGGTCGAAAATAGGTAGGCATCCCACAAAATAGGCATACTCACCCTTATCCTGTATTTTAAGTCTTGAAGGGAACCAGTCTCCAAGAATGTTGGGAGTTAAATTGGAATTAGCCATAATTTTGGTAATAGTTGATAGAATTCCCGTATGAGCCTCCTCACCGCATATTCCCCTTTTGAAACTTTCTGCCCTTGCTCCTCTAACGAACTTTGAAAACTCTATTCCCATTGGACAAATCGCAGAGCATTGGTCACACGTAAGGCAACTCCAAATGTCATCACTTCTAACTAGGCATTCGGAACCGTTTAAAAGGATTTCATGAATCATAAGTCGGGGATTGAAATTTTTCAATCCGGATACTGGACAAGTACCTACACACTTTCCACACTGGTAGCAATACTTTACAATATCTGATATGGTAGATCCTGAAGCCGAAACCATTACCCTTCCTCCTTTAGAGCTTCGAGTACAGTTTTTGGTTTCACTCTATTCTCATCAATCCCAAGATCCTCTGGCTTAATGCCTAGAGCTAAGCCAAGTAGCTGTGGATAAAGTAGGACAGGAATATCATATTTTTCGCTGAGGAACTTTTCAATTATTGGCTGATTTCTGTCAAACATGAGAGTACAAAAACCGCAGAAGGTGATTATTGCATCTACGCCCGACGACTTTATTGCTCTCAGCTTATCTCCAGCTATTTTTAATGAGGCATCTCTATCAACACCAAAGATGACAAATCCACAACATGCCATTTCATCAGGATATTCGATTACCTCCGCACCGGTAACCTTTACTAACTCTCTTAACACGTCTAAATCTTCCGGATTGCCGAAATGAAGATGATCTGAGGGTCTAACTAGGTGGCAGCCTGGATGGATGGCCAGTTTTAATCCCTCAAGTGGATGCTTAATGCTCTCCCTAATTTTCTCAAGCCCGATGTCCTCGAGTAATACTTTGGCCAAGTGTTTTATCTCCACATTTCCCTTGTATTCTCTCCCAATACTTTTCATGAGTTTATTTACTTCGGCTTGTTTCTCTTTATTTTCCTTAAAAATGTTATTTGTTTCATTTAGGGTGCTGAAGCAACCTGTACATATGGTTAAAATGTCCAATCCTAAGTCCTCAGCTAAAGAGAGATTTCTTACACCCAAGGCCAAAGCGGAGAAATGGTCTAAAGCCATAAGGTAGTAGCCGCAGCAGTTGGCTCCCTCTAAATCCACAAGTTCTATGCCTAATTTTTCCGCAATTCTTCTAGTTGCAAGTTCATAACTTGGTATACGCGAAGGCGATAAACATCCAGGAAAAAACGCATACTTCATCCTATAACCCCCGTAACTTTTTTATTTGGTTTCTACTCCACTTTCTCTTCAGAAGTTCCAATGACCCTTTTTGCGTTAGATAGGCGTTCCTCTAATCCTGTGCTTTTCAGAAGCTTTTTAACTTCGTCGATATTCACTTCTGGGAGCTTCGGTAACCCCACTTTCTCTCTTTTCTTCTTTCTAATTTCTGGTACCTCAAACATTCTACCCGTAGTTAAAATATTCGTAGCGGCCTCCTTAAACGCGATATGTATTATGCCTTCTCGGAAGGCAAGATTGGCTATGGATCTAATGATATCCGCAGGTTTCACCCCTTGGGGGCAGCGTTCAAGGCAGGCGTAACACGTAGAACATAGCCATATGTTTCTGCTGGCGAATAATTTCTCCTTAAGACCGTAAACAGCCATTCTAACAATCTGGGCTGGTTTGTACTCGCTTAAATACCGCGCTACTGGGCAACTCGATATGCAAACACCACACTGATAGCAAAGTCTCAGAGCTTCTCCACCGGGGAAATTCTCTAAATCTCTTAGAAAAGTTTGGTCAGCTTGACTTATATTAATAATTTCGTTTCCGCTAATACTCGCCTCACTTTCTGGGCTAGCACTTGCCATTGTTCTTCATTCTCCTTTTTTCAGAATTTTTTTCCTTTTCTCATTCATAAACTCTTTCATAATCCTAAACAGCGGGAGCAAATAGTTTCTAGTCCAAAAACACTAACAAACCATTTCTTTAATAAAATTTGCTATGAATGTGTTCGCATTTAACAGGAAAAAGTTTATTCAACCGAAAAACTGTTTTACAAAAGCAAAGGAAAGCAGGAAGCTGAATTCAGAAACCTATTGACGCTTTTGGGACGAAAAACTTCAAATATGCTTTTTAAGGTTTAAACATATAAAAGGAGAATTTTTTGTTAAATTGATCTTAATTCTAATACCTGTTGTTGGGCATTATGGAGGCTTTAAAATGAATAGAGTGGCTAAAACCCTTTTCATTTTTATACTACTGTTTTTCCTAGTGTCTACCCTTCCCGAAGTGTTTTCTCTATGGGAGTTCTGGGATATAATTGTACAAGCTCCCCTCGTAGGGTTATTCGCTATGGTCTTCTACAGGGTTATTGTTTCTGAGAAACCCCAAAAGATCTCAGATAAGAGAATGTTGCTGCTTCAAGCATTTATGGTATTATCCTTTTTCATATTCTTCGAAGGGCATGGTATGCATTTTACCGCCAACAATATCGAAGTGCTTATGGCAGAAAATTTACCCTTTATCCATTTAGCCTCCCTAATATTTCCATTGAGCAACCCGACGGCGCAGATGTACTTCTGGACCGTTTACTCCAAAATATACTATTTTGATGAGATGCTTGGACACCAATTAGTTTACACAGGTTTCCTACTATTACTCATCTCTGGTATGATTCTAGAACTCTGGATAGGCGAGCGCAAACCCCTAAGAAGAGCCGACTATATTGTGATTATTGCCTCGGGCGGAGTTGCCGGATTCCTAGTTGTTCAGGCGGTCATAGAAGGACAATTTGTGCCTCAATCAATAGTGCTCTCAATAGGCATATTCGTCATTTTCCTTTTGGCTTCTAAAGGCAGAGCCTCATTAAAGGAGTCACCGTTCACTCTGTTCGTGATTATTTCTGCAATTTTGCTTCTTGCTGGTTTACTTATCTACGGACTGGCAACCGACCCAGTTTACGCCACATTTGTGGGCCGCTGGCCACAACCCTCAGAAGCTAAACGCCTGTTAACCCAGTTTCTGGCATTTAACTACTGGGAAGAATTAGGTTGGCTGCCTCTTCTGCTATAGAAAATCTCAAAACTGAAATGCAATAAGAAACTCCATTAACACTTGCTGTTACGACCAGGAAACAGGTAATAGGACTCGGACTGCTTAAAGGAAAAAATTGATGTGGTTCATTTAGCTGAAATCCACCCGGAAGTAAAATAGCCAAAACAGTATCTTTTCTGAAAAAAGGAGCCATAAAAAGCCAGAACTGCTTCCACTAGTCGAATACATACAACCTCCTTTTTATTTTTCAAAACTACTGGTTGAACACTTTCATCACTCTCCTCGGTGTTTGGATGAGTTTTTCTTGGTATTGTAGTAAAAGATATCCTTTAATAGATAAGTATATTATAAACATGGATCTTAAAAAGAAGTTAAAATATGGCATTGAAGTTTTACCCAAATCAATAGGGATGAGGTTTTTGTCTGAGGATTCCTTAATTGTGAACATGTTGCTTGGTTGCGGGCCCAACGCCATTGCAAAAAGAGTGTTGCTTCCAGCAGTCCCGACTTGCACCAGCAGGATACTGAGTTTTATAAAGAAACCCGAGCTCAAGGGCCAAACACATCTGGGAAAAGTAGATTCCTTGGATGTGTCCGTAGTTCCAACTGGAATCGGATGTCCCTCTGCGGCTATTGTTATGGAGGCATTACATAGGGCTAAGGTCAAAATCGCCGTGAGAGTAGATTTTGTGGGAGGACTAATGGAATATCTACACATCGGGGATATAGTCATAGCGAATTCCGCCTTCAAAGGCGACGGCACTACCAGACACTATATGAAAGGAGAAAAAGTAGAAGCCGATTCCAATTTAACAGATTTACTCATCCAAAAATCCAAGGATTGTGATAGGAAAATTTATGTGGGTCCCGTTTGGACTACGGATGCTCTATTTAGGGAGACGCCTGAATTATACAAGAAGGCGGTTAAAAAAGGCTCTATTGGAATAGATATGGAAAGCTCAGCTATTTTTACTTTGGGAAAAATTTACAAAATGAGGACTGCTGCAATAATGGTTGTGAGTGATAAGCCGGGAACTGAAGAGAGTTTAGTTCATGCCGTAAAGTATGCATCAGAACTGTTGCAGGGACTAGATGAGGCCATTAAAATCGCTCTGAGCGCTATTGTAAGCTTTGGAGATATTGTTTGAGTGAATGCTTTTTGAGGTGTTGTAAATGGATTGGGATGTAATAATTGTGGGTGGGGGGCCCTCTGGACTTGTTTGTTCGGAAAAATTGGCTTCACTGGGATTAGATGTACTTGTTTTGGACGAGAGAACCGAACCGAATAAGGATAAACCCTGCGGTGGCATGTTAACAGAGAGAGCCATACGCGAATTTTATTTGGATGAGAGTATTATAGAAAGGGAGATTTGGGGAGTTAGAGTGATGTACCGTGAAGAGGAATCGTTTACTATAGAATATAATGAGAGGGTGGGAGGTAATGTTCATCGTACCAAACTGGGGAAATATCTGGCTCAAAGAGCGGTTTCCGCTGGTGCTGAGGTAAGATCAAATGAGCGTGCGAAGAAGTTAAAGGTGCGACAGAGCCATGTGGAGCTGGTTACGTCTGAAACACTTCAGACGAAAATGGTGGTGGGAGCGGACGGAGTTAACTCTCTCATTAAAAATTTTTTAAACCCTGTGGAGGGCCGGGAATCTCTGGGTTTCTGTGTGCAGTATTTAATGAGTATGGAGCCCGAACTTATAGATGAAAGGTTTGGAAATATAAACGAGTTCTACTATGGTAGTGATGTGTCTCCTTTTGGTTATGCCTGGATTTTTCCAAAGAGAGACTGTCTAGCGGTTGGTGTGGGATCACTTCTTTCTAAGGTTAGGGGAAATCTAAAAATCTATCTTGAAAAATTTGTTAAGAAACATCCTATAGCTTCAAGAAGGCTTGAGGGCGCAGAGATAGTTCGTTTTGATGCCGCCTTGGTTCCCCTCGGAGGTATGTATTCTAAAATTTATTCGAACAGAGTCGTACTTTTGGGTGACGCTGCTGGTACCGTGTCTCCCATTACGGGAGAAGGTATGTATTACTCTATGGTTAGCGGGAAAATAGCTGCAGACATTATCGGTAAAGCGTTCAAAAAAGATGATTTTAGTGAGAAATACTTGGCAGTTTATCAGAAAAAATTAAAAAAACAGATGGGAAGCGAATTGAAATGGGGTGTTTGGCTCCAAAACTACTTCTTAAGGGGGCAGTCTTCCAATGTGGGAGCCGAAATTATGTCAGATAAGGGCATGCAGAAACTAGTAGGCGACCTTTTAATGGGGAGAAAATCCTATTTTCAAATACTAGTCCAAGCAATACCTTACTGGCTAAAAAGCAAAATTAGAACCAAAATAAAAGACTAGTGATACACGGAGCTTGGCTTAAAACTAGTTCTTGCCTTGTTTATTAACACCAGCATCCACGTCGAAGTATGCCTGTTAGTCTTGACAGAAACACTAAAAAGAGTGCTCGCTCATAAGTGTATTTGGATGAGAAAACTGACCTGCACTGAGCTTGTCGAGCGATGAGGAAACGCACCTATTTTGATCATCCCTTCATAATTTTTTTACAACGATTAATTTTAAATCAATTTAAATATAGTGGACTATATTTGGAAATTCAATAAACTTTTTTCATAGGTGAGTTTTCCGTGAAGGTGATTGTACAAGCTTTGTCTTCTCTTAAATATGCCGCAAAAAAGAGTAAAATGCTATTCACTATTGAAAATGGGGCCACTGTTCGCTCACTTATCAACTTAATACGTGAAGTTGACGAGAAGCTTTTTAATGCCATCACAGTTAATGAAGGTCAGCTGAATCCCGGCATAATTATTCTAATAAACAAGGTAGATATAGATTTGCTTCAAGGGATAGATACAAAATTACAAGATGGAGACAGTGTGGTTTTCCTCTCAGCAGTTCATGGCGGAGATATGCTTTCTTACTAACCCGAATTTGTGACATGTCCAAAATCTAGTCGTACTATTCCCATTCTTCGAGCATAGAGGTACCACTTGTCTGGTCAGCTAATTTTTAAGAGCGTTTTTTCCCAAGGGTCAATCCCTACTAGTTTTCCCCTCTTTTACATATTTTAACATTTCAGTTCATTCTACCTTTAATAAGATGAGTGTTGTCACCATTTTTGCTAAAATTACCTAGTTAACTCAAACATTTTCTCGAGAGCGTTTCTTGCTTTCTCTGCTATACGTTCTGGAACCTTAATTAAGTTATTATGGGATTTACTGATGATTACGTCTCGAATTTTTTCCAGAGTATTCAGCTTCATGTTTCTGCAGATGGCGGTTTCTGACGCGGGAATAAATATCTTGTTTCCACCAACTTCTCTTCTCATGCGGTCTATCAGTCCTGTTTCTGTTCCAATGATGAATTTCCTCTCTTTTGAGTCTTTAACATATTTGAGCATTTGACTTGTAGATGCAACCACATCCGCTACTTCCTGAACCTCCATTTCGCACTCTGGGTGAACAAGTATAACTGCGTCGGGATACTTATTCTTCAATTCGAGAATCTTATCTGCCGTGAATCTTACATGTACTATGCAGTATCCGTCCTCTGGTACTGGAATAGTCTTAACTCCAGTCCTCTTCTCCACATAAGCTGCCAGATTTGCATCAGGCCCGAATAGAACCTTATCTGAGCCTAGGGCCCCTACAACTTTAGCTGCGTTCGCAGATGTGCACATAACATCGGCTTCCGCCTTTGCCTCCGCGAGAGTATTAACATATAAAACTACTGGTAGGCCTGGATGCTCCTTTTTTGCCTTTTCCACGATGCTTTTTGGGCACATTGCCGCCATAGGACATTTGGCTTTTGGTTCTGGAACATAGACTTGGGCATCTGGGTTGAGAATTGACATGGTCTCCGCCATAAAGTCGACGCCGCAAAAAACGATAATGTCACCTTCAATGTTTTTTTGGGCAAGCATCGCCAACTCCAGGCTATCGCCAAGAACATCTGCTATTTCCTGAATCTCAGGCCTCTGGTAATTGTGAGCCGCAATAAACACGTTCTCACTTTTTTTAAGCTTCAATATTTCCTCTTGCAATTCTCTGATTCTACTTTTCTTGGACAATACAAACAACTCCCAGAAGTCTAGGAAAACGAACAGATTTTAGAATTTAAACATTGCCTTAGAGACTCTTAGTTGTACACTTTTACCTTGGATATAATATAGTTTGATAAATTTTAAATTATTTCAAATTTTTAACATTTTATTAAAAATATAATAAAGAAAATTGAAAAGTAGCGCCAAAGAGGCACTAAGGAAATAGCACCCTTCCAATTGGGCAGACAATTCCAAATTATTAACCTTTTTAAGCCAAATATAGCTAATATAGTTAAATAAAAATGGTTCCATGCTGGTACTTTATCTATGTTTAAGAAAATTTTGGTGGCTACAGACGGATCCAAGTATGCAGAAAAGGCTGTAAATTACGCTATTGGACTTGCGGAGGCTTTCAAGTCCGAACTTGTTGTTTTAAGTGTCGTGGAGCAGTCTCAGTTGGAACGTCTTGAACCCTATGCTAAAGATAGTATAGGGGAAATTAGGGAGAAGATGAAGATAAAGGCAAACCAATTTGTGGATGAGGCGGAGAAGAAGGCTAAGGTTAAAGGATTAAAGGTCACCAAATTTGTTTTAGAGGGAGATCCAGCAGAATTAGTGGTAGATCAAGCTGAGAGAGACGGAGCAGACTTGATAGTCGTTGGCACAAGGGGAAGCACAGGGGTTCAAAGGGTATCTGTGGGGAGCCACGCCATAAGAATTGTGCGCTGGAGTAAAAGACCAGTATTTATTGTTCGTTAAAATAACCCCTATCACTTTTATTCTATCCATAAGTTTGAAAAGGGGGACTTTGATGACTGGCAAAATTGCGATAATTTACTCCAACAACTACAAAAAGTACTATTTTGGTCCCGATCACCCCTTACGTCCTCAAAGATTAGAGCTAGCTCTCAGGCTAATGGAAAGCATAGGCATTCTCAACGACCCCAATGTAACGTTAGTCGAACCACAAATGTGTGAAGAGGAAGAATTAGAGCTTGTTCACAGCCCTGAATACATCGAAATGGTAAAATACTTTAGCAAAACAGGAGAGGGTTATCTAGACTACGGCGATACTCCCGCTTTTCCCGGAATGTTCGAAGTGACCAGAAACATAGTTGGCGGTTCGCTGAAAGCCGCTGACCTAATAAACACGGGTAAAGTTCAACACGCATTTAATATCGGTGGGGGGCTTCATCACGCCACAAAAAGTAGAGGTTCTGGTTTCTGTGTATTCAACGATATTGCTTGCACTATTCGTTATATTCAGAGAAAATATCACCTAAAAAGAGTGATGATTGTGGACTTCGACTGTCACCATGCTGATGGAACCCAAGATGCCTTCTACTCAGAGTCAAGCGTCTTAACTGTGTCTCTACATGAGGATGGAACCTATCTTTTCCCCGGATCCGGCTTCGTATTTGAGATGGGAGAGGGGGAGGGAAAGGGCTACTGCGTAAATATACCCCTTCCCCCCCACACCTTTGATGAGGCTTATATCTATGCGTTCAACGAAATTGTACCTCCCTTGGTCAGGGCTTATCAACCAGAAATACTTTTGCAACAGTCAGGGGTAGACACTCACTATACTGACCCCCTGACCTCGGAGGCCCTTACGATTAACAGTTATGTAAAAGTGTTTGGGACGATGCACAAATTAGCTCACGAAGTGTGTGATGGAAAATATCTAATGTTTGGTGGCGGCGGTTACCAAATGGATGTTGTGGCAAGGGCTTGGACTTCTATGCTTTACGAAATACTCAACTTACCTATTCCCAAAGAAACTCCTGAAACTTGGAGAGAACTCTATGAAAATATTTCGAGAAAAATTGGGTTAAACGCTCATGCACCAATCCACATGGGAGATCCAGAGGTAATGACAGATGAAAGAATGAAAAAGAAAATTTTTGAGGAGGTAAAGCAAGTGGTAAGGGAGGTAAAGGAGAGGATTTTTCCAATACATGGAATAGAACTCTAAAAAGTTCTTTAACCTCCCACTTTAGAAGTCAAAATAATTCTCTGTTTTCCCCTTTATACCTTTTAATATGCAGGTATTTGTGGCTGCAGGTTGTGTAGATTGATGATTAATGGATAGGGAAGTAGGATTATTATGCTTTAAATGAGTATTTTTGTAATGTTTTTATGGGCTGTTCTTTTCTCTCGATTATATGTGGGTTTCTCTTCTAAGAATCCATTTGGGAACCCGTCTTAGGTATGTAGTTTTCCTGGTTATTGTTTGTTTATGCGGGGGTTGGGGGGTTAATATAGCCCCAGAAGATTCTCGGAGGACTGGCGGGCTTCGGGGCCTCTGCTTTATAGAGGGGAATCACCTTCTCCATGGCGGTTCTCTTTCTCCGGAAGTGGCGGGTCT
>JAHAWU010000212.1 GCA_018383815.1 Candidatus Jordarchaeia archaeon | reverse complement strand
CTCTTTAAGAGCCCCGAAAAATATCCTGAATATTTTTCTGATGGATGAAGTGTATCTAAAAACCCTTGCTCCCAAAAAACTTTCAGAAAACCCCTCCGACGGAATCGTTCCACCGTAAAAGCTTTTGATAACTTCTGGGTCAATGATGTGAATTACATTAACGTTGTGTCCCATCCTAGCTAAATTTTTTACATAATTTTCCGCGCGTGTCTGAATCCCGCCAACCATGGGAGGAAAATCAAAAGTTATCATTAGAAATTTCAAGGAGTTATACCTCAACGCTCATTCATATTTACTAACGCCACTCTAAGGATTTTTCTTAAACATCCCATTTGTTATAATTGTGAAACATATAAGTTTCGTTTTGTTATCGATATATAGGTTAGTGGTTGAAGAGTGATGGAAAGGCGGGTGCTCCACGTTTTAGTAATTTCAAGTGGGTTTTATCCCAAGGTGGATGGGACAACACTTGCAGTGGCAAACCTCATTGAAGGCTTAAAAACGCGAGGACACAAGGTAAGTTTTATTACACGTAAATATAAAGGAACGCCGTCGCTCGAAAACTGGAGGGGAACATGTATTCTTCGTGTCGGACCATCTGGGGCATCTGCTTTTTCACGATTAATGCTTATTATTAACCAAGTTGTGTTGGGCATTCCATTCATGATTAGTGGAAAAATGGACGTTATACATGACCATGGTTTTGCCCCCCTGGCAACTGGACTAATTTTAGGTTTTATGTTTAGGAAGCCCGTTGTAGCTACATTTCATGGCTTTCAAAGCTTATGGTCGAAGGAGACACGCTGGAGAAAAGAATATGTCTACAAGATAGCGCATCCCTTTTTTAAGTTGATGATTAAATCTGCAAGCGCTGTAATAGCCCAGTCTAAAAAATTAAAGGAAATAATCATCACCACTTACGATGCTAATCCTGACAAGGTTTACGTAATTCCCCACATGATTGATGAGGGATTCTTTTCCTTTAGTCCAAAACCTAGAATTGACAAAAACATCGTCCTTTATGTAGGAACCCTTGCAAGAGTTTATGGTCTTGATTTACTCATTGAAGCCGCGGGCTACGTAAGGAGTTTTTTTCCAAATTGTGAGTTTTTAATAGTCGGGGAGGGCCCCCAAAGGGAAAAATTGGAGAAACTTGTGAAGAAGTCGAATCTCGAGGAAATTGTACACTTTGCTGGACCTATATATGACCGTAAAAAATTGTCGGAACAATACCGTTCAGCCAAGGTTGTGGTTATTCCGGAAAAATATGAAGGTTATATATTACCCCTTGTGGCTTTAGAAGCGTTGGCTTCTGGGCGTCCAGTAATAACAACCCTGAACTTGGATCCTAGGGCCTACGAGGCAGGTGTTATAAAAACAAGTTTCGACCCACGAGACATAGCTGAAAAGATTTTATGGATTTTAAGGTTGTCTGAAGACCAATATATGGAGATCACGGAAAAAGCCAGGAAATTTTTCGAAGATGAGCATGGCAGAAATGTTGTCCTTAGAAAAATTGAGGAATTATACCTCAAATTTATTAGCAGGTAGAAATCTTAATCCTATGCAACCACTTAAATTAAATCTGCGTTGACTCAAAACCTATTAAATAATTGAAAATGAGTAGAGATTGAATTTTGAAATATGCAAAATTGACGAAAATATTTTTAGTCAAAAATTTCTTTACAAAGATATGTGTACAAGGAATGAGTCATACTCCTTTGCTGAATTCTTATGTGCTTGAACTTCTTCCAAAAAATTTGCAAGATATGGTTATTTTTGATGTTGGTTGTGGTTGTGGGGAATGGGGGTTTCTTATTAGAACTAGAAAGCTTGGTTTTCCTTATATTATTGGAACAGATATATGGCGTCCGCATCTAGAAAGGTTACGTAATTTGAAAGTCTATAACGAACTACTCCAAGTTAAGATTCCACATATTCCGTTAAGGGAAAAGAGCGTTGATATAGCTTTGGCATGTGAACTTCTGGAGCATTTACCCAAAAGTGATGGCCATAGGCTTTTAGAAGAATTAGATAGAATAAGCACGAAACAAATTATTGTTTCTTATCCTTTAAATTGGCCGCAGGAGGAAATTTATGGTAATCCATACGAGAAGCACATTAGCGAGTGGTTACCAAATGAACTTGCAAAATATAATTATAAAGTTAGAGTTATAGATACAGTGCCGCTTCCAAGAACGCTAAAACTTGTGGACGGAATAAGAAGTTTTATCTTCCGATTGCCTATTCTAAACTGGTTATAGCACATAAATGCTTAAAGTAGAAAGATTTCCATTGCAGCTTCAAAAGTGTCATTTAATTCCTTATGTTTTCAAGTTTAAAAGTTTGAATAATTTTCTCCATAGAATCTAGCAATATTTTAATAAACTTATACATGTAAGAGTCGCCTATCATTCCGCGGAGAATCTGTATGTCATCTATTGTTATAGTTCTTGTTAAGATCAATAATATCAAGTAAGCTGATAGAATAAGCATAAGGCCTAGTATGAGCTTTAGCAGTTGATCTTGTATTAGCCAAATCATAGGTAGTGTTATAAGTGTGGTTAATGCGACAGATATGTAAACTCTCAGCAAATCCTTCTTTGGAAAAGAAATTTTATATTGTTGTCGAATCCTTCTGTACTTGAGTGCATAGGAGGGCCACACCGCCAGTAGATTTGCTATTATAAGCCCGAAAATTCCGTAGGAGGGAACTAAGACTAAGGCTAAGGAAATGTTTAATATAGCTGTGATTAAATCGTTCAGGGTTAAAAACTTTGTATCTCCTTGTGCTAACAGTAATTTTCTCATGTGGACACCGCCTAATCCATATGTTAGCCAACTTATGGAGAGAAGTATTAGGTAGTTCCACGCAAATTCATATTCCTGCCCAAAGAGTATTGTTATTATCGGTTCGCCTAGAAGAAAAATGGTGAGGGCTGCTGGCAGAATCACCAAAGTAGAAAATTTTAATGAGTAATGTAATAGTTTTTTCAAACCTTCATTTTCCTTTTTAGGATCGACTTTTGAAAACATTGGAAAAATTACGAGGGATACGGGCCATGCGAGGTAATCTACAAAATTGCTGCTGTTTTGGGCGACGCTGTAGTTCCCAACCTCGAAGGGATTGCCAAACCTTGCAACCATAAACTTTTGGAATCGTCCCAAGCCGCCGTCGATGAATATGATGGCTTGTAGGGGTAAGCCATAAATTAAAGATTGTTTTAGAGAATTTCTTATACCCGCCAAAATGCTGGTACCGTTAGGGTTATTGGAAATTTTTGATACTTGGCAGAAGCATAAAATTAGTTGCAAAAAGACTGTGGTAAGGGTGGCTGCAACCATTCCCATGAGGGCGAAAGCGGTCTCGGAAGCGAAAATTATCATTAATAAAATGGGTAAAACTGAAATTAGAATTTCTGATAAAATCATGAAAATGGCATTGTATTTTGTTAAATCTAGCGCGAGAAGCACCGAATCGGCGAAATCACTGAGGGGCCATGCCAGAATTAAAAGTGAGGCTATTTGAATTAGCGGTGTCACTGAGGCCTTTGCAAAAGCTGAAGCAAAAAATTCTGCCCCGACAAAACATATGACAGATAAACAACCGCAAAGGAGAGCTTTAAAAATGAATCCTGAATAAAATATGTAACGCAGTTGTTCTGTTTTGTTTTTAGTGTGGGCTTCGGACATGAACCTTGTCACCGCCGTGTTCATTCCAAAATCGCTGATGAGGAATAAAATGTTAGGCGCCGTGGCGGCTATTACTAGTAAGCCATAATTTTCCGGACCTAAAATCCTCACAGTAATTATTCCGCCAATAACTCCGATTATTTTTGAGATCATTTTGCCTGTAAATATGTTAATAGCGCCGGTTGTAGCGCTCTTCCCTATCTTGGTAATGCTCACCTATTGTTCCCCTCAGCTACGGATTTGCGTTGAAGCTTATTAACAAGGTGAATAATTACCGCTTCTGTTAATCCCCTCGTTACGTATAAACTTCCAAGGATGTACGTTTTTATAGGGTAATGGTCGCTTTTACATCTTCGGAAGAATTTTAGAAAACAGTTTATGGAAAAGGCG
>JAHAWU010000073.1 GCA_018383815.1 Candidatus Jordarchaeia archaeon | reverse complement strand
TAACCATCACCAAATTAAAACAGACATTCAAAAGCTAAAAATATTACCGAATTACTATCTCTTCGACCACAGTGCGGGGTCTCCCTTCTTCGGCTCCGCTCTGAAGTTGAGGTTGAAGTTGTTGAAGTAGACCCTGCTGCGCTGCTTGTACGAGGAGAAAACCGCCTCCACCTTGCTCCTATCACCGAAGGCCTCGTGGGTATAGCTCAGCTTGAGGTCCCGGAAGGCGTCTTTGTACCAGGGTCCTCCGTTCACCAGGAACCGGGGCTGGTTCTCGCAGTATTTCAGCACGTTTTTTATGAAATCCTTGGTGGTGAGGTAGTTCCGAGAGGGGTAGACCCGCATCCAGACCACCTCGTTCCGCTCAACGTCCAAGGCGGCGTAGAGATAGAAGCGTTCCCCGTTGATGTTAATCACGGTTTCATCGATGGCCACTGTTCCCCGGACCCTGGGCTCCATCCCTACTTTCACCTTCTCCTTGAACCGGGCTACCCAGTAGTGCACGGCGCTCTTGCTGATTTTTTAAAAAGGGAGAGCACCCTAGCGGTTCTGCGGAAGCTGCTCATGAAGATGCAGTTAACCACCCCCAGAACCTTGAGCTCCAGGGGAACCTTGTTCCGGCGGAAAACACCCAAACCCAAAACAAAACCCCAGAAATCAAAACCACTAGGCCACATAAGAAAAACTACCCCCAAACAGTTTATAAGCCCACCCTTATTTGGACAGGTCTAAAGAATGACAATGAGACTGCCAAATTTTTTACTATCCTCAGATTCATTTTTAAGGATGTAATGAATAGGATTTAATGTTCCCAAATTTTTATAGAAAACAAAAGGTCACGTCCTCTAGGCTTTAGACCAAGGGGGCTTCGTAAAAAAATTATCGTTTATAAATGCGAAAAACTCAAAGAGGAATACTCATATTATAGGGAATAATCAATAATAACTTTAGCCAATCGGTGAAAACTGAGATGAGATTACAGTTTAAGACGGGAAAAAAGGTGCATATTCCAATTTTGACCGAAGAAGGTGCTCTTAGCAGAGTGGGAGAAATCTGCTTGGGATTGGGCATTGCGGGTGGAGCTTTGATAGTTTCAGATCCTATAGTAATAAAAGTTACTGAGGATAAGATTTCCAATTCGCTTAAAGAATCAGGAATAGATTACTCATTTAAACTGATAGAAAGAGCTACAAAATTTGCTGTTGACCAAGTTAGAGAAGAGGTACGAAAATTAAAAAGCAAGGTAATATTGGGTGTGGGAGGAGGGGGGGTAATAGACGTATCAAAGCTTTCCGCTTCGCAGGAGAATATACCTTTCATTAGTGTTCCAACTGCAGCTTCACATGACGGAATAGCTTCACCTCGAGCAAAAATTAATCACATCGCTCCATTTTCTATAGAGGCAAATTCCCCCATTGCAATTATTGCAGATATTGATATTATATCAAAAGCGCCATACCGATTAACCGCATCAGGGTGTGGAGATTTAATAGCTAAGCTTACTTCTGTAAAAGATTGGGAGCTAGCTCATTTGCGCAAAAATGAAAGATTCGACAAGCAAGCTGCAACTATGGCTAAAGAGAGCGGCGAATACCTAGTTAGAAATGCAAAATTCGTAAGGGACAAAACCAAAAAAGGCTACCAACTGGTGGTAGAAGGACTAATTAAAAGCGGAATTGCCATGGCCCTAGCGGGCTCAAGCCGTCCATCAAGTGGTGCTGAGCATATGTTTAGCCATAAACTTGACCAGATAGCACCGAATACAGCTTATCATGGAGAGCAATGTGGAATTGGAACTATAATCATGATGTATTTGCATGATGGTGATTGGAAAACTATAGTTGATACTCTAAAGACTGTTGGCGCGCCTACAACTGCGAAAGATATTCATGTAGATAGCGAAATAATTATTAAAGCGATTTGTGGAGCAAAAGAAATTAGAAGTGATAGATATACCATCCTTGATGAAAAAAAGATAAATCCAAAATTAGCAGAAGAAGCTGCAACAGTTACGGGGGTAATCTAAAGGATTTTTGGGATTGTCTATGACCAGCATTTTAACCCTTGTTGGTGTTAAACAAGCAAAGAAAGGAGAAAAATTCGTTTACATGGGCCATGCTGAACCATGTGAAAAATGCGAATTTTATAAAGTATGTATTAGCAATCTTAAACCGAAAAGAGTGTACGAAATAATTGACGTCCGTGACATAGAACATCCTTGTAAAATTCATGAAGAAGGAGTACGTGTCGTGGAGGTTAAATACTCAAATATTCCCGCCGCTTTAGAAGCAAAACAAGTTATACCAGGAGTTACCATTACTTATTCGCCAATTAATTGCAACTTTTATGACTGTCGTTTCATAGATTTCTGTAGACCTGACGGCCTCTTCGAAGGAGATAAATGCACTATTGAAGAGGTAATGGAGAAGATAGAGGAATGTAGAACAGGAAAGGTACTTAGGTTAGTACTACTCAAGATTGTGTCGTAGTGGTTCTTTCAAAGGTTTCTAAGAATTTAACATTTTCAAAATCAAAATTTGAGAAGACATCACTTACAAGTCCAATTTTAGCCAGCTGAATATTATTAGCAAGAACTATTTCGGTAGGTATAGATATCTCAACCGACTTCCCTGCAATATTAATTTTAAATTTGTTAGAATCAACACCAGAAATTCTATTCTCAATTAACGCTTTTATCTTATCTTCATCTTTCTCTAATATGTTTCTTATCGTCACCTCATACTCTAAAATTTGCCCCGCTAGTGGATGATTCATATCAACGCGTACCCTACCACCGCCCACCTTTTGAACTGTTGCTAGACGCCCCTTCACGCGTATCGTCATCCCCGGTCTTGGTTTAACATTTTGTTTTAGAAATTCCCGCGCAGAAAAAGTTTTAATATTTTTAGGATCTCTCTCACCAAATCCCTTCTCTGGCGGAATTTCTACAACTTTTGTTTCACCAACATTCATTGTTTCCAAAGCCTCATCTAGCCCAGGAAGCACCCAACCAGCACCAACCACAACCAGTCGGGGTTTGTATACTTCACGCTCATTGAAAATATCTGCCTTTACTGCAACTTCTTGAATTGTTGTATCAAAAACTTTTCCAGTGCTTTTAACACGACCAATTAAATCAACCAAAATAAAGTTCCTTTTTCCAACTTGTTTTGCTCCAGTTTCCGACATAGCTGCTCACCACGCAATTCTAGAAATCCCAGTAATAGATTATTATTAAATCTTTTTGTCTATTTTACTCCCCTCTTTCCATATGAAATTGCAACATTACTACACAAGTTACGTGTTTATTTTTGGGCATTTTTAACCACCTAGATAGACTGTTATGAAAGCCAAAAAGGCGTTCCTCTGAGCATTTGAAGCCCTCGTATTCTCTCTTATTATTGTGAAAGCTAAATAAATTAGATTAAAAAGTTAATAAACGAATTCGTCTAGTGTTAAAAAAGAAAAAGCAAATTAGAGTTACCTTTCCCAAAAGCTTTCCTTATCTCTTGAAACCCACTCAAACCCGTAAGTTTTCAGCACCTCGTTCACTACACCCCAAACCTCTTTACCCAGAAAGGCTTTTGGCTTGATTATAATTTTATCTTTTGTTAATTCAAAACTCAGCATAAGTTGATATTCGCTAAGCTCCTCCCTAACCGTTTCTAAAATAAGACTCTTTTTCTCACCAGCTTCTATTATCCTCTTTATCCTCTCTTTCTGGAGATACTTAATATAGTCTTCCCAGATATAAATCGGCGGCGAAGAAGTTAGAAGAGCCTCTATTAGACGCGCTTCCTCTTCTATTCTGGGTTTGGGTTCTTTGAAAACCTCACGTATAGCCCTACGAGCTATTTTAATGAGGGCAACGTACCTTTTCACTGCAAAATTAACAAATTCTTCGTCTTCATAATCCAAACACATCATCTCTCCTTCTAAGGTTCTTTATGCCATAAACAGTCGACAAGATAAATGTGCAAGGCCACACCACTCTCTAAATTATGGACGTTTTCCTCAACAACAGTGCACTTCTCGGATTTGAGTTGGTTCATTTGATTATTTGAACCTTACCTATGCCCAAATTAATCTAAATTCCGCCCCAAAAAGCAACCTCACATCAAGAACCACAATCAAGAATGAGAAAAAGAACACCCAGACATGCAAGTGCTACCTCACATAGTTAAATCCCACATACCACGCCTTTTAGTGAACCGTTTGGACACCTGTTGAGTCTATCTACTTTGGTTACTGGTAGCCTCTCCTTTATGGCAGTATGTTTGTAGAGATTTTGCGGTTACCCTTTAGCGTTTTCAAGAACGTAGTATTCCTCCACTTTTTCTGGTTATAGAGAGATTTTTTCAGACAGCCTTTTCTTTATATCCAAGTTATGGTTTGCAGTAGTGATGTCTTCGACAATGCAGTGTTAGTTGGGTCCATTTACCTCAAAAAAATGCTTTAGAAAAATTTTGATAAATTCCATTTTTGAGACATGACCGAAAAATTAAATCACTAGATGCTGCCTACAGTTATTTTTAATTCCATTGTACCTGCTACAAAATCTTATTTATCTACTGAAAACGTTCCCATAACTTTTCCGAGATGTGAAACTTATAGGTTTAAGAGCAAAATTCTAAAGAGGATTAAAAGATTCTTTATGGTAGATATTTCTATTGGTGGAGACAAACATGTTTCATATAGAAAGAATCGAAAAACTGGAAGACTTCGAAAAATGCAGCGAGTTGGAAAAGCGTATTTGGGGAACAGAGGAATCAACCCCACCACCCTTACTTATCGCACTTCAGAATAATGGAGGATTACTGCTTGGTGCATTTGATGAACGGCAAAACCTGGTAGGGTTCTGCGTCGGATTCCCAGCGAGTAAAGGTAACCAGTCATATTTCTACTCCCACCAAACAGGAGTTTTACCTGAACTCCAGAGTTCAGGTTTAGGCTATATGCTGAAAATGAAGCAGCGAGAGTGTGTAATCAAGATGGGGTTTAACCTGATGAAGTGGACTTTCGACCCCTTACAGGGATTAAACGGAAACTTCAACCTTAGAAAGTTGGGTGTAATTTGCAGAACCTACCTCCCCAACTATTATGGCATTATGAAGGACAAGCTCAATGAGGGAATGCCAACCGACCGATTCGTAGCAGAATGGTGGCTAAAATCTAAAAGAGTAGTAGATAAAGAGCAAGGTAAAAACGCAAAAATTAACTTAGATAAGCTGTTGACAGAGGGAGTGGAAATTGCGAACGAAACAAAAGCACTCAAAAAGGATATTAGAATAGTTGTAAAAAGCAACCCCAATATAGATTCAAATCTTATACTTATTGAAGTACCACAAAGCATTAGAAGGGTTAAGGAGGAGTCTATAGATTTGGCTATAGACTGGGTGCAAAAAATAAGGCCACTGTTTTTAAACTATTTTAGTAAAAGATACATCGCTGCAGATTTTATTTCGGAAATAATTGAGGGTGAAAGACGCAACTTCTACCTACTTTTAAAGGATCACTTATTGGAAGATGAGCTAAAAGAAATTGGAACATAGTATGGTAGATATCTAATGTTTATAGAAAAAATTGAACTCAGAAAAATAAAAATGGAATATGTTTCACCCTTCGAGACCAGCTTGGGAAGGGAATACCATAAAACTGCAATAATTGTCAAAATAGAAACACAAGATCTTGAAGGATTTGGAGAGTGTGTAGCAGAGCAAAGCCCCTGGTACTCGTATGAAACCGTTGAAACTGCTTGGCATGTTTTATCCCAGTTTATTATTCCCACAATCCTTAAGAGAGACGTGGAAAACCCAGAGGACCTCTTATCAATGTTAAAACCAATACGAGGACATAACATGGCATGTGCAGCAATCGAAGAAGCATTCATAGACGCATATGCAAAGGCAAGAAAAGTTTCTCTCTCAAAACTACTTGGCGGAGTAAAGAACCGAATAGAGAGCGGTGTGAGCATAGGGATTCAAGAGAGCGTTGATAAACTACTGGAGATTATAAGTAATTATCTGGAACAAAATTATCACAGAATAAAAGTAAAAATAAAGCCACAATGGGACATCGAAGTGGTGGAAAAGGTAAGGGAAGCGTATCCTGATATAAGCTTAATGGTAGATGCGAATGGTGCATATACAATTAATGATTTAAATCATCTACAGAAGCTAGACAAATATAATCTATTAATGATAGAGCAACCTTTAGATTATGACGACTTGGTTTATCATGCAGAACTCCAGAGTAAAATGAAAACTCCCATCTGCCTAGATGAAAGTGTTCCCAATCTAAGCAGCGCTCAAGCGGCAATCAAACTAGGTAGCTGCAAAATAATCAACATAAAAGTGGGCAGAGTAGGGGGTTTACAAAAGGCAAAGCAAATACACGATTACTGCCAAGAAAAGGGGGTTCCAGTATGGTGCGGGGGGATGCTTGAAACGGGAATCGGGCGCGCAATAAATGTAGCCATAGCAAGCCTACCAAACTACAAATTACCTAACGACATATCGGCAAGTACCAGATACTATAAAGAAGATATAGTAGAACCTCCATTCCAAATTAACCATGATGGAACCATAAATGTACCACAAATGCCAGGTATAGGGGTAGACGTCATAGAAGAACGCCTAGAAAAGGTAACGAAAAAGAAGAAAACATTTACTTAATATTTTACTGCACATTTCAAAAGCCGTAGATACTTCTCAGCTAAACCTTAATGCGAGGCGTGTCTGGCGCGATTTTTGGCAAATCTTTGTTTACAACACAGCGCATTCCAGGCTCCATATAAAGCGATAAGCCGCATTCGTTGCATCTAATACACTTCTTTATGGAATCAAATTCACCCCGCTTAGACTTGTTTACGAGTTCGGGATCCGCTATTTGCGCCCGTCCAATAGCTACCATATCCGCCTTTTCTTCGCAGAGAATTTTCTCAGCAGTTATAAGGTCGTAAATCGCGCCTACTGTTATGACGGGTACATCAACACACTCCTTGATGCCTTTAGCCAAGTGAACGTTAACACACTCCCCAAGATTCTTCGTTGGGGAAATATAGTCGATGCTCTCGAAACGACCACTAGAAACATGCAAAACGTCTATCCCGGCATCAACCAACATTTGTGCCAACCTCTTAGATTCCTCCAAGTTTAAATCACCTTCAATCCGACCATCGGCGCTCATCCTAAAGCACAGGGGAAAACGCTCACCGAGACTATCTCTAGTTTTCATAATTAGGTTAACAGCGAATCTCGCCCGATTTTCGAGATTACCACCATAATCATCAGTCCTTTTATTTGAGAGGGGTGATAAAAACTCGTGTATTAGATAGCCGTGACAACCATGAAACTCGATAAACTCTGCACCCGCCTTCTTAACCCTAACAGCAGCGGCAGCAAATGCATCCTCAATTTCTTCTATTTCGCCCAAAGTCAATTCCCTAGGCTTCGTCATCTCCATGACTAACCCTTGACTCTCACTTTTTAAGATGCAGGGTAGGGGTGAAGGAGCAACAGGTTCAAAGTTGGGCATCCAAGCCTGCCGCCCAGCGTGAGAAAGTTGCAGGCCGGGAATAGCGCCATTTCTCTTTATTACCGCAAAAAGTTTTTTCAAGCCATTTATATACCGATCATCATAAACGTTCAAAACATTTGGAAAACCCCGCCCATTCTTGGTTACAGCACTAGCCCCCACTATGACTAGTCCTGAACCTCCCCTTGATATTCTCTCATAATAGTCCAAGTCCATCTTTGTAACGAATCCATCGGCTGTTCCGAAATTGGTATCAGTGGGGGGAAAGACAATTCTATTTGGGATTTTTATCCCCTTTACTTCTATTGGTGTGAAGCCCTTCTCCAAACCAATCAAAGTTTCTCACCTTTTCTCTGTAAATTGGAGAACATTGCTTAAAAGGCTATCTAGAAAAGACTCCTGTTTACTCTAAATTTTGGCTTTGACAAACTCCTTCACTTTTTTAAGGTCTACCGGGTTCTCGGTAATTTCGTTTTTCTTAAGACTCGTACCTACTATTATTCCATCACATATGGTAAGATACTTTGAAAGATTATTTTTATTAACACCGCTTCCTGCTAGAACTTTTGATTGGGGGATTTTTTCCTTTATTTTTCTGATTTTGTTTATATCCGCTTCCATACCTGTACTTTCCCCAGTAACTATTAAAGCATCTGCTAGGGAGCGATTCAGAAGTTCGTATGCCTCTAATTCTGGAGATCTCTCTCTTAACTGCATAGCATGTTTGACTTGTACATCAGCAAATATTCTAATGTTATCAGCTCCAATATATTTTCTGAACCGAAGCACATTGTAAGCCTCCGATTCAATTATGCCCTGATCAGTAATCACGGCTCCGCTGAGTACATTTACTCTCACAAATTTACCCCCTACCACGTAGGATATTGAAAGCGCTGCCAAGGCATCGTTTCGCAAAACATTTATTCCCAAGGGCAAATCAATTTCTTCTCTTATCCGCGTTGCAATGTAAACCATTGATGCCACTGTTTCAGGACCCACTCTTTTGGGGTAGAAGGGAGCGTCACCATAGTTTTCAAGTATTATTCCATCCATCCCTCCAGAAGAATAAGCCTCTGCATCGCTTAAAGCCCTATCGCAAATTTCTTTAAGGGAAAGCCCATATCGAGGAGAGCCTGGAAGAGGCAAAAGATGAATCACACCAATTAAAGGCTTATCGCATCGAAATATATCCCACAAACAGACACCACTTAAACGCTATTTCTAATTCATTGCCAAATATTTTAAGTATATTGAAGTTGCTGTCAGCTCGAGGATTTATTTGGAGGAGTTATTTCTATTTTCGCATTACCTTGTGCATTACTTTTGAAGAAAATATGGCGCCTCAGGAGATTATTTTATTCTCTCTAAATTTATATTTTGGGTTCAAGACAAGACAGCAAGATACTAGAGGTCACTTTTTAATTAGTGAGGTTTCTTAAGGGGACCTAAGAAGGCGCGTCACTGGAGTGCAGAAGACCAACCACGCTTTTAGAGGCTACTCCGCAAAGCCCCTAAAATTGGATAACTAATTTTAACAAGCTCCAAGTAATGGAGGTGCTGGATGTATTCGAGTCCCTATTGAAAGAATGGTTCTTGAGTCCACTCTTCAAATACTAGGAACCGGTCTGATGACTACAAGTTCAATAAGAAAACTAAGAAAAATACTAACGCAAAGTACTTTTTGTAAGTGACTGCTAAAATTTTTCCCTTGAGCAGTTCAAATTTTAGTGGCTTGTTGTGTGGGTGAAAGGCAGGATGTGGAGCTTGCATGTAGTACTGATTTTGCACCAGAAAGGATTGCATACCGGTTTTTAACCGCATTACCCCAAAAAGCAGCCTGGAAAACTAAAGAAGCTCGCGACTTCAGATTTCACGCCTGCTACAACCTCACCCATCTACCACCAATAATAACTGAAACAGAATATCTATAACACTCAAGAAAAAGCACCTACATCCCAAAAAACTAAAAAAGACGCTTGAGGGAAAAGTAAGTTGGCAATATCTTACTAATAATAAGAAAAGTTTAAGAGGGATTAATACTAATTTGTGTTCGCGAAGGTTGCCGAGGTAGCTCAGTTGGTAGAGCGTCAGGCTGTTAACTTGATGGTCAGGAGCTCTGTTTTAGAATCCCCATAAGCAGGTTCGAGATGATATTAACACGCTTCATATCACGAATATCCTGTCCTCGGCGCCTCCCCCCAATCTTTGTTTCTTAAAAAGCGAGATAAGCGTCGTCCTAGGCAAACAAATATACACTTTTTTAGAATGTATGAAAATAGGTTTATGGTGATTTTTTCGAATTATTTTGCACATTTTGATTGGCTTTTGTGGGTCTGTTTAAAGAAAAACTTGTTGAAACCAAATATGTTTATTTCTTGAGAATTGTAAAAGATTAATTTGGTTTAGTTTATATTTGTGTAGTGATAGTAGTGAAGAGAAGCTGATTGTATTGTTTGAGAAAATTGATTAGTTGAAGAGAAGCATCTAGGTAGTCTTAGTAGTCTCTGTAACTTATAGGAAACACAGAAAAGAGATGTTCTCTAATAATATAAATCGGATAATGTAAAAATTGTACATTTTAGGGATTTTCGATTTTAATGTTGCAAAACTTTTAATAATGGGAAAACTTGTTTGATATCCTTACAGTAATATTGTGAAATGGGTGATTCGTGATGAAGAAATCCAGGGGTTATCGTTCTGGTACTCGGAATGTATTCAAGAAGCACATTAGGCAACGTGGGCTTCCACCCTTAAGCCGAATTTTGAGAAAGTATGAGCCAGGGGAGAAGGTTAGTATTGTAATTGATCCAAGTGTTCATAAGGGTCAGCCTCATATGAGATTTCATGGGAAGATTGGAACTATATTAGAAAAACGTGGAAGAGCCTATGTAGTTTCGGTTAGTATGGGGAATAGTGAGAAGGTAATTATTGCTCGACCAGAGCATTTGAGGTCTATCTAGATAGGTAGGTGGGAGGTAGCCTTTTTGCCTGTTAAGATTCTAAAGGAGAGGCGGCTTACTTTAGCAGAGGTTAAAAAGATTTTAGAGGAACGTAGCATGAAAGGAGAATTAAGTTATATCCAACGTGTAACATTAGATTATGCTACCAAATTTTCACAGTTATCTGTTGAGAAGTCTATAGAAATCGTTAAAAGGTTAATTGAAAACTTTGGAGTAAGTGAGAGTACTGCTATCCAAATTGTTAATGCAGTTCCAAAGAGTATTGATGAGCTGCGTGTTTTTTTAACAAATGAGCAAAAGATTTTTACTGAGGAGGAGTTGAACAAAATTTTAAAGATTTTAGAGGAAACCTAAAAACCGATTCTTTTTAGTTAATTAAAGGCGGGATTAGAAGATGATTCTGAGTTCTAAGAAGTACGAAGAGTTTGCATATGTGTTAGACTTTTTACCACAAGGTCATGCGAATGATCCCCGACCAACCTTTCAGAGAGAACCACTAACACAGGCTATTGGTGAAACTCATTTTACACTACTGGAACTTGTTCCAAGAAAGGGGGCTTCGTTCACTCTTCAGGAACGAATTTACATTGGCAAGGGCTCCCGCAAAAAAATCGACCATGTTCACAGACGTATTCGTTATGAGGATCTTACCCCCACAGCCAAATCGGAACTTCCATTTGTTATTGAAAAAATTGTACAGCTAAGAGAAAAGGAATTTGTAGATTTCTTTAATAATGCGCGTCCAATTACCACTAGAATGCACCAGTTAAAACTAATCCCAGGTATTGGCAAAAAGACGATGTGGTTAATACTCGAAGAGAGGAAAAAAGAACCTTTTAAGAGCTTTGAAAATATTAGTAGCAGAGTGCGTATGCCAGAACCGAAAAAAGCTATAGTTAATCGAATTATGAGTGAATTAAAGGGAGAAGACAAGTACTACCTATTCACCCGCCCATACACAACTAGTCAAGAATGATTTAGAATTGTCCAAGGACAACTTATTTTTAGAAACCATCAAAATATTGAGAGAGTATAACATTAAAGTAAATAAGAGGAAAGGTCAACACTTCTTAATCAGTTCCAACTTACTAAAAAGGGAGATTGAATACGCGGAAATAAAACCGTCTGATACGGTACTTGAAATAGGCGCAGGGTTAGGTACCCTAACCGCGGCTCTGGCGGAAAAGGCTAAAAAAGTTTTTGCAATAGAGAAGGATCGAAAATTATTCAACGTTCTGAAAAATCAATTATCTAGTTTTAATAATGTAGAATTAATCCTTGGCGACGCTCTAAAATTAGAATTTCCCGCAGTTCAAAAAATTGTTTCCAACATTCCCTATTCTATATCTTCTCCATTAACCTTCAAAATTCTCTCACTAAAATACGAAAAGGCAGTTTTGATCTACCAGCTGGAATTTGCTAAAAGGTTAATAGCAAAACCGGGTACAAAGGACTACGGTAGAATAACTATTGGGGTATACTATAAGGCAGATGCAAAGTTACTAGAGAGGGTTCCCAGTAAAGCATTTTATCCTCCCCCAAAAGTTGAATCTGCAGTTATCTTGTTGAGACCAAAGCCTCCACCGTTTGAAATTTCAAATGAGAACCTCTTCTTTGAGGTAGTGCGTTTTCTGTTTATGCACCCAAATAAAAAGGCAAAACATAGTATAAAGCATTATCTAAAAAGTAAAGATATCGAAATTAATAAATTAGAATCCGCCTCTGAGCTATTCGAAAAAAAGGTAAGAGACCTAACACCTATGGAGATAAATAAAATAGTAAATGTTCTTATGCCATTGGAGAAGGAGTAAGTATGAAAAGTTTTGATTATCAGGGATTTAAATTTCTTGTTTTTGATGATGTTTATGATCCTTCAGATGATACTTTTTTATTAGCAGAAAATTTGGACGTATCCAAAAATGATTATGTTCTTGACATGGGTACTGGTTGTGGAATTTTAGCGGTTATAGCGGGGAAAATTGCTAAAAAAGTTGTGGGCGTTGATATTTCCCAAAGAGCAGTTATGAATGCGAGAATAAATGTATCTCTAAATGAAGTTGAAATGCGTGTTGAAATACGTTTAGGGGATTTGTGGAGTGCTTTAAAACCCAATGAAAGTTTCAGTTTAATACTTTTCAATCCACCCTATTTGCCAATACCCGAAACTGAAAAGGTGGGGGGAATACTTGAAAGAGCTTGGAGTGGAGGAAAAAACGGCAGGGCGGTAATTAATTTATTCCTTGCAAGGCTTGATGATTTTTTAAAAGAAGAGGGGCAAGTGCAGATGGTTTTATCCTCACTATCTAAAATAGGGGATACCCTATCTTGTGTTAAAAAGAAACAGTTTAATGTGGAAATAAAAGCAGAAAAAAAATTTTTCTTTGAAAAATTGGTCTTAATTAATCTCAAAAAAGTATAAAGGTCTTCATTTTTTAGACATATTTAAAAATGTTAACAATTTTCCGTAATATCGGCAAAACCAGCCTCCAACAAAAAATATTCAACTGGAGGATTTGAATTGCCAATCAATCTAAATCCTGAGGCCCAAGTAGCCTTGAGGAGATTAGAAGAAGCAGAGACAAAGGAAGAGAAAATTGCGGCGATACAAGAGTTATTAAAGTGTATGGATAAACATAAAGGGACAGAGAATTTCGTAAATCAGCTTAAAAAGAGATTAGCGAAACTCAGGGCTGAAGTTGAAAAAGAAAAGGCAAGAAAGTATGGTAGAACCCAAGACTTCAGCATTAAAAAGCAGGGAGCAGGGCAGGTTATTTTAGTGGGATTAACAAACACTGGAAAAAGCACAATCTTGAATTACCTTACGGGGGCAAAAGCTAAAGTAGGCGGTTATCCTTTTACGACAACCCGTCCTGAAGTTGGTATTTTAGATTTTAATTCAGTCCCCATACAGATAGTGGAATCACCTGCACTTTTTGAAGGGTGTAGAAGCAGCGAGAATGGGCCACAAATTTTTTCTACCGTCAGAAATGCTGATTCTATAGTTTTAGTTATAGATTTGTCCCAGGATGTTTTGCAGCAAGTTAGAGTTTTATTAGGAGAATTAGAATCTGCTGGAATTCTACTTAATTTAAACCCTCCCCCAGTTGAAGTAAAAAAGACCGGCAGTGGGGGAATCCAAATAATGGGTCAGCGTTTTTTTGAGGGCAACCCGGAAGATATTTTAAATTTTTTACGTGGAAAACGTGTAATCAATGCAATAGTTCGTATCTGGGGTAAAACCACCTTGGAGGATATTGATTTAGCCATGAATAATAGTGTAGAATACAAAAATTCTATAATAGTTGCCACTAAGGGGGATTTGGTGGGTTCTTCCGAGAGTTATAAAAGGCTTGTGGATTATTACGGTAAACGATTTGAAATTTATCCGATATCCATTTTTAAAGAAAAAGGAATCGATGAGTTTAAAGAGGGGATATTCAAATCACTAGGCATCATTCGAATTTACACTCGGGAGCCTGGAAAAGTTGTTTCAGAGAAACCTCTTGTTCTTAAAAAGGGCGCCAGCGTTGAGGATGTAGCTAAGAGGCTTCATGTACGGTTTATTAAGAATTTCAAGTATGCCCGTATATACGGGAAATCCGTTAAGCATGAAGGAGAAAAAGTTGGATTAGAACATATACTCGAGGATAATGATATTATTCAGTTTTATGTTAATTGAAGTGGATGGTTATTTTGATAAATGCTAAAGTGGTCATTTTAGAGCCAGAAAATGCTGGAAATGTTGGTGCAATTGCGCGTGTGATGAAAAATTTTGCACTAGAAGAACTCATACTGGTTAATCCCAAATTCGAAAACATGTTTGAAGCAGAACTACGCGCGATGCACGGAATAGATATTCTCAGAAATATGCATATAGTTAATACATTCAAAGAAGCTGTTTCGGATGCAGATTTCATAGTAGGCACAACGGCTAAGACGGGAATGAACTACAATGTTCTTAGAACTGTTATAACCCCTGAAGTACTAGTAGAAAGACTGGTAAATATCAATGGAAAAATTGCTTTACTTTTTGGACGGGAAAGTAGTGGTCTAAGTAATGAAGAATTGAAACAGACAGATATTATTGTTACAATTCCTACATCAAATTATTCGGCTCTAAATGTTTCACATGCTGCGGCAATCATATTTTATGAAATTTATAAAAGCCATGCACAATGGCGAAAAGGCGCCCCCAGAGCTTCTTCAAGACTAGAAAAAGAAAAAGCTTTAGAGTATTTTCACTTAATTCTATCAGACATAAACTATCCCTCCTTTAAATGCCATATTGCGGAAAGGGTTTTCCGTAATGTTATTTCCAGAGCTTTTATTTCGGGGAGGGAAATTTATACACTAATAGGCGTTCTTAGAAGAATACATTCATTTTTAACTTCAAAAAATAGATAAAAAGAATTACAATCTCAAATTAAAACCGAATTTCCTATTAACAATGCGAATTTGCTAGGGAATCTTATGGTGCTTAAAATGATGAGCCAAGATGAGTTATCAGAATTGTTAATACTGTTCGAAACTGGTTTCCTCTCTGACAAAATAGTAAAAGCCCTTTTTTATTATACAGTTGGATTGAAGAAGATAGATGAAGAAATTTTGAGAGAGGCCTTGATATTTCTTAGAGCAGTTGAAAAGGCTAAAGACAATTTTCCACCAATAATTATCGAAAAAGACACATACTTTAATTTAATAATCTACCAACTGGTGTTGTCTACCTATTCTGAGCTTGAGGAAAAGAATTTAATAACGGAAATAGCCGAAATGAGGGAAAAGTTAGAGGCAATAATTTCTAGAAAGAGCATTAATGAAAAGTTAGATGGTGTATTTAAGTTTTTTAATAAAATTAGTGAGAAAACTCTGGAAAAAGGCAATAACTTTTTTAAATCCTTGGAATGCCACAAACACTACGTTAATGATAAAAGAGCCATAGAATTAGCGATAGAAAGAATTTTATCACAAGAGCATTTACTAGAACGACTCAGAGCCGAAGAATTCCCCACAAATACACAGGAAAAGGTCATAAGCCTCCTGCTAAAAATCTCCTCAAATATATATAGAAAGTTGGCTTATTTATCAGAGGAAAATGTAGACCTAATTAAATTGCCTCCTGAACTCCAAGAGCAATTAACTCAAATATTACAAATCAACGCAGAGAGATATAACCAACTCATATCGTTCACATACAAAATATCAGAACTTTTAGAGGCGTCAAATATAAGACACTTTCCTCTGGGAGTACATTATGCTCTAGAAAGCATCATCAGTGATTTTCAAAAAGATGCGCTAATAATTGTAAGTCTCTCGAATGAAAGCAATCTTTCATATTTAGATTTACCAACTATCTTAGGAACCATTCTAAAATATGCTCTGGACAAAGAAGAAATGGTAAAATTCAGGGATGACATGTGCCAACATATACTAATTTTTAATATCCCAAAATTAGAGAGAGATAATTTGTTTTTACACAGTTCTATAGCAAATCGAATCGGCAGTTATTTGCTTGAATATTACGATGCCTTCCTTAAAATAGTAAGTTCAAAAAATTTTTCCGATTTTGCTTCATTTCTGTCACCATTTAATCTAGAGGATTTGGAAAAACAAGAAATTGAGAAAGTTAGAATAGCTGAGCAGTATCTAAAAAAAATTAAGAATTGGATTACAACTGTTGCCTCAGACTTGTTATTAACCCAAATTTTTGGTCCATCTTACATGTTTTCCTTTTTTAAATACACTTTTGATACGGATAACCAGGAATCAGAGGTGCCACTAAAAAGTCGATTGAAAATAATTATAGAGGAGATGAAACAGTTAAATTATATAAGAAATGTTGAAATTAGAAAAGAAATTGAAAAAATAGAGAAATATGCGATATATGATAGTTTTGCAAACAAAGAAGTACTCAATTTAATTAGCAAAATTAAAGAGGAAATAAAAAAAATAACTGAAGGAAAAAGATATACTTTAGAACTTTTTGAGGAAGAAGTTCCCTTCCTAATTTCCTCAATCTCAAACCTTATACCGCCCAACGAGATTTTAGATTTTAAAAGAAGAACAAGTCGCCCCGCAAAAATAATCTCAATTCTGAATGCTAGTTGGCTATTAAAATTAAGCCACATAAACGAAGTGTACAAATTGCTCAATGCCAAGACATCTAAAGAAAAAAGTCAAGTTGACATCAAACTTGATAGCTTGATACAAAAATCAATAGAACTTAGCGAAATACACAGAAGAATGAGGGGATCAACAAAATGACCATACTTTCCACAAAGAGCATAATGGATAGGCTCTTCCATGAAAACCCACAAAAAAGGCTAGTAATTACGCCAATAATTAGTCATGAAGATCAAATAGCTCACGGCTCAATAGACCTAAGGCTAGGAACAGAATTTATCATCACGAGAAGAACTAAGTATCACCTCTTGGATCCGATGCAGGAAAATATTGAGTCCCAAATAGAACAATATCAAGATAAAATCTACATTGGATACAAAAGAAAACTTGTCCTCCAACCACGCCAATTCATTCTAGGAAGCACCTTAGAATACATAAAATTACCAAACGACCTCCTGGGATACGTAATCGGAAGATCATCGTGGGGCCGCGTTGGACTAATCATCGCTACAGCGACAATGGTAGGACCAGGCTTTTCAGGATCGCTAACCTTGGAATTAGTCAACTTGGGAGAAGCAAACCTAGCATTGTACCCTGGAACAAGGATAGCTCAATTAGTTCTTCACACTATGGATGACGAAGATAGAGGATACATTAGCAAACCGGAGGCAAAGTATATTGGCGCTGTGGGCCCCGAATTCAGCAAAATACATACAGATAAAGAATGGAAACTCTTAAAGTAAAAACAAAACGGTAGCAAAAATAATTAAAAAAGGGAGGACACGCCCCAAGAGAATAAGATGCAGAAACCACTAATCTGAATTTCCCTCTGATACAAGCTTAACCCTAGAGGGTCTAGGAAGTTTTGAGCCACCAATACGGAGAATTTTCTTTAAAATCTCTCTATTCTTTGGAGTGTCATAGGTCCAAATGCTGCAGATGACCTGACCATCATGAACCCGCGCCGCACGACCAACTGGCTTACCAAACGCTCGACGCATACCATCCTGTAAACGGTCAGCTCCCGCAAACGCCATCATTCTATTTTCTCTAAGAATATGGAATGGTTTTACATGTATAACAAATCGGAAGTCATCTTTTCCCATCATTGTGGAAAGATTTCTGTTAACAGAGATACGCAAAGCTTCAAGTGCCTTGTGGCTGACCTGACACCTTTCCTCAATAATGAGATCTCCCCTCAAATCGAATTTCCCTTGACGATTACCCATATCAAAAATCCTTATCTTTGGATCTGGGCCACCACGAACATACTCTCTTCGGGTATAGGGCGGGCGATCAATTTCAGTATAGCATCTCGCGGGTCTCTTGGACATTCTGTTCACCTCTTTAAGCGAGAACAACACTAAAGCGCATTAACATATTAAGGTTTCCATAACCATTTTCCTGATAAAATAAGGTTCGTTGGTTTTTATATGTAGGTAATTTTAATTAGTGTGTTAAGCCAATTTTACTTTTTCATATTTAAAGCTTTCATTTGCAAATATATATGTTACGGGGCACGCTGTCTTATTGTAGTGATGGTAGGGCTGCTTTTGTTGTGATTTCTATCAGTCCTCCGATTCCCAGCGTGAACCTCACAAGCGCCGCCACCAGAAGGTTGAAACCCCTCGTTCCACC
>JAHAWU010000210.1:4027-4169 GCA_018383815.1 Candidatus Jordarchaeia archaeon | reverse complement strand
GGATAAGTTGTTTCTCCTAACCCTATTCCTGCTGGGTCTGGTTAGTGTAGCCACCCTCATTGACGTACTTGGGAGACTCCTGAGGAAACCTAAAAAAATGGAGGTTGAAGAATGGCTAGTTTAACTGAACTCTTACCCATAC
>JAHAWU010000210.1:1913-4011 GCA_018383815.1 Candidatus Jordarchaeia archaeon | reverse complement strand
TAGAAAATCCAACTTCAACCATAATGGAACCCTAAAGAAGATAACATCAAGGCGAGACTACTACATAAAGTACACAGACGCCAAACACGTCCTCAACAGCATCCTAATTGAAGTTAGAAGACATGCAAACAGAACCTACACCCTCACCTCGAAGAGCTTCGCCGTCAAGACCAAAGTAAAGGTACACCTCAAAGACATCAGGGAGAGCACCCTCCTTTTTGGAGCTATGAAGCTCCTAGACGCCCTAGAGACCAAATACTATCCAGAATCGGTTAGACTGGTGAAAGCATGATTGACCAAATCCTAACCAACGTTATCCCGATGATTGTTGCCGTTTCACTGGGCACCTACATAGGTTCTAAAATAATGAAAAGGGAACTCAAGAAGGAGATTTCACGTTACTTAGCGAATGAAATTCCACATTTGCTCGAAAACGAGGAGTTTAAGAAGAAGGGGCGAGAGCTTCTCAGGGTTTTCGTAAAGGAACTCATCACTGTAATTTCAGAAGAACTGGGATTAAAAAGGGTGACAGAAGAATGAGAAAAACCCTTCTTCTTGTCCTTTTCCTGTACTTCGCTGGTGGTCTAGTCTCGGGGCTGGTGCTTGGGAGCCTCATATTCCAATATAGAGTTCCGAATGTTTCAGCCATAAAAACGGTGGGTGTAAGGGTTTATTGGGACATAAACTGTACAGCGGAGATAGCAAGCATTGACTGGGGAATCCTAGAGCCATCAAACACCAAAATAAGGATTGTTTACGTGAAAAGCATAAGCAACATCCCTCAGATGCTTAACATCCAAGCCGAGAACTGGAACCCGCCTGAATGTACGGAATACATAACGCTTACAGCAAACCCGAATACGGTCGAGATACAGGTTAATGAAGTTCTAGAAGTAACTTTAACACTCAACATAAGCAAGGACGTGACGGGAATAAAAAACTTCAGTTTTGACATAGTTTTCTCTGGAAGCGGGTAAAAAGTGATTTGCCCTAACTGCGGGGTTCCGCTCAGTTTGAGGCGGTTCTCACGGATACCATCAAACTTCTACTATTGCGCTGTATGTTGGACTGTCATCTATAGGCAACGAAGTGCTGGACTGATATCTATAGGCGAAGGAGACAGCCGGTTGCCTCTATGCCCAGACTGCGGAAAACCCGCCAGCAGAAAAATGGGTTACGAACACGCCTACGAGTGTCGAAACCCCCAATGCCCTGTCATCGAAATAACACGGGGAAGGGTAACAAGGGACTCCCTAAAGTGGAAAAGAGGAGGAATAGAGGCTGACTAGGGAAGGTGTGGGAATGAGGAAACCATACTGTCGCTATCCGAAACCCTGCAACTACAAAACACTAGGAAAATACCGCTACAAACAGAGGAAAAAGCATCTGATTTTCTGTCGCTTAAACGACAAATGCAACCAACAGACATGGCGCACCTCCGAAGCCCAGCGAACATACGAAACGGGGGAGGAATAGAAGGTGACCAGCAGGGAAGAGGTTGACATGTTGATGGGTGTTCGTAAATTCATTGAGGAAAGAATTAAGAGGCTTGAGCAAGAGACAGAGATGTTGCGCCACGCTCTAGAAAGGGTGAAAACACTTCAAATTTTTGAGGAGGTAATGAAGAAGAAATGATTTGCCCAAACTGCAAACAGCGTCTTCAAGAGAAATGGCGTCAGTGCCCCTTCTGCCACAAACAACTAGCCCCCAAAACACAACCCCCACACCAAGAAGAACAGGACATTGAAAGAATGATTTCTCCAAACATCCTAGAGGTTCCCATGCCTCAACTCATCACAATCGAGGAAAGCCCAGAAATAGTTCTGCGATTTCCGAGAGTAATTAGGATGCGAATCCTAGGTTGGAAAACCATTCCAGAAGTTGACTACAAAATTCCGATTCTACCAGTTGAAAGGGAACCACAAAAGGAGAAGGGATGGCTTGGAGGTCTAATAGAGGGGGAGGGGAGCTTCTTTGAATCAACTGATGTGAGGAAAGGCTACGTGAGAAGAAGGGCTGGCTTCCTCACACGCATGACCGAAAACCCACCAATAGCGAGGGCGGGAAAACACCTAGGAATCACACCCCACCCATTCCC
>JAHAWU010000210.1:280-1874 GCA_018383815.1 Candidatus Jordarchaeia archaeon | reverse complement strand
CTCAGGTAGCCCAGCCATCTCAATCGCCCACTGGTCACTACAAGAACTAACCCCAAAAAGCAAAAGGGCAGAAGACGCCAAAAAGCTCCTCCAAACCTATAAACATCACTACGCAATATACACCAAAATTTAAAAATTGCAGACTAAAATAGCCTACGAACCCTTCTCCACTGTTATCTTCTTAACAGCAATCCTAACGTAGTCACCTTCCTTCAAACGAAGAAGGCTCGCAATATCCTTAGGAATCGTAACCTGAACAGACGTTCCACTCCCGCCTGCAGACCTCAACTGGGCAATAAACGAAACATCCTCTTGGGACATCTCACCACCTCAAACAGTCAGACAGACTGTCAGACTGTCAGACAATAAGACGGAAAAACCCAAAATAAAAGCCTTATGTGTGATTAAGTTCTATAAATAAATACTATACCAAACAAAATCCGACAAATTTATCTACAACCACTCAAAATCATACTACGGCTTTGAGGTTGAAAGTCCACGCATGGACGAGAGGGTATGAAGCACGCCAAAGGTCGGTCACTCAGCACAAAAAGTCACGCATGGGCTCCAAACACAAGAAGTTCCCAACCACGTGCGGAAAACCAACAGACAATGAAAACCCCAGCCTGTGCTAAAGGGAACAATACCAAGAAGGTCAGACAGATAAAAAATTTATTAACGAGGGACGGCAGTTGCTTAACTATAGGGGACATTAAAGACAACCAGCAATTTATTATGGAGTGAATGGTATGGGCAAGGGCGTTTTGATAAGCATTGTTACCCCAACTTATGACAGGGCAAATTTATTGAAAAGGGCAATACGGAGCGTCTTAAATCAAACGTATCAAAAGTGGGAGCTAATTATAGTTGATGACCCTAGGTCAACTCATAGAACAGAAGAGGTTGTCAGAAATTTTGAAGATAGGAGAATTAAATACTATAGGTCTCAGAAAATCGGTCTGTCATCGTCTAGAAACAGGGGGATGGAACTATCGAGAGGAAAATACATAGTCTTTTTAGACAGCGACGATGAGCTAATGCCTCATGCTTTGGAAACCATTGTTAAAAAATTTGAAGCATTGCCTAATAGTGTTGGAGGCTTATTTTACAATTGCATTGATTTTTCATCCAAAACCCTTACAGCACCCATTTCATTTACAGAAGGTCTATTAACCTATGACGACGTAATCTGCGGAAAAAATTTTCAAGGGGAACTCTTGTCTTCAATAAGGAAAAAGGTTTCCAGAGAATTTAAGTTTCCTGAAGAGATTGTAAGATTCGAATGTATCTTTTGGTTCAACGTCGCCAAGAAATACAAATTTTATGTTGTTAACAAACCACTAAGAATCTACCACACAGAAGCTAACGGTAGGATTTCCAGAAAAGCCTATTCCGACAGATTTCATCTTTTAAACAACATCAAAGGTCAAACCATGTTGCTAAAAACCATTGGCAACGAACTCAAAAATAAGCATCCTAAAAAATATGGCGAACACTTATTAACACTAGGACTCTTCTACGCACGCATAAGAAACGCAAAGTCAAGTCTATACTACATCGCCCAGTCCATAAAATACACGTATGGGCTCCCACT
>JAHAWU010000210.1:0-264 GCA_018383815.1 Candidatus Jordarchaeia archaeon | reverse complement strand
CTAAAAATACCCCCATCCCTCCTCAAAAGATTAAAGGCACCAACCACCAAACATCAACCATGGAAATGCCTTCTGGTTGACTAGAAGATTTTCATAGAGTTTCATTTAAAAGTAGCGGAAGAAGCAAACACAAGTTCTTTAAAACCTAACCGACATAAACTTCACAGAGGAGAAAAGAGGAAAGGATTTATGGAAAAGGAAACAATGAAGGCTGAACTTTGTCGAATTCTAAATAAGATTGGTGCCTTGCAATTTGGAGTCTTT
>JAHAWU010000072.1 GCA_018383815.1 Candidatus Jordarchaeia archaeon | reverse complement strand
CATGTAGGCACCAAAGCCCAGCTAGGATTCATGGGAATAGTGGGCAAAACAATCCTCACAGGAGGGGGAGAAACCATACCCTTAGGAAAAAGAAAAATAGAAGTCATACACGCCCCCATTGAAACCGCGGGCACCACCATATTCAACCTCCAGCCAGACGGAATCCTCTTCACGGGAGACTACTTCGGACAACTAACAGAAGAAAAATGGACACTACACCCACAATCCACAGAACAGCTACTCCAAAAAATAACCGAACTCCACCAAGGACTAGGATAGGTGATGTAGAATGGTTCGGTTATGCCTTAAAAAGGGGAGTTTTTAAAGCTCCTTTCGCAATTTAGAGCCTTATGAGGGAAACGGAACCGAATGAATCTACATCGCCGACTAGGATACACCCAAAAAGACATAAAAGCCTACCTCTCCCCACTCCGCAAAATCCCCCTAAAGATAATAGCACCATCACACGGCTCAATAATCCAAAAAGACCTAAAACAAGTAATAGAAAACACACTAACTTGACAATGTTAAATTAGGTTGTTTTCGTCTCCAATTTTATTAACAGCAGCAAAGCCGATTTCCTCAACCATAAAAGAAAAAAATCTGGGAGAGATAAATAATAATTGAATAAATTTAACATTGTCGAGATATTAAGTTTCATAGAAAATTAGGAGGACATAAATTTTTATGGTGTATTTTGAACCCCGCGAATGGAGGGTTGTAAAACTGTGGTTAAGAGGTGTTGAATGTGACTCAGCTTGAAGAGGTGGAGAAGAAGTGTATCCTTTGCGGCAAGGAAAGTAAACAGATAGTTGTCATCTCAACGAATACTGTTGGTTCGCCTGACCTGGACACCAGACCACCTGAAATGAAGCGGTCTACTCTACCCTACTGGATAGAGTTCTGCCCTGAGTGCGGCTTCTGCGCCCCAGACATATCCGAAGCACCTCCAGAGGCGGCTGAAATTGTTCGCAGCGAAGCCTACCAGCAACAACTACATAACCCGGAGTTTCCAGCTCTGGCGAACAAGTTTCTCTGCCTTTCCCTGATTCTGGAGAAAATCGGGGTTTACGTGGGGGCAGGATGGTGTAGTGTTCACGCTGCTTGGGCGTGCGATGATACTTATCCATCGCGGATACCAAAAATTGAGCCGTACTACACGCTGAAAACAGATATAATAAGGATTCTAAAATTTTTGTTGACTAAGGGGAGGAGGGAAGGACTGGACTGGGAAACTGTGGAGAAGGTGGCGGGGGCCTTTGAAGCCCTAAAATATTTTAATAAGACCGCGAAGGAGATTAGGGAGGCCATCAGGGAGGGTAGGGCTGATGGGGAATTAATGGGGAGAATAATAGGGGTTTTGAGATTGTTGGTGGACAACATGGATTTTTTTCCTCTCGATGCTCTGCCCTCTTTGTCAGATTGGACGCGTTTAGATATCCTGAAAGAGGTAGAGGAATGGGAGAAGATGGAAAAAGAGAAGGAATGTTTAAGTGAGGATCCCTTCGCACACAAAAGGGAAGCTGCTGTGAAGTGCCGCATCAGGGCTGCGAACATGTTCCTCAAAGCAAGAGAACATGACCAAAATTTTTCGGATAAACCTGGCAAAGTTGAGTCTGTGATAGTTGATTTGCTGAGGCGCGCAGGCCAGTTTGACCAGGCCCTCAAAATCTGTGAGGAGGGATTGAAGAAAAATCCGGAGGGAATAACCAAACACATTTTACTTTTCCAAAAGAAACTTATCGCAAAGCAAGATGTCTCCCGTTACACCGTTGATGAAGCCATTGGGATAGTGGAGTATAAATAAAGACCAGTTATGTTTAAGGAAACCCTTCCAATTCCCTACCCCCAACTTTTCAACTGTATAGATCTTCTAATGGGTTGCTGGCTGTTCGTGTAACTGCTGTCGTTGAGTTATTATAGATGGTTGATCATTTCTCAAATAGGGGAAGGACAATCTTTAGGAAAAAATTTTTTCTATTTCTTTTTCATGCCTTTCTGTGACTGTCTCAACCCTAAAACGAGAAGCAATGCTCCTCCATCATCTTATGCGTGGAACACTTATTTTTAATGCACGGTAGTTCCCCCTAGCACTCTTGGTTTATAATATGGGAATAAAGTGCGTATTTAGCTTTTTGCCCATGCGGCGGTGAGGCTTTCTGCCATTTTTTTTGGGACGAAAAGCCTAAGATTTTTCGTAGCGAAGAATACCGGCTTAGCTTATTGCTGCTGGTGTTTAAATCATAATTAGCTTTTTGTGTTTGGGGAGGCAGATCATGTATAGTTCACTCTTGTCCTTGACTCCCTCCTCTAGGAGGGTTAAGTCATCCTGCAGCATTCTGTTTTCAAATGATAATACAATTTTGTTATACTTAACATGCATTATTTTTCCAACTTGTTTTTTGAGGAGTTTCACAGTTGTTTTGGAGTTTACTTCCAGAGTGTGTGGTTGTCCGCCTGTTGCAGGCACCACTATCACTTTCAATAGCTCCCCCCCAACTCCCAACTTTTCAAGCGCTTCCTGTGCCCTCCCTTTGACGTACCCATCTGGGTCGCTGCATGCTAAGTCGCGTAGGGTGTCCTCCACCCTCTTATCCCCCATTCCCGTCTCCCCTAGAGCCCAGACTACTTGGCTGCGGACTAGTGGGTCACGGCAACTCACCTTTGCAAACAGGTGTTCTAGGATGTCCCGCCTTTTGAGTTCTCCCAGAGCAACAGCAGCCCTCGCCGCGGTAACTGGATTACGTGAGTTTAAGAATTCTATTAGAGTGTTGGTGTGGTCTACTCCTAGCTGGGTTAGAGATTTTGCTGCGCTGATTCCTAAGAGTTCTGAGTTTTGGTGAGCATTCGCATCCTCTAGAATTTCTTTTAGGGTTTCGATGAGTGGGTTGATGGCTTCTGGATCGCCAGTTTTTCCGAGCTCCTCCGCTGCCCTAATTCTATCATCAAATTTCTTCCCTCTGAGTTTTTTTATGAGTTTATTGGTTCTTCTGTTCATGCTTTACACCTTTTCCAGCATCCTCACCGCGTTTAAGGTTTCCTCCATTTTCTGAAGCTTGTTGGACGCTTCTGTCATCTTGATTTTTCTGCCTGAGAACCATGCTTCTGGGAGTTCCAGGAGGAGGAGGCACTCCTCTTCCCAAGTCAATGTGTACCATTCTTTCCCCCTGACTATTTCCTCGATGAGTATTTTTAGCTTTTTGAAGTATTTTCCACTCGATGCTTTTCCAGAATCCACGTCTAGGAAGCCAATCTCTTTCCCTCCTCTGTCTCCGCCTCTGACATCCCCTCCAGGCGTAAGCACGTAGTTTTCCCTCTGTGAACCTGAAATGTAGGAGCACTCTGAAGAATAAGATTTTGACATTATGATGCTTATTGGGAGGAGTAAGTAGACAGATCTGACGAGGGACTCAGCTAGACCCTTATCTCCATAGTATATGTTGACTTTGTGGTGGGACATTATGCAGTCTATGGCTTTTGCGACGTATTCCCCTCCAAAGGAGTTTATGAGGCGGACAAGTTCTTCCCTGTTGAAGATTGCTGATTTTTCCCTAACGAAGTCTAGGAAGGATTGGTTTGATGCGGTTTCAATTTTCAAACTTTTTAGAAACGTCTTCACGGCGTCCAGGTCCCTTCCCCAGGTGTTGAAGAATTTTTGAGGGATGAGAGCGACCCTAGCAGATAGTACGGGTCTCCCAGAACTGTCCCTGCGTCTCTCATTAAGAAAGTAGGAGATAGCCGCGAAATCCTCTATCGGAAAGACTTTTATTCCCGAGTAGTCCTTGAGTGATGGGAAATCCATTTTTGGGTAGGCTGGAAAGGCTTCGGTTTTCAGTGTATCCCTAATTCTGGGTTTAACTGGTTCAGTGGTTTCAACATCTTCTTGGTAGTCTGCGTGGGCGAATATTACGTTTTGGTCCATATTCTGTTTCACCCCTCTACGAGTTTCGCAATGTCCATTATTAGCTCTATAAATCCTTGAGCGTGCAATTTGTCTAGGGCTTCACCTGGCCCCCAACCAACCGATGAAACTGCATACTTTTTAATTGTCACCTTCTTGCCTTTGAGTCTGCTCATTGGGATGGCCATGGCTTTATCAAAGTATTCTGAGATTTGTTCTGTGGTGAGTCTGTGGATGTCGCTCTTGGTGAAGACAAAGAAGAAGGGCTTCTTTAAAATGTCTTTCCCACCGCTTAGGAGCAGCTCTATACCCGTGGCCAGAGGGGATACCTGCTCACTGAGAGCATTAAGTATTCGTTTATTTCTTTCGGCTTCGAACTCTTCTGGGGTCGTTGGGGTTCTGCCGACTAAATCAACGATGATGATGATCCCCTTGGAGTTTAGTATCATTTGGCGGAACTTTTCAACTGTGCCGCTGAGCTGCCCACTCAACCCCGCTTCTCTAAGTTGCTTCATGGCATCCTCGTATTCCTGGCCTGAATAGTCTTCGGTTGACAGAATTAGATTGAGTTTCTTCTTTTTGCCAACTCCTAGGTCAACTTCTTTCAACTCTACGCGAATAGGTCTACTCTTATAAGTTGGGGGTATAGGCTCACCCTTAAATATAAAGCTTAGCATGTCACTAATATAGAGACTTGTTTCGCTATCAGGATAGCCCCATCCATAACGACTTACCACGTAAGCCAGACTGCAGAGAAAATAAGACTTACCAGACCCACGAACCCCCAAAATGGGAATACGCTTCCCTCCCTTCGTCAAAGAACCAGGTTTCCCCACAGCTGACTTAGTAGGTATGTATTTTGTGGGGTGGTATAGGAACCAGCCAAGAGATGCCAGTAAACCAATGGTTGAAGTACCCAAAATCCCCAAGTAAAGCAATCTTACAACCTCTAGCGAGTCCACACAGCCAAACAAGTAAGGTCCTGTT
This sequence comes from Candidatus Jordarchaeia archaeon, assembly GCA_018383815.1. Lineage (GTDB taxonomy): Archaea > Asgardarchaeota > Jordiarchaeia > Jordiarchaeales > Jordiarchaeaceae > Jordiarchaeum. The sequence goes on along the minus strand of JAHAWU010000072.1, from coordinate 13,424 downwards.
AAAATTAAAGCCTTTACGTATACCTCGAATGGCAGTTTACCTGCTAGGTAAACAAACCAAAGAGGGGTGGTACGCTCAAAGCTGAGAAGGACATTTAACAACAGGAAAATCTGCCAGGCCGACGGCTGAGTGGCTAACAAGTAGATGAGGCATGCTATGTAGGCTTTGAACCCCACTGGATCAATAAAGGGGGATCCTCTAGTTAGCGCAAAAAAGAAAATACCACCAAAAATAGCAATGATTACAGCGAAAGTTTGCGCTGCTTCCTTAGCTGAAATACCCATATCTATGGAGCTGCACAGGAAGCAAGAAGAGAAAAGAATAAAAAGTATAGCCACCGCCCACATCACAAAAATCAGCATTTGATTATCCAGCGGAATTAAGCCTTGAGAATAGTAACTAAAGAAAATGAGCGTCTCTTGTACGAGGCCGGGCCAAAACGCTAACGTGCAAGATGACAAATCTGCCGCGTATTGAACTATACCATTAATTTTGAAGTAAATAACCAACGCGTCGATACACACCATTACCAGAAAAAGTAACAACATTGCAGAGCGCGCTCTACCCTTAAGAGAGCAACTAACAACGAGCCAAATAAAGTCGTACAAAAACCATATAACCATCGTTGCGTAGAGCGACCCCACTTGCAGGCCCAGCTGCGTAAAAATTGCACCATAAAGGGCAAGAAGGAAGGCTTCCCTCCCTCCTAGGAAATAATAATATAGGAAACAATATGAGACTAGAAGTGAAAAACTTGATGGAATTATAATATGGGTGAGGGTGATGTAGGAGAATAATCTAAAAAAAGCCCCTAAAAGGAATGATAATTTCATTTCCGGAGAGAATATTTTCTCTTTATTCCTCATAACTGGCTCCTCACCAAACTTTTTATTCGGAGGTTTACATCTCACTTTTGGCATTGCTTTACCTGTCTCGGTGCTTACCTTTTACGACCAATGTCATTAAGTTAAGCTGGGAATTCTTCTATTATAATCTGAAGTTGTGTATTTTCGCCTGATTCCCCAACCTGTTTTCGGGTTCCATCCGAGGGTAAGTCCCTATTTGAGGGGGGTCTTTTCTATGTGGAATCAATCAATTGTTGCATAAGCTCTACCGCCTTAACTTGCCATTGGGCTATAGGGGTTTTCTCTCCAACGATTTGTGATAGCATTGTATTGATTCATTGCCTGGTTTAAGAGTGGTGTGTTGTTTCAAAGGTGCTCTTCTAATTGTCTTTTGGTTCATATTCTTTCTATTGAGGTGGTTTAGCGTAATTACACATTTTTGGCCGTAGTCTTTTATACATTTTGGCCGTAGTCTTTGAGGAATATTGAGATGTAGATACAGAGCAGATTGAGAAAGTGTGGTATTCCCCATCTTCCATCCTGCCTCCAGAGCTTGCCAAGAGCCCCTAAGCACGGATTCTTTGAAGTCGATATTCTCAAAAACAGTGGGCCATTCGCTGAGAATTCATAATCAACGAATGGGCGAATAGCTAAACGTCCCCTAGAAACTTCTGGGGGCACGCTAGGGTAGTCTAAAGGAAGGGCAAGCTCCACCCTCTTTTTCATCGTTGACTCTGGAAACTTGAATACGCAGGTAAACAGGCGATTATTAGTGGGATTCTGCTTTAAATTATCAAAGGGCGCGTAATTATATAAATCTACGCACTTATCTCTCCAGATTTGAAATATTCGTAGCTCCTCCTCTACCCTATTGGGCCACTGTGAATTGCTGGGGCGAGCAACTATTGAAAATTCCGGAATCTTCCAGCTCGCATCATTATCCACTTTCAAATTCCTCCACAGTCCTCACAGTCCTTTCTTCTCAGAATATTTTCCTTGGTGAGTAAAATGTTTTCATCCAAAGTGATTCTCAACCTTGGAGTGATTTCTCCATATTTCAGCAGGTATCTGAGGGCTTGGTCGACCTGGAAGCTTGCCACAATACACATCGTTGTGGCTAGGCTGGCGCCACACTCTCCAGGAGGTTTTTCCCATTCCAGGCTAATGGTTGTGGAAGGATCATTGTAACACCTAATGCAGGGGGTAACTCCTGGAATAACTGTGGTCACAGTACCCCTCAAACCATCCGTAGATGTGCCTCCATCAAAGATGGGAACCCTATATTTTATGGCGTAAAAGTTCACTTCTAGGCGTGCGTCAAGATTGTCAAAGCAAGTAAATGCCAAGTCGCTTCTTGAAATCAGACCTTCCAACTTTTCCCAAGCGATAACATTTTCACAGTAGGCTTCAACCTTAAGCTCAAACCACTCATCCACACCTCCACTATTTCTCAGGTTAAGTAGCCTCTTCGCTAGAACCGAGGCCTTCTTCTTGCCAATATCTTTAGCATTGAAACCTAGACGGTTGAAATTCTCTTCACCCACCGTGTCCTTGTCGATAATTATAAGACGCCCAATGCCAGTACGCGCAAGTATTTCAGCTACAATAACCCCCAACCCCCCTGCACCACAGACCAGCGCAGTCTTATCCAGGAGCTTATCCACATCAATTCCCGCAACGATAATCCTCGAAAACATTGAGGGATACCTTTGAACTTTTTCCCACCTCTCTCCAGCAGGTATCAAGGCAAATTCCTCCTTTCCTCTTTTAACCTTCCCCCTTCTTTTCTGTGGCTGCCTTATTTTGGGGAAGTTTGGAATCACCAAACTTTTTAGGGGCGGCGTCTTTATGAGGCCTTCCCCCTAGTCTAGAACTTATAGGGAGGAAGGTTCGTATTCTGAACTGCTGAAGGGCAGCCAAAGCCTTACTAAGTCTTCCCACTTTTTCCAATTTGGTTTCCCCCCTCCCCTTCTTTCTTCTTCTCCCCTCAGGTGTGGTCTCTTCTTTACCGGCCTTCCCCTTCGGTTTTGGCTTTCCCCCTTTTAGCCTGCGTTCAAATTTCCTGACACTAACCTCATGGACATCCAAACCTTTTAGAAGCCCCTCGAGCTTTCTGCTTATCTGATCTAATTTTACCCCCATTATTTCAGTTCTCTTTTTTATCTCTTCGATTTGTTCCTCATTCTCTTCGACCCTTCTTGAAAGTACGGAGATTCCACTTTTGATTTGCTCGAGTTCTTTTAGTCCTAAATTAACTTGTTCAAAATTGCTCGCAATTTCTTCAATTTTTGCTTTCAATTTTTTAACTTCGGATTTTCCAGGTATTAAAACCCTGTCGTTTAGTTCTTTGATGGGGGTGTCTTCATGTATGGCTTTTCCATTGTGGTAGAACTCAAAATCGTCGAAGCCGTAAATCTCTACTATTCTTTCCTGAATTTCACGTAGCTTTGTGTCTCCAGTGAAATAGAAGCGGTAAGCTATGCTGCTATTCATGCCAACTGCAATGTCCACAGGGTAGAGCGGCTCAATTTTCAAATCGGCCACATCCTTTAACAAAAGGCTCCCCTCAATCTCAACACCTTTACTCGTAAATTTTGGCGATATATAGTTCAGGGTGTTACGAGAAATTTGGTCGCGGAATCTCGAGACAATTTCAAAAAGTTTTGTATCTCCAGAACAACAAATATTAACGTTAACAGGTAAGGTGAATGAGAGGGCTCTAGGCTTTTCTTCCCGGCTGAACTCTTTCACTTCACAACCTATCTTGACGATTTCTCCATTAGAAACAGTGTAGCCGCTCAAAGCAACTGGATCCGTTGTGTATATAATGAATGCGCAGGGCTTTCCCCTGGTAGAATACTCTAACCAGTTTTCCTCATCAATGCTAGAATAGCTGGTACCTATGCTCCGAGGGTGCTTGTGCATATTTCCGATCAAGTCTAAGCCTATGGGGAGTGAGGAGCCAATTATCGACTTCTTCACATAATCTGACTTAACATGTGCTCCGCTCTGCTCTTGGTAGTCGAACTCAAAAAGATCGCAAATATACGCAACCCTATCTTTAATGAAGCCCACGGTAAAATAGGCAACTTCATTCTCAGTATCAAAGCCACGCTTCAAAGCCCGGTTGAATAAATCACGGTCAATACAAACCTTCACGATTTCGGGAATAAGATTACGCCTCCCCAACAACCTCAAGCCACCTCACAGTGCTCACCACCCTCTCAATTAGTGAAGGAAATTATGGGAGCAACAATATACGCCAAATAGTGTGCTAAGCCGTGTTTTTTCCTTTTCCAAACTTTAGCCAAACTCCCCAAGCAGACGCCATCTGTGAACTTTGAGACAGGAATACTTTTTGGGTAATCGCGAGCCAACAATATTTCAAACACCCTGGACTTTCCACCGGCGGCATCAAGATAAAGACAGCTGAATTTTCTCTGACTCACCTGCTTAAGTCCGTCGAAAGCCGCAAAACCTACTGTATGAATTTCCAAGTCTCTGAAAATCTCAAAAATTTTCAGTTCCTCCTCAACACGTTCAGCCCATCGTGGCGAGTCTGGGGAACAAACAACCTTAAACGTGGGCAGTTCCATTTTTTGAAGAGTCCCGAGGTTTATGGTAAACCTGGAAATATACTCTGTATACTCTGCGAGATCAAGGAAGATACTCCTCTTAATACTATCAAGGTTGAGCCAGAACCTAGGGTCGGAGAGAAGACTTTGACTCATGGTCTGGTGGCCTCCATAAGGATATAAGTGCACTTAAACAATCGAAGGGTTTAGTTTCCCAGCATGTCAGGGGTGCCAAGTCTGAAGTTTGTGCCATACGCCTTGATTATTTCGCCTACGGTTTTTCCTGCGAAGGGTACGATAACCCCGTGTAGTGTTATTATGCCTACTTTCCCCGATGTGAAACCAAGGTCCTTAGCCGCTCTTCCCACAGTGGAATCCATCTTCTCATCCATTGCTGCATCGATGGCGATATTTCGTGAGTCATTATCTGCTCTTACAAACATCAGAGAAATTCTTTCCATCAATTTTCACCTTTTTTTTTAACATATTTATACAGGCTTTGGGACAAAATTGATTTTGGCTTTTTCTTCTCAGCGTTTTTCGTCGCTAGAGGTCGTATCTGTGACGAAAAACAATACTCTATCATTGCATCACGGATGATATACGTCGGGGAACATGAATTTTGTCCCAAAGCCAATTATACATTTTATTATTTATAAATTTATTCCTTTTTTTATATTTGGAATATTTTGATGCAAATTCTGTTAAATTGTACATGTGTTATAATTTGTTTCTAATTAACTTTTCGTTTTTCTTTTTTCTCATGTTAGACATATATTTTGTTTCATTTATAAATTTTTGGGTATGATGTTTAATTCTTTTGTGTCTATCTTATTGGCACTGTTAAGTGGCACCTGTCATGGCTATGCATTTTTCGGCTCAAATACCCCTCTTCCTGGACGCATTTCGGAGTTTTCACAAGTGGAACAACTAAGAACAGTCTCTCATCAGGGGCTTTAGGACTCTTTCCGAACATGCACACAATAGGTAACGCCTAGTTAATTGTGCCATCTTATTGTAATGATGATATACCTACTTTTGTTGTGATTTCTACTAAGTTAAAGGTCGTAAGATTTATTTATGCTTTTGCTTGTAAATTTTAATCATGAAAGTTGCAAATTTATATCCAATTCCGGAGAAATTTGAAGAGATACTTAAAGGTATAGTATGGAAAAGTGTACGCCGAGGATATGATGCCTCTCTGAGGAGGGATTATTCAAAAAGAGAAATAAATGAGGGAGGTCTCAAGTTCTTCGCGTCACTGTTAAAGGTACTTTCTTATGAGGGAAGTTGGAAGATTCTGGAGGGGATAAGGAAACATGGAGGTGTGTCCTCCAAAGATGTTCATAATCTTGAACTAAATCTTAAACGCCTTGAATCCCACGGTTTAATCTTTAGAGAGGATGTAGGGAGGAAGAGGAAAGTTTCTTTGACGAAGCTGGGTGAAAAAATAGTAACCTCTCCCATTAGGTCTTTACAATATTTGAAAGAGGGTGCTAGGAGGAGCGAGGGGAGCATGGTTCTTTTGTATCTTTTAATTTCTGGAGGGGAGGAGTCTTTTTCGGAGTTACGTGAGAATCTGAAACTGAATGCGGGCTCACTGTACAGAAGGCTTAATCAGTTGGTTAGCGAGGGTTTCGTCTTAAAATTGGCGGATGGAAAGTATCAGGTTAGGGATTGGGCTGTGTTGGAACCTTTAAAAAAATTATATGAAGAGTTTATCTCTGAATATTATGCAATGGGGCTCTGCCTTCAGGAAAACGAAATAGGAATTCTTAATCTGCCTGAGAGGTCTCCTCCGGCTGGTTATGGGTTAGAGTATTATGCGCCGGAAGATGTAGTCCAGAACCATGTCGTGGTAACCTATTCGTATGAGTCGGAAAAGCCGAGAGAAGAAATTGTTAGACGAATCATCTATGAGCAAACTAGGTGGAAAGATGATATGTGTAAACCGATATCTCCAAAGCAGGTGGGAAGAATAGAGATAGCTTATGATGTGAATAAACTTGCTTCCCTACAACAGTTATTTAACTTCTTTTGCCTTCATAATGTAAAAGGTTTTGATCACCTTATGGTTGAACATGTAGAAGTTCCTAAACTTCTCATAGAAAAGTTTGGTTTAAAACCTGGATATGGAATAACTGGGATTAGAAAACTTTTGGGAGTTTATGACCGTCCACTCATCCACGTGATTATTCCCCCATACCTAAAGGATAAAAATTATGCTACCGATTATGTTCAAAAACTTTTTGAAGCTGGAATAGATGAAGTAGGAGACGATCAATTCATTGGATTAGGATTAAAAGAATTCAAAGAGCGGGCAGAGAGTCTAGCGGGGATAATTGAGGAATCAGCCCAAAATTTTTCCAACAGAACATTGGTTTACCTCTACATTGAGGGAGAGGATTTTCTTGAAAAAATAGACTTTATTAAAGACATAAATTGTAAATATTTGGGATTAGGTCTAAGCCCCCTATCCCTTGGTATTCCTACAACGATTTACATAAGAAAACACTACTCAATGCCCCTCCACTTACACTCAACTCTCTATGGTATCTACACACGAATGGGGCAAACCCCTCCATTTTATTCTAAGGAGGGAGGTTATAGAAGCGGCCACGGCATCAGCGCAAACGTGATACTAAAATTATTCGCCCTCTGCGGCGGAGACGAAGTAAACATCCATCACCATAAGCAATATTTTATTACTCAAGAAGAAATGGAAATCCAATGTAACATATTACGGGCACACAATGTTTTCCCAGCATTAGTAGGCGGAATCACCCTATCTGATCTAGAAAACGTGATTAAAACACTCGGAAAAGACATAACCATAAAAATCGGAGGCCACAGATTCCTAGAAGGAGAACAGGTTCAAGCACACGCCAGCACCTACAAAAAATTAATAACAAAAATCATACAAGGAGAATCCGAAGACGAGGAAATTAAACGGTGGCAAAAAAAAGAAAAAGAAATAATGAAAAAAGATGTAGAATTTTTAATCGGAATCAGAAAAGAAACATAGCCACCATCCCAACTCAAAATATTCAAGCCCAGCCAGGGCACAATATATAGTATTTCCCATGAAAAACTTTTTCATACTTTATCTGAAACGCGTGAGCGTATGTTGGTTTCCCATGAAAAACATTTTCAGGATTTATCTAAAAACGCTTCTTGTGTATGTTGGTTTCCCATGAAACCCCTTTTTCACAATTTATCTGGGGCGTAAAAAGTTTTTAGTACAAGCCGCTGGAGGGCGTCTCCGGATGCTTCGAGTTGTCTTTTTTTCGTGTGTTTTAGGTATCCCCACTTATTCCCCCCTTTACCAAAAGGATCCCTAATAGAGCTTCACTCAGATTGAAGCCTAACCCTTTTCTAGGGGAACAATTGTCTCCAAACACGCCCAGTACCAAAAATGCACTAAAAACTTTTTATGCCCTTTATCTAAAAACGCTCCAGCGCACGTTGATTTACCAGTGAGCCTACCATTTATTACATAAACTACAAGAAAGCCCAAAAAAGTCCCAAAACGAATCGCAGATAAACTTAACCCCCATAGGAAAAGATGGAAAACATAATCCAAAAGAGGTATAGAGATAAATGGGTTGGCGGCACAGCCCCCCAAGATGAAATAGGGGGGTGGGAACCTAAAAAGGGGGACGTCCAGCTAACGAGTATCCTAGAAGCAGGAATCCCCCGAAAGCCGCGGGGGTGTCAAACCACTATTTTTGCTTCAGGTTTATTCTCCCCGGACGATAGATTCACAAAATCCTTTTTCCTTTTATTTTCCTAATCTTAGATTTTTCCATATTTTCTGAGAGGCGAGGTGAGAACCTTCCTCAGATCGAGGATGGAAATCCTACACGCCCAAAACACTCCGCTAAGCCCATAAAAAACATAATTATTACATTGTGTCGCGGGAACGCCACAAAAACCAGTCATGAGGAGCCCTGTTTGAACATATGGTGTATTTAGCTCCTGAAGACCGGCCTGGTGTTATATGCTCCCTTTTTCCTTGAAAGGAGGGCTATTTTGGGTTCTTTCAAGGTGGGAAACGTTCGCCAGAAAAGCCTAAAGTAAGCCTTCTTTGGGAGTTTGGAGCTCTACTATCCGTTATTCGACCACAACAGCTAAGTACACACAAGTAATCCTTTGAATTGGAATGGGGGGTGAGGAGTTGTGTGGGTGGTGTGATGGTTAAGGGATTGCTTTTTGGTTTACCATGGTTTGTGGATGAAGATTCTTATGGAGTGTTCGTTAAACTCTGGGAAGAGTTCGCCTTTTGCTGGATATGTTTCGTGGATGGTGTAGGCGTCAAGGAGTGTGAATCCGTATTTCTGGAAGATTTGTCCCATCTCTGTGAGGGAGGTTAGTGTGTGGGTGAAGTCACTCCAAATGATTTGTGGTTTGCCTGGAAACATTTCCTCAAGGAGGAGATCCACGACGAGCAGTGAATTTGTACCTGCGAACTTCACAATATTGTATAAAATCTTGGTCATTCCATGTTTATTCTGGGCGTGGTTTGCAACTACCCCCAAAGCGGTGACGATGTCAAACTGGCCGTATTCCTCCACAAATTTTAGTACTGATTTCTCATCAAGCAAATTTACAACGTGTAACCTCTTTTTTAGTTCTGGATGTTTCCTTGTAACTCTTGCGATGAATTCTGGAAGGAGGTCGATTGCCATCACATCGTAACCCTTTTTAAAGGCTTGGAGAGTGAAACGACCAGTGCCCAGTCCCACATCCAGTAACCGGTTCCCTAATTTCAACTTCTTCCCATAGTCATCCATGATGCCCCAAATATCAAATGTTTTTGGAGCTATATCAGAGTTTATCTCCTCCTCCGGCGCTTCAAGATAGTATCTTTTAACCTCCCTGCTCATCGCTCATCATCCCCCCTCTTTCCTTCAGTTTCTTCCTTGTTTGTTCTATCTGCATCTTTAATTCCTCTGGCGTTTTGACTTCTTTAAATATTACCTTTGAATAATCCAGGATCTCCGGGTAATTTCTTATAAGTTCATCGAAATCCATGTTTAATGCGTGTACTTTTTGTTTCGCTTTTGCCGGGACCTCCTGAGAGATAGGTGAGCCGAGGAGGATCCCAACAGCGATTTGTGATGGTCTCAGTGACGTGACAATCCCTTTTTTCCTCAACTTGTGTATGTTATTCCGCACATACTGCTCTGAACACTTCAGTATTTTTGTGAGATCTTCAGTTGTCGCCATATCTCCCAATGCTAAGAGCCCCAAAACAACTGTAATTTCCCCATCACTAAGTTTTTCCAACTACCCCACACACCTTTTCCCTTTTTCTTCTTTTAATAGGTTCCTAATAAGGGGGGTTCACCTTCCTTACAAAATATTATTTTGCAAAAGGACAAAATATTATTCTGCAAGATATTATATATAAAACAAATATTTAAAGTATGCGAAATATTTAAGATATGCGATATGAATATTTAAGTTAAAAGGTATGTTAAATTTACCATTTATCAAAAAGTTCATATATTATATTTATGATATAAGAAATTAACTAAACAAAATATGAATCATTAATATAAAAAGTTAAATGTGAAAAATTATAAAATATATATTAGAAGGGTTACTAACACTGAAAAGTTTGAACATACCCCAAAAAGGAAATTATTCAAAAAAACAAAAAACACAGCAAATAATCATACAAAAATGGAAAAAATCGTGAAAACTTAAAATGTTAGGAACACCTAAGGTAGGGGCTTCAGCCCTTCCCAACTAGGGCTTACCTCCATCAAAAGCAAACACACGAAAACACACACATAAACCCAATGAAATGTAAAGAAAATCTGAATGTTCTGCAATAAATGCCTCAGTGCATAAATTTACTTTTTTAAGTAGATTCATTAGATTATTGAAAATTTTTCAAATTTAACGGCACAATGTAATGTGTATGTTTTTTGCACGAGGGGTGTGTTTTTATTTGTTTGTTGGCTGTTTATAGGGGAGACGTTATAAGCCTTCTTTTCCAATTCCAAGCCCTATTAGGGGAGTTAAGAAAAACACTTCCACACACCAAACACCAAAAATACACACCAGTTACATCGTGCCCTAAAAAGAGCCAAGAAATAACCCTTTTTTTGACCAACTTCAAAAGAAAAAATTTCTCGAAATACTATGCCCTCTTGGGCTTTTTCGAACCTTTAACTCCGCATTATGGGCTTCCGAAATTTAGCTGTGAGACGCATGTACACTTTTTGGAGTGGTAAATTTAATGGTTTTTCTTTAAACTTGTAGCTGTTGGAAGTTAACAAACTTTGGAAAGCAGTTTTCAACTTCCTCTATAGGTGGGATTGAACCATTTCAGCATCATCCCCCAAAAATTGTAACAGTAAAACAAATATATAGTGAGAACCTTTTTTTAATTAGTGCAATCTTATTAAGTTGATGTAAAGGTATGTGAGACTATATGGGGCCTTCAAAAAAATCATCACGTGAAGCTGAAGCATTAAGACGGTTGAGGGTTTTTCGCTACGTAGATTTTTTTGAAACGTATATTCGCGAGGAAATAGAGAGGAGGCTTAGGGAGCGTTATGGTGACGAATGGTGGGAGAAAGGAGTCCCCGAAGAAGTTAGGAATTCATGCAATGAACTAGCCGAGAAGGGGCAGTCAAGTGAGCCATTAATTAATTTTACAAATTTTAGAGATTATATTTCAATCATTACAAACGAAGAAAACTGGAGTGATATTTTTAGTTCATTGTTTAACAACCTATCCCCCCAAGCTGTTAAAACTTATCTCTTTGGTTTAAATAGATTGAGAGGGAGAACATGTCATATTCGGCCACTCACCGATGATGATGTTCAAAAGGCAGAGGTATTTGTTAGGGAATTATGCGGCAGCAATGAGGCGGCGATAGGCGAGTTCGAAAAAATAAGAGAGGGAAAGATGCTATCATACACCGAAATTAGGATAGTGCACCCCTTAGTGTTCCATTTGAACGGATGGGGCACGCAAGAAGAAATTTTACAGGAAGTTGGCTACATTAGTTACGACTTACGTAAGGTTCTAGAACTGATGAAGGACGCAGGGCTTCTGGAACGTGCAACAGGAGCCGAGATAGCATCTGGGATAGTACAGGGAGCTCCCCTACTACAAGAGAATAGAAAGCAACCTTCACCAAAGGAAAGGGTATATTTCTTGACAACCACCCGGGAAGACCTACTACAAGAGAATAGAAAGCAACCTTCACCAAAGGAAAGGGTATATTTCTTGACAACCACCCGGGAAGAAATACTAGAAAAACATCCCGAGATTAAAGCCTTTAAAAAGCGGTAAACTGGGAGGGGATGTTCTATGTCAACTACTGTTTCAACTTGTCTGGTTGACCACCACCCGTCGGTGGTGAAAAATGTTTTTCCAAAGGAGGTCTTGGAGAGTATTCAACCCTACTATGATGTTCTAAACGCGGAGGAGGTGAAGAAAATTTTGGGGGAGGAGGAAAATGAACAGTTTAGGGTGAGCTTGAGGGGTAATGTTTTTCCCCAAGGTTGCCTCTCAGATGAATTCCATATGCCAGTTGCATCCCTTTACCATTATAAAAAGCTTGAGGGAACACTGTCTGAAAAGAATAGAAGTGCTCTGAGAGTTCATGGAGCATCCCATGGAACCATGGATGCCTCGCTCCACCCAGAAAATAGACATTTATGGGCGAGGATAATAGAAATTGTAGACGACTTAATCTTTCTAGAGGATGTGGGGGAGTGTGCAAAAAGCATAAGAAATAACCAAGTGTTGTTGACTTCCCTCCTTCCAGTAGAAGAAATCAAGGCGACCTACCTTAAAGACCTCAGCCTAGCGGATCAGGAGAGAAGAAGTCAACTCCTAAAATTTGAATATATACAAATCAGTGAACTTCAAGAAGTGGAGCAAAAACTCCACTGGTCGTATGTGGCAGCATGCAAATCCTACAATCTTCTCCAAAAAAACCTATTTAACACACGAGAAATCGAAGACCTAATCAAAATCTGCAACTCCAAATCACTCATATGTGCGATTAGGCAAACAGAAAACTGGATAAAAGGTGAAGACATATACCTCTCCAATCTGCCACACTTCATAAACATCCTAGGCAACGCCGAGAAAATCGCAGGTGAGAACCCAAAAGACAAATGGAAGGCAATAGAAGATATAATGCGTAAGCCACCAAAAGTAAAATGCATAAATCTTGCATCCTCCATCAGAATCCCAAAATTAGAAGAGGCAACTGTGGAAAAGTTTAAGAAAAGCGTCGATTTATGGAGAACATGGAAACTCATAAGCCTCCTAGGCGCACTCCAAGAGGGGGAAATAGCTGAAGCAGCCCTCTACGATCTCTCAGACTACATAGTAGCCTCAGCCATCGTAACCAGTGGGACACCAAACCAGTGGACATACGAAGTTCTAATCCCCAAGCCAAAAAACAACAAAGAACAAATATTAAAAATAATCATGAGGCTCAGATCCCTACTCCTAAAAGTAAACCCAGCCCTCAACTACAAACCCGACCTAAAAAGAGGAGACAAAATAAAAGTATTCGACAAAGAAATCATCCTCCCCAAAATAGTCCCCCAAATAAACAAAATTAAAAAAACACTAGAAACAGAAGAAGACAACCGCAAAGACATACAAAAAGAATTAGAAGAATACGCAAAAACCAGCAAACTCGAACAAAGAATAGAAACCGCACTAAACCAGACACCCACAATCTCTAACATACAACAACCCCTTTATAGGTAGGCTTCAAACAAGGAATAGACTTGATTCTGCCCAAAACCTAGTCAATCCCTTTACAGTAGGGAGTAGGCTTTGGAGGCAGGGAGAGCGAATCTAAAAAAGTTTAATCCCTCCATTTAGGCTGACGAGGAACTTTCTGGGGCAAGGTGGTCTACTGGAATTTGAGGCGCCTGGGAATTCCAGGGGGAAGGGAAAGGTTATGTGGTTAAGAGGGCGAGGAAAATATTTGAGGGGAGGGTGGGGGACGCAGAG
>JAHAWU010000071.1 GCA_018383815.1 Candidatus Jordarchaeia archaeon | reverse complement strand
CTAGAAGCATGTCCTTTTGGAGCCCTCTTCACACATCCAGACATTCCTTACCCTTTAAAATGTGATTTATGCGATGGCAACCCCCAGTGTCTGATATGCCCAAAGGAAGCTATACTATTTGTTTCCAGGGAAGAAAATAGGTCAGGGAACCACAAGAATCAGTCCCAAGACTAGGAGGAAAGGATAATTTGTTGGGAGGATATATGAATCGGATTTTAAGGATAGACTTGTCCAAGGAAAAGATTAGTGATGAAAAGCCGAGGAGGGATTGGGCTCTTAAGTATATAGGGGGTAGGGGTTGGGGAGCTAGAAAAATTTGGGAGTCGGGTATTTATGTAGACCCCTTGGGTCCAGAAAATTTGATTTTCTTTGCTTCGGGCCCTCTTACCGGCCTTTTAGTTCCCTCTGCTGGGAAAATGACCATAGTTTCTATTTCCCCCGCTACAAGAATCTATGCCGATAGCAGTGTGGGGGGAGCCTTTGGTGCTGAACTTAAACAGGCGGGTTACGATGCCATTGCACTGAGGGGAATTTCCAAAAAACCCGTGTACATTATGATTGACGATGGCAATGTGGAGATTAGAAATGCGGAGGAATACTGGGGGTTGGGGGCGCTGGCCACGGAGGAGCGTTTAAAGAAGGATATTGGTGATGAGGGTATCTATGTGTTATCCATCGGTCCTGCGGGGGAAAAACTGGTGAAGTTTGCTTGTATCACCTCAGACTATGGTAGGAATGCGGGAAGAACAGGCATGGGGGCGATTATGGGCTCCAAAAGAGTGAAAGCCATAGTGGTCAGGGGATTCAGGGATATTCCGGTTGCAGATGTGGACAGGTTTATGGAAATCGCTTACGATTCATTCAATTCGATTTATGAGAATGAGTTCCTAGACATTTGGCAGAGGCAGGGCACACTGCAAGTTATAGCTTGGGCCAATGAGAGGGGAGTATTGCCCACGAGAAACTTTCAGGAAACCATGTTTGAACATGCTGAGGAGATTGGGGGAGATAAAATGGAGGAGGTGAAAACCACTGACCGGGCGTGTTTTGCGTGTCCCATGACCTGCGGAAACTACTGTGTAATCAGGGAGGGAGACACTAAAGTGGTTGTTGAAGGGCCGGAATATGAGACCGCCGCAATGTTGGGTTCGGCATGTGGAATCAAAGATCTTAAAACAGTAATTAAAGCCAATAATCTCTGCGACGACTTGGGAATAGACACAATATCCTCTGGAAATCTGGTTGGCCTACTAATGGAGGCCTATGAGAGGGGTATTTTAACTAAAGAGGACACGGGGGGAATAGAGCTAAAATTTGGAAATGATGAGGCGCTGCTTAAAATTCTTGAAATGATTGCCAGAAGGGAGGGGATAGGCGACATAGTTGCTGAGGGAGTGAGGGCGGTGACGGAAAAGTGGCGGGAAGTGAAGCCCTTCGCCATTCAGGCTAAGGGGCTGGAACAGAGTGCTTATGATACTAGGGCCTCGCCGGGAATGGCGCTTGCCTATGCCACCTGTGATGTGGGAGCGCATCACTCCAGAGCGTGGGTTATTTCCAAGGATTTAGAGATGCAGAGCAAGTGGACTGCTGAGGAGAGGGCCAAACTGGTAATATATCATCAGCACATAAGACCGCTGTTCGACTGTTTGGGAGTTTGCAGGTTGGAGTGGATAGAGCTGTCAGTGGACGAAAACATCTATGCGGATTTCTACACGGCGGTGACGGGCGTCAAAACCAAATTGAAGAAGCTTCTTGAACGCTCGGAAGCCATCTACAACTTGACACGTGCCATTAATATACTAAAGGGAATGTCAAGGGAGGATGACTATCCTCCAGAAAGATTTTTCCGCGACCCTGTACCCACTGGTCCACTGAAGGGAAAATTGCTTCAAAAGGAAGAATACGACAATCTTTTGGACACTTATTATAGGCTTAGGGGGTGGAGCAGTAAAGGTGTACCGACTGAACAAACTCTCACACGGCTGGGGCTTAAGGATGTAGCTCTGAAGCTGAAGAAGAGTGGAAAAATCCAGGACGTCTCACTAGATTAAGATATGTATCTATGGGGAAGCTGTTTGTTGGATTGATTATAAATTTATATAATCGGAGAGGATAACATATATATTACCTAAACTCTGGAGGTTCTTGTTTGCCTAATCCGTCCAAGAAGAGAAGAAAAAGGGCCAAAAGAGTTAAGGGGCGCCCACATAAGATGGATGAAACAGAGGAACTCCAAGAATATTTGGAGTTAGAGGACGAAGTATTCGAGGATTGGTGAATCAATGTTCTAAATATTAATTTCACTCATAAACTTGTATTGCGAAGGTGGAGAATCGGGTATAAAATTTTGGTTACCGAGTTTTAAAAAGTTTTGAGACAGGTTTTTCTGTAAACTATTGTCTTTTGGTGAGAGATAGCAAGTTTTTTGATGGGCTTTGTTGATAACAATAAGCTTTTATGATGCGTTTATAATTTTATATTTTGAGAAAGCGATAATGGATTGATTTTGGTGGTTCGGTTTTGGAAAGTGTAGAGTATGAAGAATCAGCCAAAAGTGAGTCTCGTCGCGTTGGTGATTTTGGGATACTTGAGATTCTTGTTGGTGACGGCAAAACAGGAATATCCATCTATACTGTTGGCGGCGGGAAAACCAATGATATTGACATGTCCACAGGCCTGGTTTTCGCACTGGAGCAGGCTATTAGGGAGCATTCTGGCTCCGCTAAAGATGTGTTCTTTGGGGGAATTAATGCTTCCGGCGGAATTGGTTGGTGTGTCAAAAAATTCGATGTTGCCGGAGAACCCCGCGAGTTTTATATAGGGGCTGCACTGATACCAGGGACTTCTTACTCTTTGGATATTGATACGCTGGAGCAGAGGAATAAAGGTAAAAGGGAATTTTTCGTTTTTCTCAAAGATTTCCTTTTGCCAAGCATAGTTAAACATCTAAATGATTGTGTTGAAAAATTGAGAGAGGCAGGGGGAGAAGCGACCCTAGATACTCTTTTGGGAACTGGCATCTCCGCCTTCAAGCGAGGTGAAGTGAACCAATTAGTGAAAAGTTCTGAGGAATTGGGCGACTCTTGGAAGGTTTTCTCTGAGGCTTGTACTAAGGCGAGTAAAGAGCAGGGGTTAATTCTGAGGGCTCTCTATGTGGATAAGAAGGGATTTGTTGATAGTAGGCGTATATGCTCTGAAATGATATCGGAATATTTGGAGGAGTTGTACTCAGCTCAGAACATTAAATTGGATGGTGCGGAGTGGAGAATTCAGAGAACTTTGGGTCCTCTTAAAACTGGCCCTGATAAGTCTTATGATTCTTGGATTAAGCACATCATCTTTACTGGGGCTGAGGGACTCTTCACTGTTAATCCTTCCTGTCCACTTCTTCTGGCTG
The DNA here is from genome assembly GCA_018383815.1 of Candidatus Jordarchaeia archaeon. GTDB lineage: Archaea > Asgardarchaeota > Jordiarchaeia > Jordiarchaeales > Jordiarchaeaceae > Jordiarchaeum. The sequence continues at coordinate 14,921 of JAHAWU010000071.1, read as the reverse complement.
ATGCAAGAAGCTATTTCAACATGTGGGAGAACGTGTTAAAAGAGAAGCTTAGAGAGTGGGGAACGAGAAGGAAAGATTTTCTAATTAAAAGGAGGTACGGAGCGAATTTTTTGGATAGTGTGGGTTCAAAGTTTGGATCAGTGTCTCTGGACGAGATTTCAGAGAGAGAGGAGGAGATTCTGGAATTTCTGGCTTTGAGCATGATGGACAAAGTGTCTGAAGAGTTTCCCCTCACGGCCCTGACCTATGATTTTAAGAAGAGGACTGCTGTAAAAAATGAAATGTTGGAGGTCATAAAAGAGGTTATCCCAGCGGTGGAGCAAGAGGTTATAGCGGAGCTCTTTGAGAAAGTTAAGGGGGAGGTTTTTGATGTAGAGAAGTTCACAAAGGATGTGTTCAGCAGAAAGAAAACAGAAACCATTAGGAAAAAGATAGACGATTGGACTAATAAGCTCTATCGAAGCCTCCAGGAAGCTCTGTACAAGAAGAATATTGTGTTCTCACTATTTCCGGAGCCTTTAGAACAGTTTAGAGTGAAAATTGCAGATTTTGTCAACGAGAAAGCCATTGTCTGTCTAAAAGATGATATCGCCTCAGCAATATTGCTGGCTTTAAAACTTTTGGGGCAAGAAATTAAAGACCCCGAGGCTTTGGTATATCTAGATTTCGTGAAGGAGCTGGTTAAAGGATTTGTAGGAAAAGAGCTGAACGCAATATATCCTACTTTGGGGTACCTTCTGAAGGAAGCACAGGTTTTGGATAAGCTGGACGACGCTTTTAAAATCATCATGAAGGACACGGGATACGAAGATGTCAAAATTCTTGAGAATGTTAGCACCGAAATTAAAAGGGTGAGTGAGAGGGAAATCGCGGTAAAAAGTAGTGTGGAAAAGGCTTTGGAGGCAAAGTCTATCATACAAGAGGCCATAAGGAGAATGTTGGCTCGAGGGGAGGGATTGGGAGGAATACTTTTAGGTGATGAGGTTTGAAAATACCAGTGCCGGCAGTTGAATTGTACAAAAATTACCAGAAGGTCATCGGCGAGATAAATCAAGCCTGGACCTCTTTTAACTTAGTCGAAGCTCTAACAAGGGAATTGAAAGGTATTAACATGATGACCGTTAAGGATTTGAGAGATGAGATAACGAGTATTTATGATGAGTTGATGAAGAATTTGAGTTCCATCAAAAAATCCCAAGACGCCAAGGAATCGAAAAAAACCCAAAGTAGGCTGGAAAAGCTGGAAAAGAAGCTGGATGTGGAGCCAAATTCCATTGATTCTGTGGGCAAACTAAAAAGGTATGTTGAGCAGAGGAAAAACTGGGTTTGGAACAAAATTATGAATGAGGAGCAAAAAAAGGTTAATTTCAATCTCAGCGAGACGATAGCTAATTTTAGCTTAATTCCACCAGTGAGTGTAATGCTAGGCATAGGAGTTAGGGACGCATACCAGAATATTTGCGACATAGCTAAGAGTGAAAGAGAAACCATAGAGAAAATTATCGAGTTCATAAAAGACGAGAAACCAGCATTAGAGGAACAGTTAAGGCAACTAGTCAAAAAACTAGAAATTTTCCGGGAACTGGAGCAAAAACTGGAAAAGATTGTTAAGAATTATAAAAAATTTGAAAAGATTCTTGAAACCCCACATCCGCTTTTTCAGACGGATAAAGTTATTCTGGAGGAGGTTTGTCAAGAGTTTCCCGTTGATCCCTTTTTCAAGAGTGGTAGCGAGTTGGTGGAAACCTACATGGACTTGGCATTCTGGGATGATGATAAAACCCCAGCGGTTAAAAAACTGATAAATTATGTGTTTCTGCAGTCTCTCGGGAGGAAAATTCCATCAAAGACTATGGTTGAGCGATTCAAAGAGATTCTAAAGAAGGGCGGGGAAGAATTTGACATTGAAAAAGCCGCCAAAAAAGTTTTGGAAGAGTATATGGCTCAGTTTAACCTTTATTGGCAGGTACAGATGATGAGTGTAGAATTGGCACTCTTGGCGCCTGAACTGTGGAAGAAGTATAGAAACACGGAGGATAGAACCAAAGAGTATGAATCTATTAAACTGGACATTAACAATATTGAGAAAGACCTTCCACAATTTGTTGTCGAAGATGGTTTACCAACAATGGAGTTAGGCACAATAAATATGGAATTTTTTGGTGACCAGAAAAAAGCGGTGGCCGAGTATTTCGGTGAAGGAAATTACAAATTTGTAGAAAAGGAGGAGGGCAACCTGGAGGTTAAACTCACATTTCCTTGGCTTAAAAATTTAAATCCCACCTCTAATTCTCTGAGGGCGTGGCTGAGAGCCTATACCTGGAATAAGTTCATGAAAGAAAAGGGGAGAAAATATCAAGCGTACCAGAAAATAATGAGCCTTTATGGTTCTGGAACAGAAGCAGAGTTTAAGAGGTTTATGGATTACATGAAGGAAGTTATTCATGACGGTAAATGATTAAGTGTCTAAGCCTAATATTTTTCTCAAAATTTTTTCCAGTTCTTTCCTATCGAGAAATCCTACAATTTCGCCAATCTTTTTCTTCTCATCAAGAATATAAACGGTGGGCAATTTTTTGATTCTACTTTTGAAGAGCTCTTTTATTTTACCAGAGAACTTAATCTTGACAATAGAGTCCCCTTCGCATACTTGCATTTTCTCAACTGTCTCCTTTAACGTCCTCTCAAATTCTACACATTTTTGGGCACCTGACGTAAAAAACAGGAGGAGCAGTTTTCTGTGAATCTTTTCAAAGCTGAGCAAATTGTACATACACTCCCTACAGATATTCTCGGGATCGAATAGACTGGTGGCCAACCTGTACAATTCGCCAAACACTTCTTCAAAGACCAGTTTCCCTCTCACCCTAATCGGCAAACCCGTGGAGCCACAACGGATGAGCCCAGAATTATCAGCATATAAGAGGTCATAACAGGCATCCTCATCATTTGCGGGCAAATCTATTTCAACATGGACGGGTAAAACAAGGGATAATGGGTGAAGCTCACTCCTCCCAAGGCAAAAATATTCTTCCTGATATTTAAAAAGACAGGGACAAATATGATAAACATTTTTAACAACCTTTTCCTCACCCATAGGGAAAGCCGCCATCAAAAGTTTAGAAGCATGTTTATGGTGTCCTTGAGGATTTAAATATAAAAAATTTCTGATAAAAGCGTTCCCCCAAAAAAAATTACAAGAGTGGAGTAAAAATTTTCCAATTTTAAGTAGCTTCGATTTTAAATTTACGTTTTTGCTTCTTTTTTCTACTTCAAAAACGGAAAAACCAAGCTTCTCAAAAACCTACATAAGCTGCGCTTCTTAGACAAACCAACATACGCTGAAAGCGTTTCAGATAAAGGTATGAAAAAGTTTTTCATGGCAAACCCACATACGCTGAAAGCGTTTCAGAAAAAGTATGAAAATGTATTTTCATGGTAAAGCATGAAAAATGTTTTTCATAGCAAATAAAAGAAAAGGGGGGGAGGAAATAAACGCAAACATATTAAATTAAACATTATCGTATAGTATTAATGAGCTTAAAGAGTACAGTTAGGAGAAACCAAAAACATAATTAGTGCAAAAAACAAAATAGGTATCAAGTTAGATTGGGATGTGATAAATTGTCCGATAAAGCAAGCGACCAACTAATAAAATTTCTCTCGAAAAAAGGCGACTACTACGTTGAACTCGCCCAACAACACCTTCACGACAATGAACCTGAAAAAGCGAAAGAACTGCTCGAGAGCGCAGTCAGCTTCTACACCAAAGCCGGGTTGAAGGATAAAATTGAGGAAACAAGGAAAAGAATAGAAGCCATAAGCAAAAAATAGTAGCCAAAAGTAAAGTCTCTCATTCGTTTAGACAAATTACAGAGTAGCCTCCAGAAATTTAGCCTTTATTTAAAAAAGGTGGAGGTCTGCTATTGGAATCCGACGCCGTCAATTTTGGCTCCGCATTTGGGGCACTTTGAATCCTTAATTTTGTTTGCTAAAATGCTGAAGCCATATCTGCGAATCAACATTTCGCCACAATTGTAGCAGAAGGTATTTGCTCCTTCCTCGCCTGGAATGTTGCCTTCATAAACGTACCTTAAACCCTCCTCCAACCCGATCTTCCTAGCCCTACGCAGGGTTTCTGGAGGGGTGGGCGGTTTCCTAGTTAATTTATAAGCGGGGTAGAAGGCTGTAACGTGCCAAGGTATCTCTTCACCCACGCTTTTAATGAAGCGCGCGATCTGTCTCAGCTCATCGTCAGAGTCGTTGAGATCAGGAATTATGAGTGTGGCTATCTCTATCCAAATTCCCAACTCTTTGTAAAGTTTGATTGATTCAAGCAGTGGCTCCAATCTGGCACCACAAATTTTGCGGTAGAACTCATCGCTGAAACTTTTCAAATCAATGTTTGCAGCGTCCAAGTAGGGCGCTATGGTTCTAAGGGCCTCTTCACTAATGTATCCGTTGGTGACAAAAATATTTTTCAAGCCTTCCTTGCTTGAGATTTTAGCGATATCGTAGGCGTATTCGAAAAATATTGTGGGTTCAGTATAGGTGTAGGAGATGCTCTTGCACCCCTGTGCTATGGCGTCTCTGACAATTTCTGTGGGAGTTAAATTCTCCCCTACAATCATATGTCTATCTCTGGGCATTTGAGAGATTTCGTAGTTTTGGCAGTGTTCACACCTAAAGTTGCAACCTGGCGTAGCAATAGAATAGGTATCGGTTCCGGGAAGGAAATGGTATAGGGGCTTCTTCTCAACTGGATCCACATTTATGGAAACTACTTTCCCGTAGACCAGCGAATACAGGGTACCAGCCCTATTTTCTCTCACAGCGCAGATTCCAGTTTTTCCATCTGCAATTGTGCATTCGTGACGGCAAAGATGGCACCGCACCCTGTTATCTTCCAACTTTTCATAAAACATGGCTTCTCTCGTATTAATCCCATCCAAATATGTACACGTCACTCTTAAAATTAAGTTTATCTCACACTAAACAGTTTCGAGTCCTAATTCACTAAACCCTAAACGCCCTAAATAAGTTATCTCGCAGGACGGAGCAAAAGGTTAAATCCTAGAATGAAACCGTTTTGAAAAGATAGACAGGTTGACGGTGAGAATTTTGAGGGAAGACTCGAGCCTTGAGACATTCTTTAGTCCCAAGTCTGTAGCTATAATAGGAGCTAGTGAAAAGCTCAGATTTGGATACTTTGTAACAAAGAGCATTCTTTCCCGCACCGATCTGAGAGCTTATCCAGTACACATTAGTGCCGATAAGGTGATGGGTGTTAAGGCTTACAAATCTGTGAAGGATATTCCGGAAGTTGTGGATTTAGCAATTTTTCTTGTTCCAAGCGAAGCCGCCCCAACTGCCATGCTGGAATGCGCTGAGAAAGGAATAAAGCACGTGATAGTTCTCTCCGCAGGTTTCGCCGAGGTAGACGAAGTTGGCAAACAGAGACAGGAAGAAATTGTGAGGATAGCGAGGGAAAACGGAATCCGGGTCATAGGCCCCAACTGTGTTGGTGTAACCAATGTGTCGAACAGATTCACCACCGCTGAAATCGATATAGATAGTTTGAAGGAGGGAGGTGTAGCTTTCATAGCCCAATCGGGTATATTTGGAACTGTGATAATAGATTGGGCCGCCGCCAACGATTTCGGACTGAGCAAAATCGTAACGCTGGGCAACAAGTGTGATGTTGACGAAGTAGACCTCCTAAACTATTTGGAAAAAGACGATAAAACCAGAGTTATCTGCTTGTACTTGGAAGGAATAAAAAGGGGGAGGGGAAGAGAATTTATTGAAACATTTAAACGAGTGTCCAGAAATAAGCCGATTCTAGTCCTCAAAAGTGGAAGAACCCAAGCAGGTGCCAGAGCGGTGAGGAGCCATACGGGAAGCCTTGCCGGCGATGATCGAATATTTGACGCTGTTCTCAAACAGACGGGGGCACTGAGGGTGGACAGCGTTGAAGAACTCCTTGACTTTGCAAAAGTCTTGGCCACTCAGCCCCTTCCCAAAAATGAAGGAATCGCAATAATAACTAATTCAGGCTCACTGGCTGCCATGACCTGCGACGAACTAGAAAAATTGCACATGAAACTGGCCAGTTTCGAGCCTCAAACAACTGAAAAGATGAAAAAAATTGCTCCCTACTGGACATCCATAAAAAACCCTGTGGATATTGGTCCAGCCATGTTGCAGGTGGGATCCCAAATATTGGAAGCAGTTCTTGAGGATAAAAACGTGGGATGCTTACTAATAATTTCCTCACCTCCCGGAATACTGGTTAAGAAGAATGGCATGGGTCTGGATTTGGTGCCCTTCTACAAGTTTTACAGAAGGATAATTGATAAACACCGGGAAAAAACCATTATATTCTCAAGCTTTGGAGACTACGACACTGTTCAGGCAGCCAAAGAAGTTTTCGAAAAATCGGGAATACCAGTAATAAGCTCAGTTCAGATTGCTGCAAGAGCCATAGCCGCCCTCTACCAATACAAGGAATATTTAGAAAAAAGTAAATAGTCAAAAGAGACTAATCATTTTCAAATAATTGTGTTTACTCATTTATTTACAAAATGGGAACAAACTTTTGGAGAGGTTATTATGGTTAAAGAAGCAATTGTTATGGAGCCCAGAGACAATGTAGCAACAGTCATAGAAGATGTGGAACAGGGAACAAGTGTCCCGATAAATATTGGTGGAAAAACAAAGAGTATTAAGGTAAAGCAGAAGATTCCATTCGGCCACAAGTTCGCCATAATAAAGATACCCAAGGGGGAGAAGGTAATCAAATATGGTGAAGTAATAGGGTTGGCCAGTCAACCTATCGATGAGGGAGAACACGTCCACGTTCACAACGTGGAAAGTGTCTACTCCAAAGAACTGGTTCAGGAAAGGAGGGAAAAGAAATGAGCTTCCAAGGATTCAGAAGAGACGATGGAACAGTTGGAACAAGAAACAACCTTCTAGTAATTTCAACCGTGGTTTGCGCCAACCAAGTCGCGTTAAACGTAGCCAACAATGTAGAGGACGCAGTCCCCATCACACATCCCATGGGATGCGGGCATCTGGGAGCAGACTTTATGCGGGTATTGTCCACTCTGGTAGGTTTTGGAAAAAACCCTAACGTTGCAGCTGTATTGGTGGTGGGGCTGGGATGCGAAAACATGTCAGCTAAACTGGTCGCCGACGAGATTGCAAAGTCCAAGAAGCCAGTACAATACATAACCATTCAAGACGAGGGGGGAACCCTAAAAGCTACCAAGAGAGGAACAGAAATACTGTTGGCCCTCTCAGAGGAGGCTTCCGAGTATACCAGAGAAAAATGTGACCTAAGCGAGCTAATATTGGGCTTGGAGTGCGGCGGATCCGACGCCACCTCAGGACTGGTGGCAAACCCTGCAGTGGGGGTGGCGGCGGACATGGTGGTGCAAGCCGGGGGAACAGTTATTCTGCCAGAAGCCACGGAGTGGATAGGAGCCGAACACCTACTAGCAAGAAGGGCAGTAAATGAGGGGGTTAAAAAGAAAATCTATGCCACTGTGGACAAGTACATAAACAAGGTTCTTTCCATGGGCATCGATCCTCGGGGCTCGCAACCAACTCCCGGTAATATTGCAGGCGGCATAACTACCATAGAGGAGAAATCACTGGGAAACATTTGCAAGGCGGGATACTCAGCCGTCCAAGGAGTATTGGACTATGCGGAGAAGCCTCCCGGTAAAGGGTTGTATCTTATGGATGAACCAGGACTGGACGTTGAATCAATCACCGGCTTGGCGGCGGCTGGGTCGCAACTGATAACTTTTACCACTGGTTTGGGCACACCAGCGGGAAGCCCCATAGCTCCAGTAATCAAAATAACTGGCAACCACCGCACATTTGAAAAAATGAGTGACAATATAGATATCGATGTGAGCAGCGTTTTGGAAGGTAAAGAGACTCTGAAAAAGGCAGGGGAAAGAATTTTCAAAATGATTCTGGAAGTGGCCTCGGGAAAAAGAACCAAAGCCGAGATACTCAAAAATCGGGAATTCGCCATTTACAGAGCTTGGCAATACATGGTCTAAAAAGCTTTTAAAGTAAGAAAATAGGGGGAGGAAGAGGGGTTGGTTGGGCTTAGAGGCCAATTTCTCTGAATAGTTCTCTCTGGGTGAGGAAGCGCATAATTTCGGAGCTTCCGGCGCTTATCTGTCCTATTTTTACGTCTCTGTAGTATCTTTCTATGGGGTACTCTTTGGTGTAGCCTATTCCTCCCAGTATCTGTAGCGCTTCTGAGCAGATTTTGACAGCTGCATCTGCGGCGAAGAATTTGGCTATGGCTGCTTCCTTTGTGGCTCTACGATCAGCGTCAATCATTCTTGCAGCTCTGAGATCTAATAGTCTTGAGGCCTCAAGCAGAGAGTACATTTCGGCTAGTTTGAAGCTTACTCCTTCAAATTCTCTTATGGCTCTTTTGAATTGCATTCTTTCGGCGGAGTATTTGAGGGCGATTTCAAATGCTGACCGGGCTATTCCCATGTATTGGCTGGCTGCGAAAACTCTTTCTCCGTCAAGTCCACTCATGAGGATGTTGAAGCCTTTATTTTCTTGTCCTAGGAGGCAGATGTCGGGAACCCAGCAGTCCTTAAAGGCTAGGTGGGAATTTTTTGAGCCCCGTCTTCCCATTAGTTCATAGTCTTTTATAACTTTGAAGCCCTCAGTGTTGGTGGGGAAGATGAATGCGCTTATTCCCTCGTTGGGTTTAACATTGGGGTTAGTTATTACGTATAGCAGAAGGTAGTCTGCCTTTGAGCCGTTGGTTATGAATCTTTTTTCTCCATTTATTATGTATCCGTCTCTGCTTTTTTTGGCGCTGCACCGCATTCCTCCCACTACGTCGCATCCCGCTCCGGGCTCGGTCATGGCTATTGCTCCCAGTTTTTCTCCGTGCATTATTGGTTTTAGGAATTTTTCATGCTGCTCTTTTGTTCCAAATTTTATGATGGGCATAGCGTAGAGGGCGGCTGAGGCTCCATAGGTCACTGCGGTGGCGTAGCTTATGGCGGTTAGTTCTTCGCCCATTATGGTTCTGTAGACTAGTCCTTTTCCGCCGCCTCCTATTTCTTTGGGGAAAGCCAAGCTGTAGTATCCCGCTTTTCCCATTTTTTTGAGTATTTCGTGTATTAGGTCGAAGTTTTCTTCGCGGTCTATCCTGTCGGCTACTGGCTCCACTTCCTTTTTTACAAATTTTCTGAATTCCTGTCGGAATTTGTTTTCTTCCTCAGTGTATAGAAAAAGGCTTCCTTCAAATGTGCTGTAGCCGAAATCCACCTTTAATTCTTCAAAGGATATGTGACCCTCTTTGGGCAACTTCATCACCTTCAAAAAGAATATTTCTCACACTAAATTTTGCAAGTTCTATTTTTGTGGATATTACACGTTTGCACTTCAGATGAGTGAGGATTTATAAAAAAGTTGTCATTTTCTCATAGGAAGGCATTTTACCTTTTGGGTATAAATGTATTTATAAATTTGTTGGCTCTATCCTTTTTTTCTGTGTTCTAAGGCTTGGGGGTTAACAAGGCAGGGAGGAACTTCGCCCTTCAGAGCACTTACCATATTTTCGGCGGCTAAAACCGCCATGCTTGTTCTGGTTTCTAGGGTGGCGGAGCCTATGTGTGGCGTTAGCACCACGTTTTTTAACTTTAGCAGGGGATTGTCGGCGCTAATCGGTTCCACGTCGAACACATCCAAAGCAGCCCCCTTTATTCTGCCTTCGGCTAGGGCTTCACAGAGGGCTTTTTCATCTATCACTGGTCCACGGGAAGTGTTTATTAGGTAGGCGGTTTTTTTCATTTTGTTTATTTCTTTTCTGCCAATCATGCCTCGGGTTTCTCTGGTTAGAGGAACATGGAGAGAAACAAAGTCGGAAAGGGATAGAAGTTCCTCCAAAGAGACGTATTTTGCGCCTAGGCTTTTTTCCTTCTCCAAGTCTCTGGTGGGCTGGTAGTAAACGATGTTCATTTTGAAGCATTTTGCTCTCTGTGCCACAGCGGTTCCTATTCTTCCTAGACCAACGATTCCCAAAGTTTTGTTTTTAAGATCAGTTCCAAGGAATAGGTTGGGGTGCCAGCCCTTCCATAGTCCGGCTCTTATAAAGGAGTCTGCTTCAGGGATTCTTCTGGCAATAGCTAGGATTAGTGCAAAGGTCAAATCGGCTGTGGCGTCGTCTAAAACGCCGGGAGTGTTCGTCACGTATATTCCTTTTTTGGTCGCGGCTTCCACATCTATGTTGTCGTAGCCAACCGCAACATTGGAGATGACTTCCAGGTTTACAGCCTGATTAATTATTTCAGCATCTATTCTGTCGGTGAGCAAAGTCACGAGTCCATGAACCCTTTTTACCTGTTTGATGAGCTCATCTTTTTCGGGGCTGGTTTCTTTTGGGTGTACTTCAACCTCTGCGTTCCTTCTGAGAAGTTGTAGTGCCTTTTCAGCGATTTGTCCAGTCACAAAAACTCTCTTCAATTCTTGCACCCTAAAACCAACTATTTTTCGAGCCTCGATGCGCTTAGGAAAAATATAAAATATTTCAATACACCCAGATACATAAAAATTTGCCATCTGCATTTAGGTAATCATCCTAACTACTGTGAGGGCTGTGCAAGTTTACTCAGCTCCGCTTCTCTTTTGGAGTAAAGCGGGGAAGGAGGAATTCAACAAGCTTTCTTTTCTGAGGGGGCCATAACTTTTCCAGCTCCTTCCATTATAGAGAAGAAAGGTAAGGAACATGACGGAAAAAGAATGTGGTTAAAGAAGGAGTGAACTGCATAATAATTATATGCAGGGAGGATATATAATATAAAAGAAATATGAGGAGGTAACAATGAATGAAAAAAGGCGAGGAACTTACCAGTGCAATAAATAGTACATTCAAAAAATTGCAGGAGAATTTGACCCTAATAAACTTTGATGAATTCAAAAAGCTTGAAGACTACATCCGGAAGGCAAATAGAATATTTATTACGGGTAAGGGCAGGTCTTCTTTTGCAGGTATGATGTTTGCAATGCGGCTGCTACCCAAGGGTTACAAAGTCTACTTTATAAGTATCGAGATGACGGATCTCATCCCGCCCATAGTGGAGGGGGACCTACTAATAGCCATTTCGGGAAGTGGGGAGACCAGTGAGGTTGTAAATGTGGCTAAGGCTGCCAAGGAGTCTCATGGAAAAGTCGTCGCTATAACATCTTGGAAGGACTCCTCTCTAGCTAAAATCGCAGATGAAGTTATCAAAATTGTGGGAAGAGAAAAAACTAATCAGAAGAGTTTTCTAGGTATGGGAGTTAGAGGAGTGTCTGAACCTCCAAAGGCTTATTTTGAAATACTATCCACAATAGTATTAGAGTCTTTTGCGACATTAATAAAACCAAAGGATAAAACCCAGTAAATTTTTATAAAATTCTTTGGCATTTTGAACTTTTTTTGTGAAAATAGGTTTTCCCTGAATCACCAGCTCCTATTCATGTAAAAACTGGTCGAAAAACTTCTGAAGGGTATATTGTTTGGTTTATGCCTTGTATGTGCTTTTTTCGATTTCCATGAGGATTTCTTGTATTTCTTTGGTGTAGTTTTTAATGAGCTCTTTAGCCTTAGACTCGGTTTGTGCCTCTACAAAAATGTCGAATACTGGTTCTTCTGAGGAGGGGCGGATTAGAACCCAGCCCTTATCGAGGTAAATTTTTATTCCGTCAATTGTGTCGAAAGATTCCCCCTCAGCATTCTCAAGAATTGTTCTCATAATTACACCCCGATGTTGAAGTGGAGTCGGTATGGATTCTTTCATTGTGTAAAATCTGGGAATCTCTCCTATAATCTCAGATAGGGATCGTCCACTTCTTGTTAAGAATTCAGCGAGCTTAGCGACGCTTATTACTCCGTCCCTAAAGGGGTGTATCTGAGGAAAAATGAAGCCCCCGGTTTCATCCCCCCCAAACACTGCCTTATTTCTTATAACGGCTTCTGCTAAGGGTCTTAGTCCCAACTTGGTTCTAATCACCTCCCCCTGATGTTCAGAAACCAAAATATCCACTATCTGACTGGTACTAACGGGAACCACTATCTTGCTTCCCCTTCCGAAATCCGTTAAAGCAGCTAAGGCGAGAAGAGCTACTGAAGTGTCACCACTTACCACCTCCCCCCTCTCATCCACAAACAACACCCTATCAGCATCGCTATCAAAAGTGGCTCCCAAATCCGCGTCAAGGGCCTTAACAGTCTTACTAAGAGTGTGAAGAGAATTTGGGGCGGAAGGTAGAGCCCTCCTGGGAGCGGACTCCCCAAATGAAACATTAATGGCAATTACTTCACATCCCAGATCCCTAAGAAACGTGGGCGCAATCATGGAACTGCTACCATCAGCACAGTCTAGCACTATACGCATTTTGGCTGAAGAAAGCAGTTTGGTATCTAGGTAGTTCCTTGAAGTTTCCAAATAGGATTCCACGAAGCGGGTGGGATAAAGTATATCACCTACGTCCACAGATTTGCTTCTCCTCAAAGCTTCTTTGAAGAATATGTCCTCCACCTTTTTCTGCTCTGCCTCATTCAGATCTATTCCTTCCGAGTCAAACAGTCTGACATTTATTACATTCTCGTTTTCACGGGGAACACTTATTGAAATCCCCCCACGCGCATTATTAGCCCTCACAGCCTCCTCAATCAGTGGAGTGGGCAAAACTCTGAGATTGAAGACGTTCACACCCGCAGATTGAAGCCCCGCTATTATTGCCCTCTTAATCATCCGAGATATGAGATAAGTATCCCTACCCACCACCACACTGGAACCCTCCCCCAAATAGGTACCGAAAGCCGCACCCAGCTTTGTGGCAAACTCCGGAGTGATTTCCAAGTTGGCAAGACCAGAAATACCATAATCCCCAAAAAGGCTTTTCTTCCACATAACCCCCCATATAACATTCATATTCACAATACTATTCTTCTGGATTAACTTGTCGGGCCAGATTAGAATGTTTTCCTGCACCATGCTCTCCGGACCCAAAATACAGTCATCACCAATAATAGCTCCATCAAGCACCTTACTCTTCTCACCCACCTCACATCTGGAGCCCACCACACAGGAGCGAAGTGACGCCGATTTATGAATGGAAGTGTTATTCCAAACAACGGAGCGACTAATGCGGGCTTCCTCACCCACATAGCAACCAGCTCCTAACACACTAAAGCGGTCAATAACTGCCCCCCTACTTAAACGGCAGAAGTCACCAATCACCGCAGGCGGATAAATCTCACAATCCTCGGCCACCCTAACGTTTTCTCCCATCCATAAACCGTCCTTAGACTTCTTGTAGGGAAGATCAATTTTTAAAGAACCCTTAAGAACATCATAGTTAGCCTCAAGATACTTTTGGGGAGTCCCTATATCCATCCAATAATTACTAATTCTATATCCAAACAATTTTTGACTGTTAGAAACCATTTTGGGGAATACGTCCTTGCTGAAATCATACTCCCTCTCCTTTGGAATTAGATCCAAGACCTCTGGCTCCATAATGTAGTATCCTGCGTTTATAATATCGCTAAAAACTTCACCCCAACCCGGCTTTTCAAGGAAGCGAGTTATGAAACCGTCTTCGTCCTGGAAAACAATGCCAAAAGCCGTAGGATTAACGGAGCGAGTCAAAGCAATTGAAGCTAAAGCCCCGCTCTTGCGATGCATATTTAGAAAATCGGACAAGTTTATGTCTGTTAACACATCGCCGCTAGCAACAATAAAAGTTTCAGAAATGAATCTTTGAGCATGCTTAACTGCCCCCGCAGTACCCAAGGGGACCTTCTCATAGGAATAAGTCAAATTAACCCCAAGTCTCGAACCATCCCCAAAGTACTCCTCAAATTTTTCGCTCAGATAACCCAAAGAAATGACGATGTCCTTGACACCATACTTTTTCAGAAGCCTTATAGTATACTCCATTATGGGTATACCACCCACAGGAACCAGGGGCTTAGGAGTGTTCACAGTCAAGGGCCTAAGCCGTGTACCCTTACCTCCAGCCAAAATAACCGCCTGCATAAAACTCGACCACACTGTTAACTTTTAAGTAACTAAAGACCACAACAATTTTAATTTTTTCCACAAAACATCGCCTCTAAAAATTCGGCTAACCAGAAGGTAGAGAGTGCAGGGCGATAATTATAAGTACATGTTAGTGGTTCGTAATCCAAAACATGCTCGGAGAAATAAATCATGTTAGGTGAAGGATTATGGGTCTAAAGGATTTGCCGGCGAAAGCCTACATACCTCTGGGAAGACGGGGCATGGAAGCATTCAAGCTCAGGGAATGTATGAAGTGTGGAAATCAGAACGAAGATGATCTCCAACTCTTGGACAGACAGGACGTAACAGAAAAAGAGGAAAAAAATCTTCTAAACATAAAAACCTACAAAATAAAATGCAATAAGTGCGGTACAACCTACAAAATAATTATAAGAAGCCTTTATGTTGAGGAACAGACGGAGGAAAACAGGTTAGTCTCCGCAGTCCACTATTGGGAAAACGGCGAAGAACAGTGGCTAGGAGTATTCTGAAAAAAGATTGGGGAAGCGGTGAAAAAAGGGTGGGCTCTCTTTTAGGTGGGGATATCGTTTTTTTCTCTAATCTGTTTCTTTTTCGTGTTTTAGATTTTGGCTGTCATAGTTGTGATAAAGTTTATATTGCTTCGGGGCGTCTTTTCCTTGGGCATGATGTAGTAAATTACACAAAAATGTCATCAGATACACTAATGATTCATGAGGAAAGAAAGCCAGCACCAAACAACACAACCAAAATATCCAAACCAGCCAGACAACCCCTTGAACCATAAACCCAGAGAAGCCGACGATGGTAAAATTGGCAAAATATTAATAAAGAATA
>JAHAWU010000004.1:7823-61151 GCA_018383815.1 Candidatus Jordarchaeia archaeon | reverse complement strand
CGCTTATCCAAAACAACCCCCGCATAAACAAACAATAACCAGGAAAACTACATACCTAAGACGGGTTCCCTTGCACCTCCAGAGCAACATAAAAAGAGCCTAGAAGAATTATGGGACAACCTCTATGGTTTTGTAACAACTATGTGACACACATATTATTTTCTTGTTTTTAAAAGGGGTAACATATCCTTAAAAATGATTTGTTGGAATGATATTTTTGAGAGGAAAGTTCAAAAGGAAAACGTTTAAAATTATAAATACATATCCATTTTTGTGTGATGGAAATTTTCCAGATCCCTCCTTTGAAATGATGGGAATAGTGCAGGGATTTCCGAGTGGTCAATACCCAGCATTGGTTGGCTATAGGAGCTGGGCTTAGGACCCAGTGGCGTAGTGGTATTCGCCAGTTTTGGTGGAGCCGCGTAGGCCTTCGCGTGTTCGAAAAGAAGCATCAGGTTGATGCAGCTCGATAGTCACGCTCCCTGCACCAATTTTTAAAAGCAGGTATGTGCCCTGTTTATTTGAACTATGAAGTCTTTATTTTTTGGTTTTTGTTTGACGGTGGTTGTTTTGGATAAGCGTATTGATAGGATTGATCGCAAGATTGATAAGGGTAGGATTAAGAGAAAGCGGTCTGAGGATTTGGAGACGACGCAGGCGGTTATCGATAAGAGAACCGCTATGATTTTGTATGATTTGATTAATAGGGGTTATTTGGATAGTATGAAGGGGGTTGTGGCTTCAGGTAAGGAGTCGAATGTTTATTGGGCTACTGCTGAGGAAAATGGGGTAACTCGGAATTTGGCGGTCAAGATTTATAGGACTTCGACTATGGATTTTAAGAGGATTTGGGTTTACATTCAGGGGGATCCCCGCTTTACCAAGGTTAAGAGGGATACGCGTTCCATTGTTTATGCGTGGGCTGAGAAGGAGTTTAAGAATCTTAGGTTGGCGGATGAGGCGGGTGTTAGAGTTCCCAAGCCCATTGTTTGGAGGGGTAACGTTCTCGTTATGGAGTTTATTGGTGAAAATGGAGTTTCTGCTCCTAGGCTGAGAGAGGCAATGGTTGAGGATCCGGAGCCCGTTTTCAAAATTGTTTTTGATTATGTTGTTAAGCTTTACGAGAAGGCGGAATTGGTGCATGCGGATCTTAGCGAGTATAATATTTTATACTGGGATGAGCCAGTGATAATTGATGTTTCTCAGGGGGTTCTCCTCAGTCACCATTTAGCATTAGATTTTTTGGCTCGTGATCTAAGGAATATTTTAAGATATTTTTCAAGTTTAGGAGTGGAGGTTCCCTCTCTGGAGGAAGCATATAAAAAAGTTACGGGTGAAGAATTGGTTTGGAGACAAGAGAGTTTATAAAGGTTCCGAAAGAGCGGGTGGCAGTTATCATAGGTTCAAATGGACAGGTTAAATCCATGATTGAAAGGGAAACTAAAACCAAGCTAGACATCAATAGTGAAGATGGCAACATAGTTATCACTCCAACTGAGGAAACAGATGATCCTTTAGCGGTTTGGAAGGCCAGAGACATTGTGAGGGCTATTGGCAGAGGCTTCAGCCCCACCAGAGCCCTTAGACTCTTGGATGAGGGGGAACTGCTGGAAATAGTGGATCTCACACTTTTCACCAATAAATCTAAGAATTCTCTGACCAGAATTAAAGGTCGGATTATAGGAGCCGGAGGAAAAACGAGAAAAATTATAGAGGAGATCAGCGGTGCCAATATATCAGTTTACGGGCACACAGTGGCCATAATAGGGAATGTTGAACAGGGCAGAATGGCTAAAGAAGCGATAATGATGCTGATTAAGGGTGCCCCCCACTCCACAGTTTATAGTGTCCTCCAGAAAAGAAAAAGAGCCCAAAAGAGAAAATGGACCTCTTGGAAGACCTTGGGAGAAAACCAAATCGGAAGCTAAATCAAATTCCCTTCAGATAACCATTATCCTCAAGCCACTTTGCCTGCCCTTTAGAGTATCTCCAAATTATATCCGCCCTGTCATCCTGAAAGTCCCAAGGGGCAACAATGACCACATCCCCCTCTTTGATCCAGACACGTTTCTTCATTTTTCCTCTTATTCTGCTGAGTCTAACTTTCCCATCGGTACACTTTACTTGAAGGCGGTCGTAGCCCATCATTTTGACCACTATTCCAAGAATTTCGCCCTGTCTTGGAGTGCGAACCTTCCGGAATTCGCCTTCGTCTTCTTCTATGAGGTCTTTTTTCTTCGGTGTCACAATTTCAACCTTCTTTTAGTCCCTTAAGAATACGTTTCCGTTCTTTTAAAATTTCCTAAATGGCTGTTGGGAATTGTTAGGCTTCCTAGAGGAAGTATTGATTAATAAGTTTCTGGTATGAGGATGATTATTTCTTCGTCTATTTTTACAGCTTGTATTATTTCTCCTTCTTTAAGGTTTGTGTGGGTTTGCTCCCTTTTTATTTCGGTTATTTCGTATGTTTTTAGGTTCATTAGTTGGATGGTGTCTTCAGTTTTGGAAATTATGAGGTATTGTTTTGTTTCTGGTTTCCAGCTTTGTATTTCTGATTCCCATAAGTCCTTGTACTGTATGATTTGTTTTTCCCCGGTTTTGGGGTTTTTTCCTATGAGATTGCCTTTTTCGATTTTTTCGAATATGAGGGTTCTGTCCATGAGTTGTATTATCTCGCCTGGAGTGAAGGAGGGGAGTCTTACTGATACTGATGTTGTTCCTTTCTTTTTTCCATCCTTCATTCCGGATAATTTGAATGATTCATGGATGTTTGCGCCCATTTGTTCTTTTGCGGATGTGGCAATGCTTTTCGCGAGTCCAGTTGAGCTAACGTAGAGGTCGAAGCCTTCTTTTTTCTCCTTTATTTGAGGTATGTATTCGTCTTTGTATCTTTCAGATTCGAGGACTTTGTCTATTATTTGGTAGATTTGTTGTCTCTCTTCTTCGCTTATTCTGCCTCTTAACCCTCTGAACTGGACTATGGCCTCGTAGGCACCTTGTTTTTTCTTGGTGCAAATGCCGCAAGGTGAAGATTCGAGTTTTATGGTGACTTTAACCGTTTCACTAATGGTTGTGTCGTTTTTTTTGGCAGTTATTAAAATTGGAACATCGATTTTTCCAGTTAATTCCACTTCTTCGGCTATTTGGGGGTGTATGATTATTTCAAATTCTGGTGAGTGTTTTATAAAGCGTGGCAGGTTCTGCTCTATTACTGTCTCTAAGAATTCTTTCGGGTTAAAGCTATTGGTTTGTACCCATTTTTTGGAAAGCTTGTAGCTGTAACAGTGTGGGCAAATTCTCACTTCAAACTCATGTTTAACGGTGAATGGGGGATTCTTCTTGAGGTAACATGATTCACAGAGGTTTTCAATCAGGGGGACATCTGTTTTTCCACATAGCGCACAGAATCTTTTTGTCATTTACATGTTACCTCATAAAGTATGAATCTACATTATTACTTTTTGTGCGTGGGCTACGCCTTCAATTTTTATGATTCCTTGGGGTGGTATTAGTCCCTCAATTATGGCTTGGGAAACAATGTTGTTGCCAACTATGTTTATTATGGTTCCTTGTCTGATTGCTGCTATGCCCTCCTCTATTGAGACTAACTCACCACAATAAAATTCCTTTTTCACCTCTATTTTGAGTTTGCCTTCTCTAAAGGTTTTTCCCAATATTTCTTCGTCGCAAACGGCAACCATAATTTCATTATTTACTCTCCTTACATGAAGGTAGACTCGCATCTTAAAGCTCTCCTTACTCATTATGGGAGATGGCTTTAAAGCAACTCTATTGTATGGTTTTGATTGATGCTCTTGCTCCGCAGGCTTCACACACAAGGAAGTGGAATCTATCCTGTTTTTCAATATGGGTGTCTGGCTTTCCACACTCGGAACAGAGAACATAGGTGTGGGTGTATCTTGATATTAGTTCATCAAGAGCCTTGTTTGTAAACTTTCCCTGGAAAATCGCTCTCTGCCCTTCTATAATACCTGCAGTTGCTAACTCCCGCATAAGATACTTCATTAAGTGTTGAGGGTCTCTATTTAAAGCCGAAGCTATATCTCTATAGTTTCTAACAATTGTCCTGTTTCCCTCAACAAAAATTACTGATTTGGGGATCTCGAATCTTTTGCGTTCAAAAACTTCAGGGGGTAACTGTTGACGTGCTCTATCTAATAGACGCTCATAGTTTTCCATTACACAACCACCTCGAATGTTTAGAGTTTCCTATAAGTCTGAGGCCTAGGCTCATAAATTGTTCCATCAGACAACAACTCTGTGAGGCCGGACTCTAATTCCTTAAGTGATAATCCAGTTTCCTTCTTTATGATCTGAAAATCCACTCCTTCACCTTCATCAAATTTTTCAATAACTTCCATAATGCGGGTAATATTACTGGCGAAGTCCTCTTCGGGTACAGTTTTATCTTCTTCGGATACTCCAATTTCTTCTTTTAAGTGACTAATCTCACCTGCAGGTTTTAACAACATTAACTCCAATTCTCTAACAATTTCCCAATTGGGGTCATCAACATTTATAACAAGTTCTGGAACTAGATAAACCTCGCCCCGATACTCTTTAACCTTACCGATAATGTCTACTATATCCCCAACCTGGACTTTATTAATGGGAGAATTCTGATTCTTCCAGAACTTAGCTCTAATTGTCTCGGTACCATCATCAAGGGTAATGCTACCAAAGTCTGACTGAGAACTGATAAACTTGTCAACCACAGTTCCCATAACTCTAGCTCTCTGAACCTCTAATCCTGAACCAGTAACAATAAACCGCCCATTAGGTTTTTCCACCCACTTACCATTAACCAGATCCGAAATGTGCACCTTATACGCGGTGGCCCTCTTTTTAATAATTCTACTCAACTCCATCACTCTGAAAATTCCTTAAACAGTTTAGCATCTTTATTCTACACATTCCAGAACGATTTCCAATAAGCATTAATTTGGAATCCTAGGGGTGGATTTTTAAACGTTCAAAAAAGCTGAACGCCATAAATTTTTTCTGGTAGTTCCTTGTTAACTTTCCAAAGTCTATCCTTTAAATCTTCTTGCTTTCTTAATTGATTTACCAACTTGGGCACGGATTTTGGTCCCAGCACCGCCCCCGGTCTCTTGGGATCGTCAAGGTAATCGGTTTCAAGGAGGAAGCGGTCTCCCTCCTTAAACGCGGCTTCAACATTTTTCCTAGATGCAATTAGGGAGGGAAAAATTTTTTCACGTTCACAAATTTTAATTAAGGGAGGACAAAAATGCTTTATTACTCTACTAGGATCTAGATTTGACTTTCTTACCATACCTGATAATTCAATTATTTCTTTTTCACCCACACTTTCTGTGTGAAGCTGCACCGCGCATCTGCAGTCCTTAGCCCGTTCAAAAGCATAGAGTAATATTTCATTTGAGGTTTCCCAAATTTCGGGGCTTACCGGATAGTGGGGCCGTCCTACCTCCCCAATGGCTGTCGCCCGCCCCTCCTCAATCCATTTTACTGCTAGGTCTAATCCGGCACACATAAGTTCTTTGGCCTTTTTTATGTCCATTCCTCTGCTTAACATCTGTGTTAGTTCAGCGGGGTGGACGCCTATAACGCCATAGGCATAAATACCGAGAAGTCTAATTTTTTCCACACAATCAGAAACATAACGGTAACAGATTTCATAATCTGAAGGCTTTGAAACATTTACCCCATAGCTCCAGGAAGGGAGACAAACTACAATTAGTCCGGTACCCCCCGCTCTCTTGAATTCTTTTCCAATGTTTGCAGGCCCAAGGCCTACAACTGGATTAATGTGTATATGGTTATCCGTAGCGGGAAAACTTTGCATATTCACCACACCTGCAGTTATACAAGAACTCTTGAAATAGTAGGGTGATAAAATTTAATATTTGTTGTTTATCAGCATTTTTTACCAAACGTTTAAAACAGCCTGTCTCATCGTTCTGATAATGAGAACACATATTATGAAGAAACAATTTTACATGTGGGAATGTCTGTTCCAAAAGGTTCTTAAGATAAATTATTGTTGCTACCTAAAACAAAGCGACTTATTTGTTCGAGGTGGTAAAGTTTGAGTAGGATACTGATTACTTCCGCGTTGCCCTATGCTAATGGTGATCTTCACATAGGACATGTTTCCAGCACATATATTCCCGCAGACGCTTATGCAAGATTTTGCAGATTAAAACAGCATGATGTAGTTTTTGTATGTGGAAGCGACGACCACGGAACACCTATTTCAGTCGCAGCACGCGAAGCAGGACGCACCCCCCTCGAACACGTGGATTATTATCGTGAAAGACAACTAAATGATCTTAAAGCATTAAACATAAGTTTTGATAACTATTATAAAACGCACAGCGAAGAAAACCGGGAAATAACTGAACACTTTCTTCTAAAACTAAGGGAAAAAGGCTACATTTACCAGAAAGAAGTGGAAGAGTTCTACTGCGAGAAGGACAAAACCTATCTTCCCGACAGAATGATCAAAGGCACCTGCCCCCACTGCGGAGCAGAAGACCAGTACAGCGACGCCTGCGAAGTTTGTGGAAGAACAATTGAGCCGGGGGAGATACTTAAACCCTACTGCATACTGTGTGGCGAACGTCCAGTAACCAGAAGGGAAAAACATTTCATATTCAAGCTAAGTGTGTTCTCTGACAGATTACACCAATGGTTAACATCGGACAAAACGGGCAAAAACTTTCCCAAAGATGTTGTAAACTATGTTGTTCAATGGATAAAATCGGGGCTCCAAGACTGGGACATAACCCGGGAGGATTACTGGGGATTCAAATTACCATACCATGATGCAAAGGAAAACCAGTACGTCTACGTTTGGTTCGATGCACCCATAGGGTACATAGCTTCCACAATTAATTGGAGTAAAAAAAATAAAGCAAACTGGGAGGACTACTGGAAGAGGGAAGATAGCTTCATCACGCATTTCATTGGTAAGGATATAATATACCACCACTTTCTTTTTTGGCCAGCCATGCTTATGGGAACTGGGGAAATAACGCTTCCCAAAAAGTATGTGGTGAATGGATACCTTACCCTAGAAGGTTTAAAGATGAGCAAAAGCCGAAAATGGCTGATTCCCCTAAACTACATTTTGCAGAGATATCCCGCAGATTATGTGAGATTTTATTTGGCCTTCAAAGCCGCAAACACCATAAAGGACAATAACTTCAGCTGGGAGGAATTTCAGGAAAGGATAAACGGAGACCTTGTGGACAACATTGGAAACTTCGTCCATCGAATTCTGCACTTCATCAACAACCGATATGATAGCAAAATACCAGAACCCTCAGATTTCGACGAGCAGGACAGGGAATTTATCCAATTAATTAAAGCCGCCCCTGACGAACTTGCCACATACTATGAAGAATGCGACCTCTCAAAAGCCATCAAAAGAATAATCGAACTCTTCAAATTTGCCAACAGCTACTTCTCAGCCAAAGAGCCCTGGAAAACCATAAAGGAAAACCCCAAACAAGCAAAAAACACGCTCTACCTCTGCGCCAACTTCCTCCTCTCAGCGTCCATACTCCTATACCCGATAATACCCCAATCAGCAGAAAAACTCCAGAAACTACTAGAAACAAAACCAGAAAATTGGGACGCTGCAAAAGAGTTCCTACTAAAACCCGAACACCAAATCCAAAAAGCAGAACCCCTATTCGAAAAAATCCCAAAAGAAGAAATAATAAAAGAAATAGAAACACTAAAACAACAAACAGAACAGGCAGGAAAAAAAGAGGTAGACATTAGCGAATTCGACAAGCTAGACATAAGAATAGGAGAAATAATCTCCGCAAAACAACTACAAGGAAACCTAATCCACATAATCGTTAAAACAGAGCCCAACAAACAATTAAACATAGTAGGCAAACTCGGAGAAAACTACAAATCCCAAGAATTAAAGGGCAGAAAGGTAACAGTGCTAACAAATCTGAAACCCAAAAAAATCCAAGGAATACTGTCAGAAGGCATGCTCCTAGCAGCCATAGACGGAGAAAAAATATCACTACTAGTACCAGACAAGGACGTTGAAACAGGAAGCAAAGTTAAATAACCAAAAGGCCGAAAAACTAACCTTCCTCTAACTGAATCTCCTCGAACTTTCAAAATTTCACTAACTCCACTTTCGACACTATATTTATGATAATTGGGGTATTACTTATTCTTATTTTCAAGCCAAAACACTTTCCCTTCACTAGCTCCTATTCTCTTAAAAATCCGACTGTTTCCTAAAATTTAGCTACTCACTACCCATAACTCAGTGCATAAAGTTTTCCACCTTCAAAAAAGTACAGCTAACTGAGTGTAAACTTTTTGGTGTACGTTTGGGTCGCTCTGCGCCCCAAGATTGAAGCCCATTTTTAGTTGTTTTGCAGAGTAAAAACGCTGAAAAAAGACCTTAGGGGTATGACAAGAGCCGAAAAACAAATAACGCATAGCAGGTGACACCAAATCAATTGCGCCAAAAAATGCGAAGCCAATACGCAAAAATTGAGTAAGGGGAGAGAAACGAGTTCAAAAACAAATCGTAATCGAACATATTGAAAATTATACCCACTCTTGGAAAACAACACTGGAATGGGTATCAATTATATCTTCTATTTCAAAAATTTTAAGCAAAAACTGATTATAATGCTTAACATCTCTGGTCCTAACCACCGCCATTAAGCCATACTCCTCGCCAGTGCGATAAATGCTACGCACCTCGTCGAACTCACACAATTTTTCAGCCACGGAAAGATAGGCTCTGGGATCCACACTGATTTCCAAATAAAACTTCGCATTCAGACCGATAGCAGAAAAGTCCACTTTTGCAGTATAACCAATAATTACGTCCTCACTCCGAAGTTTAGAAATCCGCCGAGACACCACAGGCTGCGAAACGCCCAACCTCTTAGCCAGATCAGATTGGGAATAAGGCATAGGATTAACCTGATGCCTAAGAATACTAAGCAACTTCCAATCAAAATCAGAAACAGGATAGTAATCGGTTTTTGGATCAGGAACAATAAACCCTGACTCCTTAAAAGTAGTCAATATCTCTACCAATCGATACTTCTTAAACCTTGAAACCACCATCAAACGATCAAGACCAGAAAGAAAAGAAGAAAACTCCAAAGGGGACCGAAAACGATACACACCCAAAAGGGAATACTCGCCCGAAATCCCATCCATAGACTGAACATTTGGAAGACCCAACAAACCCTCAACGATATCATACTCGTGAGGATTCGTCTTAACAAAAAGAAAGATACTACGATCAAACAATATCTTCAAGGGATTCAAAACAACAGTATATCCTCTCAAAATCTTCCTCTCAAATAAACGACTAATCACCTTAGCAATATGGTTACGACTTCTGTCCAGCCTCTCCGCCAACCCCTTCACACCGAGAGAAGAATCCTTCAACAAAAGATTCAAAACCGCCTCTTCCAAAGCATCTAACCGCATAAAAACCACACAAAACAAGCCAATACAAAAGCAAATTATGACAAACAATATATATAAACTTTATAAGATTACCCCCACAAGGAGAAAAACAAAAACACCACATGGGAGAAAAAGTTATGACGCAAACACAAAAAGGAGAAAAATATGAAGTCAAAGACCTAAAACTAGCGCCAAGCGGAAGAGCAACAATTGAGTGGGCAGAATCAAGAATGCCCGTACTTATGCAAATAAGAGAGAGATTCCAAAAAGAAAAACCACTCAAAAACACCATAGTAGGAGCATGCCTCCACGTAACAAAAGAAACAGCGGTTCTTGCAAAAACCCTGAAGGCTGGAGGTGCAGAAGTCTACCTCTGTGCTTCAAATCCCCTATCAACACAGGACCATGTGGCCGCCGCACTAGTAGAGGAAGGAATAAACACATTCGCTTGGAAAGGCATGGATTATGAAGGCTACTATCGAGCAATAGCCAGCGTTATTAAGGGAGAACCGAACATCACACTGGACGACGGCGCCGACCTAGTATCAACCCTAATCAAGCTCAAAAGAGGAGAAACCGGAGAGGAAATTAAAGTAGTAAAGAAAATTCTTGGAAACCGAACAGACTGGGCGGACAAAGTATGGGCTGGAGCCGAAGAGACCACAACCGGCGTAATCCGCCTCAGAGCCATGGCAAAAGATAACGTACTGCTATACCCTATTATAGCCACAAATGATACCCCCACAAAATGGGAAACATAAACACCAACTGTGTTTAAGCCCAAATTTGACAACCTGTGGGGAACTGGTCAAAGCACCATAGACGGCATACTAAGAGCAACTGCAGACCTTATCGCGGGCAAAATTTTTGTAGTTGCAGGGTATGGTCACTGCGGTAGAGGTGTAGCGCTGAGAGCTAAGGGACTGGGAGCGAGAAGAGTCATCATCTGTGAGATAAATCCACATCGAGCCCTAACAGCCGCCTTGGAGGGCATGGAAGTAATGCCCATGAGCGAAGCCGCTGAGGTGGGGGACATTTTCGTAACCGCCACGGGATGCAAGAACGTTATAAATGCAGAACATATGAAAAAGATGAAAAGTGGGGCAGTCATGTGTAACACTGGCCACTTTAATGTAGAAATAAATATACCAGATTTGGAAAAAATCAGTGTTAGCAAGAGAGAGATAAGACCATTAGTCGATGAGTACACACTGGAAGATGGAAGAAAAATCTACTTGCTCGCCCAAGGCAGGCTCGTGAATCTGGCGTGTGCCGAGGGACACCCAAGCGAAGTTATGGACATGTCGTTTTCGGATCAGGCTTTGGCTGTGGAGTGGATTGTTAAGAATAAGGATAAGCTGTCTGGAATGGGCAGCGTGGTTTTGGATATTCCTGAGGAGATTGATAGGACAGTTGCAGAGTTGAAGTGCAAAGCTATGGGTCTTAGATTGGATGTTTTGACCCCCGAACAAGAAGCATATTTGTCGGGTTGGGCTGAAGGAACCTAGTTCCCCTCTTCCTTTTTTATTTTGTTGGGTTTAGGGTTCTGTTGTGTTTTCTGGTCGACTTTTTATGGGTTTTTGGTTATTTGTTGTTGCGGGAGTTTAGTCTCTCTTTGCTTGGGGTATTTGTCTCTTTAAGAATTAACAAGCTCTATTTGACTTGCTTTTAAATTAGGGATAGTATCGCTTTTGGAACGGGGTTCTGGGTTAACCATTGGTTAATTAGCTGGTAGAGGTAGATTCCGAGGTATTGGGTTACTCCGCCTGAAATTTCGATGATTACGGGGACAAGGAGTTGCCACTTGGAGGAAACCCCTACCAGCAGGAGGCTTACTATTATTCCTATCATGTAGGAGAGACGGCGGTGGGAGACAGCTAGTAGTGCTAGGTTCATGATGAACATACCCACTCCGATCATTAGTAGTATGCCAAAAATTGTGTTGAGCAGATTATAAGTTAAGGGGTTAGTAAGAAGCCAGTACACATTTACCATGAGAATCCTCTCTATTTTATTTTTGTGGAGGAAAGGATATGAACCCCACGAAATTTAATAGGCCGATTTCATTATTGGGGGAAAGTGAGATGTGTAGGAAAGTTTTAATTACGTTTTTAGGATTAAATTTTGCAGATATTTGGCGGTTGATTGTTGATGTTTGTGGTCTGGATGTTAATGTTGAATTGGAGGATAATCTGATGGATACTGAGGAAAAGGTTCAGCGTGTCTTACGCGGCTTGAGTGAAGTTATTACCATTGAGGATTTGCGGAATTTATTTGAGGTAGACAACCACCCTAAGGCTTACATAGGTGTTGAGCCTTCTGGATAAACCTTTTAGGC
The DNA here is from genome assembly GCA_018383815.1 of Candidatus Jordarchaeia archaeon. Classification (GTDB taxonomy): domain Archaea; phylum Asgardarchaeota; class Jordiarchaeia; order Jordiarchaeales; family Jordiarchaeaceae; genus Jordiarchaeum. Next base: position 49,342 of record JAHAWU010000004.1, on the reverse strand, counting down.
TTTCTAGGGTTCCAGAATATTTCATTTGGGCTGGGTGGTTTGGGCTTGGAAGGTTCAGGATTTGGTTCTTTGTGATGTGGATATGCATGTTCTCGAAGCAACTTGGCATGCGAAGATTAACGACAAATTTGGTGGAAACATGGATATCATACACACCTGTGCAAAGTACATTGAACACTGTTTACAAGCGTTGGGTGTAGATATTAGCAGGGTTCATTTTCCAAAGGCTGAGGATCTCATGGATAGTTTGGATTATTGGGCCACGGTAATAAACATTGCTAAAAACACTACGCTGGCCCGCATTAAGAGAGCTATGAGTATTATGGGCCGCAAAGTAGATGATGCTGAATCTGATTATTCAAAAACACTTTATCCCTGCATACAGGTAGCTGACATCTTATACGCCGGTTTTAAGCTGTGTCTGGGCGGAACTGACCAGAGAAGAGCTCACATATTGGCGAGGGAGTTGGCTCCTAAGTTCGGCTTGGATTGGAAGCCGGTAGCGATTCACACACCTCTCCTCATAGGCCTAGAGGGATTATCAAGGATGGAGGTTGAAGGTGTGAATGAGGATGTTTTAATGGAGGCCAAGATGTCGAAATCCAAGCCTCAAACAGCAATTTTTATACATGATAAGCCAGAGGAAATTAGGAGTAAAATTTCTGCTGCCTTTTGCCCACCGAAACAGGTGGAATTCAATCCAATAATTGAAATAAATAGGCTTCTTCTATTTTCCAGAGAAGGTTTCACTCTTCATGTGGAACGTGAGAAAAAATTTGGAGGGGACATAGATTTTGAGAGCTTTGACGAATTGAAATCTGCATACAGCGCCGGTAATCTTCATCCTCTGGACTTGAAACGGGCAACTGCAGAGGCCCTCATTGAACTATTGAAAAATGTTAGGCAACATTTTGAAAAGAATAGTGAAGCCCGTAACCTTTTAGAAACATTAAAAAAGGCTACAGTGACCCGGTGATAAACTTTATCGCGCAGAAGTGTAAGAAAACTTTATTTTGTTCGGCTTTTAACATTGTGCTTAAGAGAGTTTATCATTTGTTTCTCTTTGCTGATTGGACGGCTGATTATGCCCTGTAACAATTTGTATGAAGAATTGGAACAGTTTATATCAAAGCTTAGAACAATATCTGAAAACGGTACCCCCATTGTTGTGGAGGGCTATAAGGATGAGAGAAGCCTAAGAGAACTAGGGGTTCGAGGAAAAATTCTTAGGGTATCTGGAAGAAAACTCATAGAAGTCGCTGAAGAACTTGCCAATTATGAGGATTTCCTGATTCTGACCGACTTTGACCGCAAAGGACAAGATATGGCGCTGCGCCTCTTGGAGTATCTAGATTACCACAAGGCAGAGTTAACGCTGAGTTTCAGGAGAAGATTTAAAAATTTAACCTCAAAAGTCACCTGCGCCATAGAAGGATTAGCATCCTCATATTTCACTCTTCAAAACCAAAACAATGAAAACATGGAATTCAAAGTTGAAAAATTCTTTTAATAACAAATGGGAGAAAGACATAATTATATCCGAAAGTACGTTAATGTTGAAAATGGTACGTCATTATGTTAAAGCTTGATTAAATAAACAATCACTCTTACCAAATTTCAATCATCACACACCTTTATTACCCTATTTCATTATGGAGGTGACGCTTACATGGTTAATCGAAATGAGTTTAGCACAACAAAGTACATTATAAAAGCTAAAATAGAAGTAGACGGAGTTGTTGAAAAACCAGACGTTGTGGGAGCAATATTTGGACAAACCGAGGGGCTGCTGGGTTCTGAACTTGACCTGCGTGAGCTACAGAGAACTGGGCGAATAGGGAGAATAAAAGTTACAATAGAGTCCCATGGAGGCAAATCAACGGGAACGGTAATAATTCCCTCAAGCCTTGACAAAGTAGAAACTGCAATGCTAGCAGCTGCTGTGGAATCCGTCGACAGAGTAGGGCCATGTACCGCTCATGCAACATTAGAGATAATTGAAGATGTACGAGAGGTTAAAAGAAGAAGGATAGTTCAGAGAGCAGCAGATATTATAAGAAAATGGTCAGAAGAGGTGTCGCCCGAAAGTCAACAGCTCACAGACGAGGTTTTGGATGCGGTTCGAGTAGCTGAAATCACTAAGTACGGTCCTGAAGAACTGCCAGCGGGACCAGCCATAGACAGCTCTGACGATATAATAATAGTTGAAGGGCGGGCGGATGTTCTTAACCTTTTGAGATGTGGCTACAAGAATGTTATAGCGATGGAGGGAACAAGTATACCAAAGACAATAATTGATCTTAGTAAGAAAAAAACGATCACAGCCTTTCTAGATGGGGATAGGGGAGGGGACCTAATTTTGAAGGAGTTACAACAAGTAGCAGATATAGATTATGTAGCCCGCGCTCCTCCGGGAAGGGAGGTTGAAGAACTCACCCAAAAGGAAGTGGTTAAGGCTCTGAGAAACAGACTACCTGTAGAGCAATTAGAAGCAGAAGAACCCAAAAAGAAGGAGAAGGAAAAGGAGAAAAGAAAAGAGCAGGAAAAAGAAGAGAAAAAGGAAAGAGAGTGGGAAGAAAAAAAACCCAAAAGGACTGAAATTCCTCCCAAAATTAAGCTTCCAGAAAAGATTCTAAGCTACCTGCCTAACATCAAGGCTTCAAATAAGGCTGTACTTTTGGGGAAAAACTTTGAATTAATGGAGGAAGGGGAGGTATCTTCGTTAGCAGAGCGCCTGAAAGAAGTGGACTCGGTTAGAGCCATCATTTTTGACGGAATTATTACTCAGAGGTTGGTAGACCTAGCTCAGGATAAAGGGGTGGAGTATATTTTAGGAGTAAGACAAGAGAATGTTACAAAGAAACCCTTAAATCTAAAGATTGTAGAGTTCAACGAGGTAATAACTTGATTTGCACCCCGTTAGAAATTGTAGGGTGAGAAATTTTTGAAGGAGAAAAGTGAAAAGATTCGACATATTTCTACTTCCGTTCGTGAAGAGCCTTTAAAAAAGAAGGAACGAGTGCAATATCTTTCTGTGGTGGAGCTGCAGCCATCAGGTTTTCCTTTCCGGCTTGTGGGAGAGGAGCCCCCTATAGCCTTATTGACCGATGACATTGAACTGTTTCAAGCATATGCTAGGGAACAGTGGGCCGGTATTTGTGTTAAGAAGGGGGATTACCTATTTGACCAACTAGTTTTCCCAGATTTCGCCTTTAAAGTTTCCGATGCTCAGCCAGCTCGGGGAAGAATAGGTTTTTCCACACGTTTCATTCTTAAAAGGAAACCCTTTAGTGAGGAGAAGAGACCGTCAATTAGTTTTTCAGATGTTATAGGGCAAAACGAAGCCAAAAGCAAGTGTCTGATAATCAAAAAGTACTTGGAAAATCCGAAAGCTTTTGGAGACTGGGCGCCGAGAAACATTCTTTTCTATGGGCCTCCAGGAACGGGGAAAACAATGCTGGCTCAAGCACTGGCCAATGAAACAAACGCGCCCTTCTATTTAATTAAATCCACAGATTTGATAGGAGTTAATGTTGGTGACGCTTCAAGAAGAATACACTCTGTTTTCAAAATAGCATCAGATAATGCGCCTAGCGTCATATACCTCGACGAAATTGATGCCATAGGGTTGGATCGCAGCTTCCAAAACATAAGAGGGGATGTATCAGAGGTGGTTAATGCTTTGTTGGGGGAGCTGGATGGATTAACCGCGAATTTTGGCGTAGTATGTATAGGAGCTACAAATAATCCCGTCATGCTAGATAAGGGGATCAGAAGCAGATTTGAAGAAGAAATTGAGTTCAAACTTCCCAACGCTGAAGAACGGGAACAAATTCTTAGACTCTACATATCAAAAATGCCTTTGCCGGTAAAAGCAGACATTAAAAAGATAGTTAGAAACACTGAAGGCTTCTCTGGTAGAGACCTTAAAGATAAAATCCTCAAAGCAGCGCTCCACAAAGCCATACTTCAAGAGGAAAAATGTGTAACACAAGACATAATAGACGCCATACTTAAACAACTCAACGACAAATCACCAAAAGAAAAACCCAAAATGTTCACTTAAATATTTAAATTGTTAAACCCGAAAAAAGTCTGTAAACTGTTTTCTACAGGTTAACAGGTGCCAGCCTTGAAAATCATCGGCCTTGTGGGAATGCCGGGCAGTGGAAAAACATTAGCGGTAAACGTAGCAAAAAACTTGGGTATACCTGTAATATCAATGGGGGATGTGGTTCGTGAAGAAGTAAAATCAAGGGGCCTAGAAGAAACACCTGAAAATGTAGGCTACGTATCCAAGGATTTGAGGGAGAAGGAAGGCCCCCAAGCTGTTGCCCAGAGGACACTCGCCAAAGTTAAGAAGGAGAAGGCCCCCGTGATTCTTGTCGAGGGGATTAGAAGTCTCCAGGAGATAGAGTTATTCAAGACATTCACTTCTGACTTCACACTAATCGCTATCCATTCATCGCCCAAAACCCGTTACCGACGTTTAACTGAAAGAGGGCGGTCGGACGATGCCAAGGATACCAGAATCTTTCAAGAAAGAGACCTCAGAGAGATAAATTATGGAATCGGATCGGCAATCGCCCTTGCAGATTATATGATAGTAAATGAGGGCAGCGAATCAGAGCTGATGAGAAAAGTTCAAACAATTCTAGAGGGGATAATACAATGATAGAAATGGAAATTGAGGCTCCAGTATACCCCACTGAGAGTAGAGACAAGGTGGAAAAAGCTCTAAAATCCGTCGTGGACACAACCTACACTTTATCAGAGGGTGTTGGAGTGAAGTTTCTTCACGGCAAAGCTCAAGGTCTGGAGGGACTTGTGAAACTTCATCAACGCTTAAGGGAGCAACTCATAGTTGAATCGGCAAGAAAAATTTTGGTAAGAAACATAGTTGGAAATACAGTAACATTCTACCTACACAAACAGGCAGCCTTTATGGGGAAAATACACTTCTGCCAACCAGAATCGGAATCCCCGATGGGATCCATAAAAATAACAATAACAAGCAACAACATAGGGGAGCTTGTGGAATGGCTTACGCCGAAAACTGTTGAGGGTAAGCCTTTAGAAAGGCCTCCACCAACAGACTGTTAAAAAGGGAAGAAATAAAATTGGTAGGTATGAAACTAGGCGTCTCAACTATGCCCTTTATAAAAAGTAACTTCGACGAAATTGTGAAAACAATTGAAAACACGGCGCAATGTAATATGTATGTTATTTAGGTAAACTACTCCAGAAAATTTGAAATTGGACTGTTGGGAAATCATTGAGGAAGGATTTCATTTTTTAAACTCAGAACGAATAAAAATGCTAAAGAATGCCGCTTCAACATCAAAAATAAGTTATACAGTCCACGCTCCCTTCGCAGGGATCAATTTGGCTTCGCCAGAGCCTCTCCAATCGGTTTTGCTAGATTTCATGGATAAGTCACTTGAAAGAAGCTACACCTTAGAGGCTGAAATATTTATAGTGCATCCAGGACTACTTTCACCCTTCACGATTCACTTCCCCGAATTAGCTTGGGATAGCCTAAAAAACGCGATAAGGCACCTGTGTAAGCTTTCAGACGCTTTGGGCTCTCCTAAAATTGCAGTTGAAAATATGGCGCCACCCTATCCTTTTCTGGTTTCCCAAAGTCAAGATATAGAGAGGCTGTTTCAAGAACTTGATTGTGAATTTGGTTTGTGCTTGGACATTGGACACGCTCAAAAATCGGGTGGAGTGAAAACCTTTCTTAAGCGTGTGGAACAGTACGTAACACATGTGCATGCTCATGATAACATTGGGAATGAGGACGCTCACCTGCAAGTTGGAAAGGGGATAGTTGATTGGAAATACGTTGTCAGCACGCTTAAAAAACTGAATTTTAGAGGATACATTGTTGTTGAGAACACTACCTTAGACGATGCTTATGATAGTATACACTTTTTAAAAAGAATCATTAACCGCTAGGTTTCCTCGGTACTAGTCCAAAACTATCTCCATAAGGTCTTCTCCCAAGATGCTGTTGTGAAAAACTTTTTTAGCTTGTTCCAAAAGTTCGTTGGAGTTTTTGTACCTTGAACTTATATGGGTGAGAATCAATCTTTGCACCCCTGCTTCTTTAGCCACTTTTGCGGCTTGGGTGGTTGTGGAGTGCTTTGTTTCTACTGCTTTTTCTTCCAAGTCTTCTCCATAAGTGCTATCATGTATTAGGATAGTGGCGCCTCTACTTATTCGTTTAACTGAGTCGCACGGGGGAGTATCTCCTGAATAAACGATTCTTCTTCCGGGTCTTGGAGGATCCACCACTTGGTTTGGCTCTATCCTTCTCCCGTCTGGGAGTGTAACCTTTTCACCGTGTTGTAATTTTTTCCATAGGGGGCCCATAGGTATTCCTAAAGCTCTAGCTTTTTCAGGATGGAATTTACCTGGCCTATCCTTTTCGATAAAGGCAAAGGCAAAAGAATTGTTGTGCTCCGTTTTAGCACATTCAACCGTGTAGAGGCCCGTCTCACATACTACCCCCTCAGTAACCTCTTTGATATGCACGTTAAATGTGAGAGTAAATTCCACTGTCGTCTTTATGGCTTTAACGAAATCAGCAATGCCTTTTGGACCAAATATGTGGAGGGGTTTCTCCCGGTTCATGAGTGAAAGTGTTTGCAATATTCCTGGGATGCCCATTATGTGGTCTCCGTGAAGGTGGGTGATAAAAATTTTGTTAATTCTGCTCACACTTAAATTTGCCTTCTCCATCTGCCTCTGTGTTCCCTCCGCGCAGTCGAACAAAATAATTTCTCTATTTATTTTTACGGCGATTGCCGGAAGGTTTCTATCAGCAGTAGGCATTCCGCCAGAGGTTCCCAGCAGTACTATTTTCAGCAACTTTCATTTCCTCAGCACTATAATTTGGCGTGTTAAACTCTTGTGTACCGGTATCAAATGTTTTTCTATTATTCGAAAACTTGTTCCCAAAATAGATTCGTCAACATTGACTGTTAAGGGGGTGCCCAGACAGACGTATCCTGTTGGACTAGATAGTTCATCTAATTCATGCAAGAAGGATTCGATTAGTTCTTCGGGGCGGACGCCCTTGGTGGAGGCTGATCCTCCGTAGGGCGGGTCCGTTGCGATGCTGTCAAAATGGTTGAAGGGAAGATGTTTTGCGTCTGAAACTATAATGTTCCAGTTGACTATGTTGAAGTGTAGGAGGTTCCTTTTCGCGCCTCTAACCATTTTTTTGTCTATGTCAGAACCTATAGTTTTGCAACCCATGAGGCCCGCCTCAATTAGAAGGCCTCCTGCTCCACAGAACGGATCCAAGAAGACTCCTTTGGGTCGAGCTCGAGAGAGATTAACCATAGCTCTGGCGAGATGGGGATTCATGGAACTGGGAATAAAAAAAGGCCTGAATTTTGCTTTCCTGAGACCTAAAGCTTTCCTTTCGGATTCCCTGACACTTATCCCAAACAGGAATACGCCCTCCGTTAAAACGCCATAAAACAATTTATCAGGATTTTTAAGATTGGCCCTTGCCCCCACCCTCTTATGAATGAAGGTGCCAATTTCTTTTTCCAAAAGGAGTGAACTCACTTCCGACGAATAATTTTTTATACGTTTCACTCTAACGGCAAAGGTTTCTTTGGCTGAGATGTGTTTCTGAAAATCTACGTCTCGAAGTGAAGCCATTATCTGGTTGAAGTCTGCTTCACATTTAAGCAGTGAAATGCAGCATCTATGAACCATTGCGGCACGCTCAGCTATTCTTTGGCAACTCTCTCCCTCTGCTTTCAAAAGTAGTACTTGGTCATATTTTTCTGCTTTGTAGTCCATGTTCAGGCTTTCAAGGATTGCTAAGCACTCAGCAGCAGCTATTGTTTTGGTTTCTCCAGATAAAATGTAAAAATGGTTTTTAATCACTCTTTTAACGCCTCAGCGATAATGGGAGCTACAGATACTAGGCTAACATCGCTAGGAACTGTGTCGGTTGCAATTATTTCAGTTACTCCTGCATTGAGAATCCTAAACCGGGAGTCCCCCACCAAGATGGCGTGAGTACACACGGCATAAATTTTAGCAGCGCCTTGATTTTTGGCAATTTCGATGGCTTTAACCATGGTTCCGCCAGTACTGATAATGTCATCCACTACGACCACATCGCGGTTGATGACATCAATTTCTCTACTCTTGGTTTCGATTTCACCTGTGTGTTTATCTCTAAACTTGCTGAGAACCACATATTCAGCGCCTAAAAATTCTGCAAGGCTCCTAGCCCTATTCGTAGCCCCTTCGTCTGGGGAGATAATGACAGGTTTCGTCAGTTTATACTTGTTTAGGTATTCGCCCAGAAGGGGAACAGCGCTTAAGTCTCTTACGGGAATCCTGAGATTCTCAAAAAGTCTCTTGTTATGAATATCGACTGTTAGTATTTCGTCGGCCCCCGCATTCTGAATTATGTTACAAACGATTTTTCCACTTACCGCTTCACCGGGAAGAAATCTTTTATCTTGACGGGCGTAAGCAAAATAGGGAATAACCGCGGAAACCTTCATTACGCCCAATTCTTTTAGAGTTTCAATTATGAAACAAAGCTCAACTATGCCTTGATCAGGGTTCGGAGGTATCGTGGACTGAACCACAATAGCGTGACGATTTTTTGGCTCCTCTTTAATTCTAATGTATTTCTCGCCGTCTGGGAAGGTCTTAAACTCAATGGGAATAACTCCACAATTTAAACATCTAGATATACGCAGACCCAAGAGTTGTGAACTAGAACCAGGCACTACTACTTTTTCGAGCAACATTCATCAACTCTTCTCTAAACACATCTACTCGATGTTCTAAAAAGCTCCGCTTAACAAGGGATAACTCACAAATATTTAAAGGCTGTTTATCTTTATCCTAGAGATATTAAAAATATTTTAGGTCAAATAAGCTCGGAAAAATATGTACATAATATCAAGTTTTGAGCGGCAGCATTATCTGGTTCCAATATCTTAAAAGTTAGAAAGTGTATATGTATCTATAAAAACATTCCAATTTTGGTGAAACTTTTGCTGAAGGAAACAATGATTTACGAGAAGCTTGATGATGACATGGTAAAATGTGGGATTTGCCCTCACCGCTGTCTAATTAAACCTGGAAAGAGAGGAAAATGTAAAACAAGAGAAAACAGAGACGGGGTTCTCTACTCCCTTGTTTATTCCTCAATATCTGCGATGGCTAACGACCCCATTGAGAAAAAACCTCTGTTCCACTTTTATCCAGGCAGCACCGCCTTCTCCATATCAACAGTGGGATGCACTTTTCATTGTCACCATTGCCAAAACTGGAGCATCTCTCAGGCAGAGCCCGAATCCGGCTTGACTAGGGAGTTTCCACCAGAAGAGATTGTTTCGGCAGCTAAGAGAAGTGGTAGCCGTTCCATTGCATACACCTATAACGAGCCCTTCGTTTTCTACGAATTCGTCTATGATACTGCAAAGATTGCAAGGGAAAACAAAATAAAAAATATTCTGGTTACAAATGGGTATGCTACACCTGAGGCCATAGAAAAAATAGCGCCCCTAATAGATGCAGCAAACATTGATGTGAAATCGATGAGCGAAGAATTTTACAAAGAGATATGTGGGGCGCGGCTTCAACCAGTCTTAGACGCCGTCCTCCTCATGAAGGAGAAGGGCATTCACATAGAAATTACGTATCTGGTAATACCACAGAAAAATGATAGTGTAGATGAGATAAAGAAATTTGTAGAATGGGTTAAGGGTAATTTGGGACTGGATGTACCTATCCATTTCTCCAGGTTTTATCCCCATTACAAAATGACAAATCTTAACCCCACCCCAGTTCAAACAGTAATTAAAGCCAGAGAAATCGGGCAAAAAGCAGGACTGCACTACGTCTATTGCGGAAATATACCTGGACAGGGAGAGAACACGTATTGCTACAATTGTAACCAATTAATAGTGGGACGATGGGGATACGTGATAGAGGAGTACAAACTTGCCAAAGGCAACACATGTCCAAACTGCGGAGCGAAGATAAACATAATTGGAGAACGGGAGTAGCCCCCATCCAAAAATGTTTTAGGATACCGGGCGCCAGATAATTCCCAGTTCATCCGCAGTTTTATATGCTTCCTCCATTTCGTCGCCAGTCACTCTTCTACATATGTCTGCGTATTCCTTCCTTCTTGGCACCTCATGTGTTGGGTGATACTGTTCCATTATGTTAACTAAAGCCTTGGGACAATTTTTAGCCACCCATTCAAGAACCGGTTTGGTGCAACATTCAATGTGTCCCGGTAAAACCAGATGCCTTATTATCATACCAGATGTTCCAGGTTCCACGGTCTCATCATAGGCCATCTTATGATTTCTTGAAACGACTTCCCAGTAGTTAGAAACTTTACTCAACCTTTCCGCGCATTGATCATTCCCATATTTAAAGTCGGGAAGCCAGAAATCCATAACGTCCAATAAAAGCTTCATACATTCTTTGGAACAGTACATGTTAGAATTCCATAGTTGCACAATGTTTGTTTTAGTTTCCCTGATGCCTTTTAAAATGTTGTAGGTGTTTGGAGTTGGATCTCCACCCACATAATTTATGTTTCTTGCACCTTCCCTTTTTAGGTCTCTTGAGATTCGCGCAAGGCTCTCACCCGAAGTTTCTATACCGTTTTTTGGATTTGTGGAAATGTCATAGTTCTGACAAAACACGCATTTAAAAGTGCAACTGGAGAAGAAGAATGCACCGCAAGAGCCTTAACTCTTAAGCGTTTGTGCCTGAAGGAACTAGAGGGGCCTCTTCCCCAGTATGTATGAATGCTGAGGATACATAAGACTCTCTGCCCAGTTTACAAAATCCTTTTTCACCCTCCAGTCTATCAGCCCCACACCTTCTTTCACAGAAATGACACTGCGATAGAATCCTTCTTGCTAGTTCCACCTTAACATCCAAATAAGAAATCTTCGGCGAATCCATGCTTCCCAGTTCCAGTTCACCTGCATCAATACGCCTCAAGACACTCCTAAAAACACCACTTATTCTATCATGCTCATCCCAAAGCTTGCCCAGCTCCGCATCTAGTTCAACATCTACACCTACTTTCAAAGCTATCATAAACTTGGCATAAAGCCTATCATTGAATACCTCATAGTACCTCCAAAGCCTCTCACGAACTATACCGTCATCCCAAACACGGTAAGCATCTGGGCGAATTAGTTTCCACATATTTTAACTCTCCAAATCTTTAAGTTCTCAATAAAACAGACACAACAAGTAAATATAATTTTTACACAAAATCCCCAAATATTCGCTATTGTATTGAGGGGAGCACAGACTTATTTGGCTCCTTTTCCCCTCAAACAGGCTTTATAATAGCTTACTAAAAACCAATTTTTGAAGCGTGAATGAACTATTCGACATCACCATTAGAATGTGGGAAAATACTTAAATGTATATTAAAGCATCAGAAATGAGGATTATAATTTAAAAAGTTATGGATAACAAATATTCACGCTGTTCAATTCGAAAACCAAATAGGGTCGTTTCCAAAAAGAGTATTGGAGGCTAATTTTTTGACCTGTCACGTCTTGGTGGGCGGCTTCTTCGGAGATGAAGGAAAAGGGAAAATTGTTTCCTACCTAGCTATAAAGGATAATGCTTCAATATGTGTAAGGGCAGGTGTTGGCACAAACGCGGGACACACAGTTGAGTACAAAGGTAAAACCTACAAGTTGAGACAGATATCAAGCGGATTTGTCCAAGAAAAGGCCAAAATACTAATCGGGCCCGGCGTACTGGTTAACCCCGAAATTCTAAAGAAGGAGATAGAGGAAACAGGAGTAGGAGATAGAGTAAAAATTGATGGGCAATGTGCAATAATCGAAGCAAAACACATAGAAGAGGATAGAGGCTCCTCATTTCTCAAGGAGAAAATTGGAAGCACTGGAAGCGGATGTGGACCTTGTAATGTTGAGAGAGTAATGAGGAGAGCTAAACTGGCGAAAGATGTTCCAGATATTTCTCGGTATATTACAGATGTCCCATTGGAGGTTAACACCGCCATCGATGAGGGTAAACATATTTTAGTGGAGGGAACTCAAGGCACGTTCCTGTCACTATACCACGGTACCTACCCCTTCGTAACCAGTAAAGACACCACCGCATCTCAAGCTTGTGCAGATGTGGGCGTGGGGCCAACCAAGGTGGACGAAGTTTTCGTTGTTTTCAAGTCGTACACTACTAGAGTTGGAGCAGGACCTCTTACTGAAGAATTGTCTGAGGAAGAAGCTAAAAAGAGGGGTTGGTTTGAAACTGCAACAGTGACTGGAAGGAAAAGAAGAGCAGCACCCTTCAACTTTGAATTGGCAAAAAGAGCCGTCATGCTCAATGGCGCCACACAGGCTGCCTTGACGAAACTTGACGTAATCTATCCAGAATGCGCTGGAGCTAGGTCTATAGAAGACCTGTCCAAAGAGGCCCTCTCCTTCATAAGAAAAATTGAGGAAACAATAAAAATTCCCGTAAGTCTCATAGGAACAGGGCCTAACACCATGGATATAATAGACCTCAGAGAAGCATAATTCTTGATAAAAACATAAGGGGTATTACGAAATTAGAGTTTTTCTTTAGGGGTGGTGAGCTGTGGGACTTCTTTTGACATGAAGTTTCTTAAGGCTCTTATTAATGCATCGACTCCCTCTATCATTGATATTGCAACGGGGATGCGTTCCACTTCTGCTATTTTTACAGCAAGGGGGTCTAGTTTCTTTGGTCCATGAATTATAAGTAAGGAGGGCTTCAATGAGCGGGTGGTTCCCATCTGGCTGGTTTTAATAGCCACCATAGAAGCTCTTCCGCTAATCACATTTGTGAATATGGCGGCACGCTGGGGCGTAGCTCCATAGAGTTTGAGAAGCTGTTCTGAGGAAAGATTGACTATGGCATTAATGACGTCAATAGCGGTATATCCATATATGGGCTGGCTTAGCAGATCCTGGTTTACAAGTACTTCGCATTCCAAATACTCACATAAAACCTCAGATTTGATAGCATATGGAAACTCCCTAATATCTAGAATGATGTCTGAAGGAATTTCCTTGGTTATAATTCTAGTCAAACCATTAACTACCTGGCCGCCCTTCAGGTCGTCTAGGTAAACTAAAGCCTCAACAAATTTTTTAATGGTGTCTATTCGGGGAGAAACCCTTCTACCACTCTCATAGTCACTAATCACTGAGGGGGAGAGTCCAAGGATGTCCGCTAGGTCCTTTTGGGGAATCTGAAACTTTTCTCTCCACTTCCGCATCACTTTGCCTGGATCATCAGATAATGCTATTTCTCCTGCAATACTCTGACATAAACTTCTTTTACTTTCGTCAATGGGGCTACGCATAGACTATGAACACTCCTTTGAAAAATAGTTTAATGGTTTAAAGCATTTAAGGGATAGAATATAAGTCTTTCGACGAATGTTGAAAAAAGTTCTAATTTTGTCGAATAGACCCTCTATGAAACGGCAATATTATTTTGGAAAATTTATAGGTCAAACTTCTTTATAAATAAAATCTGTTTTAAATTATTTAAAAGTTTTTATATATTTTCGCAAAATTTTTAAATAGTATGAGGAATTTTTATCAGTTTTGTGTTATTCTTCTTTGTATTTATTGGAGATTTTTTATTATGTTATCTAGATTATCGATATCAGATTTGAGCACGTTTTGAAGATGCTTCAAAGCGAAATTGTGATCTTCGTCTGTTAGTGCGGCTACACAGTCCCTTGGAACTATTACTTTGTATCCGAGTAGGGTGGCGCTGCTACCCGTGTGTAGAATGCAGATATCGGTACACACTCCCGTTAATACCACCGTGTCTATTTTCTTACCTTTTAGAATTTTTTCTAAGTTCGTTTTAAAGAAGCCGTCATAGGTTTTTTTCTTAACTATTATGTCCCCCTTCTGGGGCTTTAGCTCATCTATAACCTCAGAACCTTTAGTTTTTTCTACAGCATGTGGTGGCCATATTTGGAATTCTCGATCATCAGGGTCATGGCTATCCGCTATGAATATTACGGGGATTTTTTTGTTCCTTGCATGTTCTATCAGTCTCTTTATAGGAGTTATTATTTTTCTTCCAGCAGAACATTCTAGGGGAGCCCCTTCCAGAATAAAATCATTTAGCATATCTATGACCAAGATTGCAGGCTTCATTTCTCAGCCTCCTCCAAATTTTTTAATTTTTTCTACGAATGACTCGAGACTGCATTCAAAAGCTCCTACAGGATACTCCAAATCGAAATTATTTAACACTTCTGGATGAATTTCACCAACGTGTCCTATGATTTTTCCATCGGTCTCAATCGAAGCCACCCGTCCCTCTATGAAACTGGGGTGGGAGATTGGGCGGAATTTCCACTGTTTACATCCTAATTCTCTTAGGAGAGCCTCTGCAATAGCCTTTATGTCAGTGAATCCCACTTCAGTGTCGGTAATGGCTGCTGCAACATTTAGTTGGCGTCGGGCACTGGTTTCAGCTTCAGGATCATAAAATACAATGTCGCCTACCTCAAATATTTTTTGAGGAAGGGGCTCGTGTTTGTTAATTTTTAGAATCTTAATTAGTCCTGGGAGTAGGGCGTCTCTAACCATGTTGAATTCGACACTCACAGGGTTAAGCAGCTCTATGGGCTTGCCTTTTGTTCGCATGTAATCATAGTGTTCTTTAAAGTTTGTTAACGTGAAGCTAATAACTTCATTAAGCCCCAGCCCCACCAGCACACTTTTTACAATGTTTGATAATTTATGGTAGGGGTGGGCTTCAGCAATAGTCAAGGTTTTGGGAAAAGTTGGTTTCAAATTGTACAGGCCATAACCTATAGCTACCTCTTCCACAAAGTCTACTTCGTGCATAATATCGTGGCGATATGCTGGAACCCGCACATTTATCTTGCCACCATCGTACTCTGCTTCCATACGAACTTTTTCTAGGGATTTAATAATTTCTTGTACGGAAAGTTCTAGTCCCAGTAAGCGGTTTACATAATCAGGATTTATCGACCAAGTTTTGGGTGTGAGGTCAGGGGTTGTGATAACTTTGTCGGAGTATTCTACTTTAACACTCTCTATTTTAGCGCCCCCCTCAGCTAACGAGGTTACGAGAATATTTAGTGTACTGGTAACATCTTTCAGTGTAGTCCCAGTTACATCTATGAAAAGATTTCTAGTTTCCTCTGTGAGCTGGGTCAAAATGCCATTAATTATGGGGGGAAATGATAAAACGTCGTTGTTAACATCGGTGATGATGGGATACTTGGGTTTCCCCTCCATTATGTGGGCGTAATCCCTTCCCTTGGGATGTTTCATCAAAATTTCTCTAGGAGTAAGTTCCACCGCCCAGTTAAGAGGAATAAATTTTATTCCCTCAGGATCCACAGCTCGATACTCGAAGGGAGGTTTAACCTTGTCAAAATCATGAATCCCTATAGAAGATTTTAACCTATCTCTACCTATAGCCCAATGCAGGTCTTCTTGCATCCCTATAAGTTCCACTATGTTTTCATCGTTGAGTGAAACATTCCTAACTATTGCACAGACTATGTATGGTCTAATCTCTGCTAATGCAGGATCCACCCTCACTACTACGCCGCTCTCAGTAACCTTATATTTAGGAAGCCCAGTCTCTATTTCCATAAATCCTCGGAGAGCCCGAGCAATTCCTTCCTGGCTTGAAAAGTCTGGACGATTAGGATTATATTCGACCTTAAGATAATCTTGTCCCTTCTCTTCTATGTCCAGTCCCAGCCAGGGAACAGTTTTTTCAAGTTCATCGGAATCGATTTTTCTTCCCAACAATTCACTCATCCGATTGCAAGTCAGGGTTATTACTGGAATTTTAATCTCCTCCAATAATTTCTATAAGAGAATAGGGGTTCTTCTAATCCACCCTAAATCGTTTTTGTAGAGGTCTCTTATGTCCTCTAAACCTAGGCGGAGCATGGCGAGCCTTTCAAAACCCCCGCCCCAAGCTAGAACAGGAACTTTTACGCCTAGTGGGATCGTTACTTCGGGGCGAAATATGCCCATCCCGCAGAGTTCTATCCAACCAAACTCTTCCACATAAACAGTGGATTGCAGTGAAGGCTCCGTGTATGGAAAATAGCTAGGCCAGAACTGCACCTTCTCAAAGCCTAAACGTTTATAAAACTCGGTTAAGGTTCCCATCAGGTCCCTAAGTGTCACATTCTCGTCCACAATGATACCCTCTATTTGAAAGAATTCTGCTAAATGTTTGTAGTCCAGTTTTTCGTTCCTATAAACTCTGTCAACGGAAAAAACCTTTACTGGGGGTTCAGGGTGCTCTGCCAAGTATCGAATCGTTGTTGCAGTAGTATGAGTTCTCAGAATAGTTTGGCGAGCCACATTGGCGTCCCATTTGTAGCCCCACCCAATTGAACCAGTTTTCCACCCATTTTCGTGGGTTTTTGACACCCTTTGAACCATTTGTTTATCCGGAAGCTTGGCGGTTTTAGGAAACTTTAGATAAAAGGTATCATGCATTTCGCGCGCTGGGTGGTCCTGTGGTTGGAACAAGGCATCAAAATTCCAAAAAGCGGACTCCACAAACGGTCCCCTTATTTCGGTAAATCCCAAATTCAAAAAGATTTCTCTAATTTCGTTAATCAATTCTGCTACGGGGTGAATTTTTCCCGGATGAATCGTGGCTACTGGAGCTTCAACATCATACTTCCTAAATTTGGTACTTCGCCATTTTCCCGACTTTATGAGATCTGAAGTAAGGTTACTGACTTCCTCTACAATACTAACCCCTGATTGGACGAGTCTTCTTCCCTCTTCAGTAATAAGTAGAGAACGAACCTTTTCTTGGCGTGTTTTAATTACATTTCTTTTTTGGAGGGAATCAAGCATTTTCTTCATTTCGTTTGGAAGCTGAGATTCCTCTACCACACCTCTATCATTCAACAATTTTAGTAGGTTCTCATCGTCCCCCAGAGGGGGTTGCTCCCTAACATGTATGAGAGTTTCACTGTCTTGTTTCTTAAATTCTGCCCAATTTTTTCTTCGAAGCCACCCCAGAGCTATTTTTAGTTCCTCCTCGGAGAAGCTGGCTTCTTTAGAAAGTTGGGATAAAGTGGCGTTGCCCCCCAACTTTAATATAATATTTAAGAGCCGTCTCTCCGGAAGCCCTTCTTCCACATATTTGGAGCCCTCTTTGAGTATTTCCACGTAGAGTTTTTGTGTTTCTTCCTGCTCCACTAAACCCTTTTCGCCCAGCCATGCTGAGGCCCTAGCCACTGCAACATGGTCTAACCCCGTTTCCTTTTCTAAATCGCTGATTGTGGTTTCACCTTTGCTCTTGTTTAAGGCTTTTAGAATTTTAAGCTCTATTTCCCGTAACTTTACCTGTTCCTTTACCATGTCTTTTCCTCCAGAGAGTAAACAATAGAGGCTGGCTACCAATTACTGGCTCAGCGTTAACCAAACGTTGAGAACTCTTAAAAAAATTTGGGTTACCCTTCTTAAGAACTCTCATAAATATTTTTGGTAGCATTATAGAAAATGTTGTGAGGTGTATTTATTAGAAGCATAATCAAAAACGTTGTGTTAATAATATTTATTTCGCATAATATTGTTGTAACTTAATTTGTTTATTTCAATAGGTTTCCCTGTTCATTGATTTTTCCTTCGCGAATTCTTGTACTTGAAATGCGTTGTCCATCTTGGGCTGGAATAAGGGGTACTAGAACGATTTCTAGAGGGGGTAATCCTTTTTCTTTACGTATTATGTTAATTTTTTTAACTCCGGGCAAGGTTTCTTCGGTTGCAACTAAAGCTTCTAACCCCGCATCCATTATAGCTGGACCATAAGGATCGTCAAGGCTTATTATTTCAGCTCTGTCTAGGTAACCTTCTTGTTTGAGAAAGCTCTCCAATTTTTTCTTTCTCATCGCGTAAGGTTCTATCTTGTTTGCCAGAGTCTTGTGTTGCGCCATTCTGCTTGTGGTCAGCCCAATCATTACTCGTTCACTGACCTCGAAGGCCTTGCGTATCAGAGCCTTGTGCCCAACATGGAGCCTATCAAAAGTTCCCGAAACTCCAACTAGCCTAAAACGGTAGGACATATTAACTTCCCCAAAATCACTACTATACGAGTAACAATTATATATGCATCTTCACAGAAAACTTAACGAATTAAAACTATTCTATGGTGGGTTATAAATAATGCTTGACGCTAATGTTTTGGAGGCTTATAGGGCGGCCGGCGGTATAGCGGCTAAGGTTAGAGAAGAAGCAGGAAAAATCGTGAAGGAGGGGACACCACTAATAAAAATCTGTGATGTACTTGAGAAGAGAATAGTAAGGGAGGGGGGAAAGCCGGCTTTTCCACTAAACGTTTCATTAAACGATGTGGCTGCCCATTATACCTCGCCTCCCGATGATAAAACAATTATTCCCCCCAAGGCCCTAGTTAAGGTGGATATAGGAGTTCATGTTGAAGGCTACATCGCCGATACAGCCGTTACAATCAGCGTGGGTAAGGTGGGAATGGAACTAATCAAAGCATCAGAACTAGCCCTCGAAAACGCCCTAAAAACAATAAAACATGGGGCAAAATCTAATAGTATAGGAGAAATTGTTGAAAAAACCATAAAAGAATTTGGCTTTAAACCCATTTCAAACCTCACCGGCCACCTGCTAGAGAGGTATAATCTGCACGCGGGAAAATCCATTCCAAATGTGAACACGAGGATAGGATTTGTTCTAAAGGAGGGGGAAGTTTACGCCATGGAGCCCTTCGCCACCACAGGAGAGGGAATAGTGGAAGACTCAAAGTACGCCTACATTTACCGCCTACCCAGCCACAAAACATCAACACAATTTTTATCGTACATTGCTCGAGAATTTAAAACATTGCCCTTCGCAGCCCGATGGCTAATCTACAAGTTCCCAAGAAACAAAATAGAGGAACTCATCAGAAAGTTTGTGTCGGCACAAACAATTCAAGCATATCCAGTTTTAGTGGAAAGGGGAAAGGGAGCGGTTTCCCAAGCCGAACACACATTTATTGTTAAAAGAAATGGGTGTGAAATAATCTCTGCTTAGTACTCCTCCTCCTTCTCCTCAACCTTAGATATGGGCACAGAGTAGATGGCACTTATATACCTTTCAGAATCACAAGCCTTACAAGCCCCAATTTTTTTGAAAACGTAGTCACCCCTATGGAAATCTCTAACCTCCCTATAACCACAACCATAACATTTCAAAACTGTCACAGTCTTATATTCCACGACAGGCTTGGAGCGGGAAAACAATATCACAGGATAAATCGCAATAAGAAACGCGAAAAGAGCATACAGCAACCTCTGATTCCTAACACCCGTAAACAAATCCCAAAAAAGATCACTCAGCGAAGGATTAAAGTAAAGATATAGCATATACACACCAACGGCTGCAACTCCCGCCGAAAACGCAAATAAAGCCAAATTGAATATCTTTCTCCTTCTCTGCGACACAACAATCACCCAATTTTAACCTATACCTATACAGTTACCTATTCCCGCAACAATAACCGTGTCGCCGGGCTTGGTGCGTTCAAGAATCATGTTTTTTACACGCTCAGCAGCTTTATAGGCCCCATCATAAATTTCCTTCTTCATAGGCGTCAAAGCTTCCTCAATAGACATTTTAATTATAACTGCATCCACAGGAACCTTCTGGCTCGTTATCTCCTGCTCTATCTTAAACTTGTCAACACCCGGCCCGCCAATAGCAGCCCCAACACCCTCCACCACCTTACCAGTCTTCTCTCCTTCAAATTTCAACCCGGCGTCAATCATAATAACTCTAGCAATTTTCCCATTAGACTCCTTAATAAGATTAACAATAGCGTCGCCTGGCTTTCCAACACGACCCCCCGGTCCAACGGCCCTCACGATTAACACATTTCTACCCTCAAACTTTACAGGAGTTAGGGAAATGTCCTCAGCAATTTCACTAGACTCAGCATTCCCATCCTTCACAAATTCATTTTTAAAAATAGAAGCAACAAGAGCGCCAGCACCATCCCCTATAGGCTGACCCTCATTAAAAGCCTTCAAAGCATTATAGTAAGCCTTAGCATACTTCATAATAAAAGACAACGCAACCTGAACACTCACAATCATAGCATAATTATTAGTCTCCTTACCCATATAGTAGAAGTGCCTAATAACCAAAAACATCTGACGCAAAGCCATAGCAGCCTCAAAGGTCATATCAATATTAGCCCTCTGATCACGATCCGCAGCCGGCGCCAACTTGGCAATAAGATCATCAAACCTAGACTTTCTAACATCAAGCAAATGCTCAAGCCTCTTAAAAACACCCGAAGGGTCACGCTCCACAGGCTCAATCAAAACAAACTCCATATAGTCCTCCACTATGGGCGTAGGATCCTTCTCCGGCTTACCCAACTCCCTAATCATCCTAATAGTAGTCTTTTTAGCCTCCTCAGACCACTTCTCAAGCTGAGTAATAACCTCCCGAATCTGCGCCAAATACTGCATACTCTGAACCTTCAAAATTAAACCACTAAAAATCATAAAGATAAAGAAAAGGAATATCAAAATATTCATAATAAGAATATAAGGATCAGAATAACCAAGCGGCAACTGCAACGAAGGAAACAACATAACCATCACACAACACTAAACCTTCAAATTCACAAAACCATTAAAACACACACATAAAAGATTTATAAGCATTGCCAGAAAACACAATCCAAAATACTCCAGAGAAAATAAAAGGCACCGAAAAGTAAAAGGCAAAATTAAGAATGAGGGGATTGGTCCCGCAGGCCGGACTTTCAAATATAGTGTATGATGCACTATAAACTTTGAACCAGCGACGTTGGGGCTGAGTACTATACGCACCCAGTTATCCCGGTGTCTGAGTGCCTACTGGGGTAAGCCACACTTAACGAGTGCAGCTCTACAGCCGGGCACTCTAGCCAGTCTGAGTTACTGCGGGACCTTCGGAGTATCCTTTTCAGGTATGATTTCTAGATGTTTATTGTCAGATAAATTTTTCGTATTTGCGGATGTGGATTTGATTTGTATATTTGCTATGAAAACGTGTTTTCATTCTTTGCCATGAAAAACATATTTTCATGCTTTATCTGAAACGCGTAAGCGTATGTGGGTTTGCCATGAAAAACTTTTTCATGCTTTATTTGAAACGCCTTCAGCGTATGTTGGTTTGTCTAAGAAGCGCAGCTTATGTAGGTTTTTTAAGGAGTGTTGGGAGATGTGTTTTAGGTTAGAGCTTTGGCTAGGGTTCCTGCTATTTCTACGACGGATATTGGTGAGGGGATGGTGGTTGTTCCAATAACGGTGTAGGCTCCGGCGTTGTATATTTTTTTGAGGGCATTGTCCACAAGGACGGGGTGGGTGCATGCGGCGACTATTTTTTTTGCGTTTTTCTTTTTGAGGGCTTCGATGGTTTTTGCTATGGTTCCTCCTGTGGAGATGATGTCGTCTATTATTACTACGTCTCTGTTTTTTACTTCTATTTCTCTGGTTGTTATTTCTACTTCTGTGGAGCTGAGTCTCTTTTTTTCTAGGACGTCGTATTCGGTTTCTAGTTGTTCTGCGGCGAGTTTGGCCCACTGTTCGGCTTCTTCATCGGGTCCTATGATTAGTGGTTTTTGTAGGGAGAGGTTTTCTCCTATGTAGCGTGCTATGTCTGGAATTGCTGTGAGGTTTTTTGCGGGGATTTTGAATATTTTTCTCATGTCGTCTACTCTGTGGAGGTGCATGTCTACTGTGAGTATTTGGTCTGTTCCTACTGTTTCTATGAGTTTTGAGACGGTTTTTAGGCTTACTGCTTCTCCGGGGTTGAATCTTTTGTCCTGTCGTGCGTAGGCGAAGTAGGGGATTACGCCTGTTACCTTTTTTGCTCCTGAGTCTTTGAGTGCTTCAACCATTAAGAAGTATTCCATTAGGTATTCGTCGGGATTCAGATACATTGATTGTACTACTACGGCGTCGGCGTCGTTTAGGTCTCCTTCTATGCGGACGTACTTTTCTCCGTCTGGAAACCTTTTGATGTCTGTTGTGAGGAGAGTGGCGTTAAGTTCTCTAGCCATTTTTATCGCTAAAACATATGAGGAAGATCCGCCTATTATTACTTTATTCATTATTGTTCCCTCAAAGGTTATTAATGGTTAGGTAAAATTTTTTTATGTTTTAATGATGACCGTTTCCCATGATAACTCAAAGGTGGCAAAATAATTTTTCGGTTAATAAAGCTTTTGAAGAATTATGGAACAATCTAGAGAAATTGGGATAAATGTTTTGGCTGGGAGGTTTGCCTGTTGGCTTGGACGGTTTGGATTTGTGGGCGTCCGGGTTCGGGTAAATCCACTATAGCCCGGGCGCTTGGGTCACTTTTGGAGGGGAGGGGTATTCATGCCCAAATATTAAGTACTGATATTCTCAGGAAGGTGGTTACGCCTGAGCCGACATATAGTGAGGAGGAACGCAGAATGGTTTATGCAACTCTAGTTTTCATTGCGAAGATTCTTAACCAAAATGGTGTAAATGTGATACTGGACGCAACGGCAAATCTTAAGTCTTACCGCGATGTAGGAAGGAGGGAAATTGAAAACCTCATAATAGCCTATGTGGATTGCCCTTTGGAGATTTGCATGAAGAGGGAGGCAGAGAGGAAGGAAACCTACGGGGCTCCGCGAGATATATATAAGAGGGGATTGGCAGGGGAGAGCACCACTGTTCCCGGCATAGGTGTTCCCTACGAGGTGCCTGAGGATCCGGATATTGTTCTAGACTCGGTAAAGTTTACGGCGCAGGAAAACGCTGAAAAAATTCTTGAGATAATTCTTCACAAGTACTCTTAGAACACTAAAAATGTAATTCACGCCCCATTTCCTAAAAATTGTTAATTTTTCTAGAAGACAACCACAGTTGCTTGTTTTTGGAGAGCAGTGAGGATAAGGGAGTATGATTGGGAACTTAAGTTTATTCTAAAATTTGTTCGTCTAGTTTCCCATAATTTTTCTGGTATCTCGCCTTAAATTCCTCGATTGTGAATTTGTGGTTTTGGGTTCCCTCGTGTTCTACGGCGTATCCCCCACAGACAGCGCCTATTTGACATGCGATTTTTAGCTCCTCCAGAGTTAAGTCTTCTAATCTTGGGTTAATTTTTGAAAGTCCGGATAATAGTCCGCCTCTGAAAGCGTCGCCGGCTCCTGTGGGGTCGACCAGTTTGGAAATTTTTACTGCAGGTATGTTGATTTGTTCATTATTTAAGTGGATGGAGCAGCCGCGTTCACCGCGAGTAATGATTGTGGCGTCTATAATATCATTTAACTTTTTTTGTAGTTTATTTTCAACCAGTCCTGCTTCGTAGTCGTTAACTATGAGTATTGATGCTCCGCTAATAAATTTGTACAGGTCTTCTGGTTTGAAATTGTAGATCATTTGACCTGGGTCTGCGAGGAATGGGACGCCTAGTTCTTTGAATTGTTTAGCGTGGCGGCACATTGTTTCTATGGGGTTGGGTGAAACTATGCCCAGTTCAACTTTTTTGTTTTTCACTATTTCTTTTAGTTTTATGTTGCAAGTGTCTTGAAGGGCGCCTGTGTGAAAAATGGACATTTGGTCTCCTATTTTGCTCGTTACAATGTAGGCTTCGGCGGTGTCTTCTTCTTCGCACACCACTAATCCACTTAAATCTATTCCACATTTTTCCAAGTGTTTTTTGTAATCGCGACTAACGAAATCTTTTCCAACGCAAGATATTGGGAGAGGATTGCCATTTGTTAGTTTCATATTGTATGCTATGTTTAGAGCGGTTCCGCCAAATGATACCTTCTTATTTACTAGGAAGGAAAAGCTGATTCTGGTATCCCCACCCCTTTGTTCAATGGCATTTCTAAAAATTTCATCGAGCGTTTCTTCGGTAAACGCTATCACATCAAACGCCGCAGATCCCGAAATAGCAACCTTCTCCTTTTTCGGCAAGGCGATCAGACCTTCACTTTGCATTCCTTGAAAACAATTAATTCATTAAACAAATTAAATAATTAAATGTTATGACATTAAGAATAAAAATATTTTCACATATTTTTGAAAAAAAGGGAGTAAACTCCTTCAAAAAATTTTAATTGCACGAGGCAATGCTGACAAAATTGGGACATAATAATTCAGTTTACCTTTCGCTATCTCTTAGGAATATTTTTTACGTTTTGCTGTTACAAAACAGTTGGAGAGAAACACCCCCCTTTGTGGAGAACGTCAATAATTAGAGCATATTTCTTTCTTTTTCATGGTTTCCGGGAATCCCAAAAGTTATTCCAAAATTAGAGAGTTCTCTGACTTAAATAGAAAAATGAATCAGGGGGTGTATGTAGTGAGATTTAGGCCTTAAGGTATGAGTTTACTTCCTTGGGATCAAATATTTCGGTGTCTAAAACGTTATATATGAAGTTGAATAGTTTGAGGCGTGTGTCTTTGCTTAAGGTGGGATACCAGATGGGATTTGCTATTACGAGACATCTCCAGGCGTAAAAGGGTTGGAGTACTTTGAGAATTTCTTCGTCTTCTGTTTTTTCCAAGTAGTTATTAAAGAATAGATGGTAGAGTTTTTCGAATGGTCCTTCAAGTTTTCCGTATTTTAGTAGGCTGAAGAAAATGTAGTTTATGGTTAGAGCGGTGACATCGTCTGCTGCTTCTCCCCATTCTCCTCGGCTTCTGTCAAATACTGTTAAATCTGTTCCTTCCCTGAAAAAGATGTTCCAAGGGTGATAATCACCGTGCTCCTGGCATAACCTGTGAGTGTAATTCTTAAGCTTCCACCGCCAATCTATGCATTTCTTCTCTATGTCGCTAAGCTTCACCTGGTGGACAAGCTCAAAATCAGGGGGATAAGAGTCTGTTAACCCGAAAATGCATTCACCGTGACCTACCAATTCTCTAATCCTTTTAACATATAGGTGAGGCTCATTTCTTTTTACAGAATGAATGTCCACCAGATAGTCGGATAACTTTTCTGCGCGTTTCTCATCCAGGTTTGTTAAGCTGCCTCTTTCAGAAATTTTTTCTAAATCAACCTTGTAAAGGGTTCCCTCAACGAACTCCACATTCATGAAAAACTCTTCAGCGTCGCCAACCGAAACAATGCGTCCATCACTCATGAAAGCTCCACAGTCAAGGGAGCGGACATGGAGAGGTAAGCGATTATAGGTGGTGTGCGCTGTGAGAACCACGTGAGCCCTGTCGGGCATATATTCATGTCCGAACTGTGAAGGCGCCACGGTTTCAATCAAGTACTTTTTTCTTGTGCCATTAAACTCCACTTCTATTACGCGGTGTATGCCGTATCCTGCCTTTTTCAACTTCGCCTTTTCTTCGCCGCCTAAACCACTAACACTCACAATCCTTACTTCAGTACCAAGTATTTGGCTGTAATACCTCTGGAGTTCGTCTTCTCTATAATAACTCATTGAATTTTAACCCCTCTTAGAATATTATGAAGCTTTTCAATTAAATTGACAAAATTTATAGTTAAAAAAACTTACTACTTTAATTGTCTTCGTAAAAAGGTTTCTTTCAAAAATAAGGAAACACTCTGTATGTTCAAGCACAAATTTCCTAGAAACACATCGCATATTTTAATTGCTGAAGCAGTTATTGTTGTTGGAGAGGTTGTAAGTTGGATATTGTTGTCGAGAATGCGAGAATCATTGATGGAACTGGAAATCCTTGGTTTAAAGGAGAGCTTGGCATTACAGGAGAAAAAATAGCGGAGATGGATAGAAGTATATCTACCAGGGGGGAGAGAGTCATCGATGCTAAGGGTCTCATTGTAGCTCCCGGCTTTATTGATGTGCACACGCACTCGGATGCGACTTTGTTGATGGAGAGGAGTGCACTGAATTATATTAGTCAGGGAGTGACCACAAGTGTTATCGGAAACTGTGGCTTATCTGCAGCCCCCTTGAATAAGAGAACTGTAAAAGACCTGCTTACATTAGTGGCTCCAGACTTCAGAGGGGATCCTACGGAGATGTGGACCAGTTTTGGGGGATATCTTGACTTTTTGACATTTGTGGGTTCGGCCATTAACGTTGTTCCACTTGTAGGACACAACACCATTCGAATTGCTGTGATGGGTATAGAGGAGAGAGATCCATCGGAAGAGGAGCTTGGGGAAATGAGGAGATTAACTGAACACAGTATGAGGGAGGGAGCATTCGGCCTATCAGCAGGTTTAATCTATGTACCCGGAATTTTCACCAAAACCGAGGAGTTAATAGAGCTCTGTAAGGTAGTTTCCAAGTATGAAGGAATATTTGCTATTCACATAAGAGGGGAGGGGGATACAGGTATGCAGGCCATAAAGGAAGCCATAGAAATAGCAAGAAAAGCGCAAGTGCCCTTAGAGATTTCTCACTTTAAAGCGGAAGGGAAAAGAAACTGGGGGAAGGCTCAAGAAAGATTAAGGCTTATTGAGGACGCCCGCAGTGAAGGTGTCGATGTGACTGCGGATTTTTATCCTTACACCTTCGCTTTGACATTTTTGCATTCCCTTCTTCCAACTTGGATTTTCAGAGAGGGTTTGGAAGCTATACCTGAAAAATTGAAGAATTCAACTATTCGTGAACAGCTGAGAGAGTATTTTAGGCTCGCTGGTGATGTTGTGGGAATCTCTGAGGTGGAGGATTGGCGCACCGTTGTTCTATCTAACCCCAGTAAACCCAGGTATAAAGGTAAATCGATACTGGAAATTGCGGAAGAACAGCGGAGGGATGTAATTGATACTGTTTGTGAACTGGTGCAGTCAGAGGGCTTATCACTGGGAATTCTTCTACTCTGGATGAGTGAGGAGGATGTCAATATAATAGCAAAGCACCCTCTAACTATGGTGGGCTCCGATGGGGCTGTTGTTACCTCACCAAAAGAGATGATTCATCCCCGATACTATGGCACTTTCACAAGAGTTTTAGGATACAATGTTCGGGAGAAAAAGCTTATGGGTCTCGAGGAAGCCGTACGAAAGATGACATCGTTACCAGCTCAGAAATTCGGACTAAAAGATAGAGGTATCTTGAGGGAAGGAAACTACGCAGATTGCGTTATCTTTGATCCACAAAGAGTGAGAGACTGTGCCACTATAGAGGCGCCTAACAGGTTGTCTGAGGGAATAGAATATGTTATAGTTAATGGAACTGTGGTATTTGAACATAGAAAATTTGTGGGGAAATATCCCGGCAAGATCCTGAGAAAAAGTTAGAGGAGAATTTTTAAAGGACAAATAGTGTAGAGGCAGCGTTTATTTTTGAGGGTGTTAGCATGAAGGTTAAGATAAATGGAAAAGTTATGGAGTACCGCAATGTCTGGATGGAAAATGGCATTGTTAATATGATTGACCAAACAAGATTACCTTTCGAGTTTAGAATACAAAAAACAAAAAGTTACAGGGAAACTGCCGAAGCAATAAGAAAAATGCAAATTAGGGGGGCCCCGGCGATCGGTATAGCGGCTTCATACGGATTAGTACAAGCGGCCCTAGAATTCAAAAGTTTAAAGCCGGAAGAGTTCTGGAGAAAAATGGAAGAGGTTGCCCAAGAGTTTCTCAACACCCGCCCCACAGCTGTAGATCTACATAATATGGTGAAAAGAATGATGGCGAAAATGAAAAAGGCAGAGAGCCCCCAACAATGTTTGCAGATTGCACTTGGTGAATCCCAGTTAATAGCGGAGGAAAACGCTGAAGCATGTAAGAAAATTGGGCTCTTGGGCAGAGACTTAATCAAGGATGGAGATGGAGTTTTAACACACTGTAATACTGGAGCCCTGGGCACAGTTGATTATGGCACAGCCATAAGCATAATAAAGTTCGCTCACTACCAGAATAAGAAATTCATTGTACTGGCAACTGAGACCAGGCCCTGGCTGCAGGGACGACTAACCGATTGGGAGCTAACACAGGAGGACATTGAACACTACATTATAGCGGATGCCGCTGCGGGGTACTACATGGATAGAGGGGATGTACAAATTGTGTTGGTTGGCGCTGACAGAATACTGCCAAACGGCGACGTTATAAACAAAATTGGCACACGCACACTGGCAGTACTAGCACATGAAAACAATATTCCCTTCGTAGTGGCGGCACCAACAACCTCAATAGATCTTTTTCCAAAGGCTGAAAACATTAAAATAGAAGAGAGAGACACCAAGGAAATAACCCACATAAAAGGATATAATGAGGAAACAAAGGAATTACAGACATTAAGACTCTACTTAACAGACTGGGTAAAAAACCCCGTATTCGACATAACACCCGCAAAATACATTTCCAAAATAGTCACCGAAAAAAAGATTATTGAGCCACCCTACAATCTTAAAAAGCAGCTCCAAAATGAATAATCACCAACCAGAATTAGTTTAAATTAAAATTAGTATGATAAAAGAAGCGAAAGTACTTGGAAGGTACCTCCTGATTATTTTTTTTCTGCTATTTTAGAAAATATGGCAAGTTGAAACTTGCCAAATACATATACTTTCTAAGGCAGGAGCTGGAAAATGGAAATTGTAGGTGGTATCTCTGTGAAGGAAAAGGAATAGTGAGTTAATAAAGGCAAGCAAAAGATAGCCTTTTTCCATAATGGAAATGTGGCAATTATTTTGAGAATATGAAGGTTGAGATAAAACTTTTGAAACAAAGGAAATTGAAAGAAGCTAGAATTCGCCAGAAAAAAATAAAACCAAAGGGAGACAGAGTAATTAAGTCACAGCCAAATTTTCATAGTCAAGTAAACCAGTTTTGATAGAAAAAGAATTGTAAAACTAATCTTCCAATTCGGAGAAGTCTTGCTTGAGTGTTAAAATAATTAATATTATAAATATGTAAACCGCAAAGAATTAAAACAAAAAAGTTGCCTAAAAACAAGCAATAATAGTAGGAGGATATCCAGATGACAAGGAAAGAAGCCGTGTTTGTACCAATAGGCGTTTCTAAAGAAGAAGTTGAGGAGTTCTTACCGGTAGAAATAGGCATCCTCGGGGGAACAGGAAACTATGACCCCGCAATATTTGAGAAACCCAAAGAAATTAAGGTGTACACGCCCTATGGAGCGCCATCAGATAACGTCATAATTGGATTAGTGAAGGGACGTAAAGTGGCTTTCCTAGCAAGACATGGGAGGCACCACTCAATACCTCCCCACCAGATTAACTATAGGGCCAATATCTGGGCATTCAAAAGCCTCGGAGTCACAAGAATCTTTTCCCCCGCAGCTTGCGGAAGCTTGCAACCAGAAACAATCAAGCCGGGAGAGTTCGTGATTGCTACGCAGATTTTTGATAGAACCTTTGGACAGAGGAAGGACACCTTCTTTGAGGGGGGAGTTGTGGGCCATGTGGAGTTCGCAGACCCCTTCTGCCCTGAGCTAAGGAAAATAGTCATTGACACTGCTCACGAGTTAGGTCTTAAAATACATGAGGAGGGTACCTATGTTTGCATAAATGGTCCAAGGTTCAGCACCAGAGCGGAAAGTCTCTTCTACAAGAGCCAGGGATTCTCAGTGGTGGGGATGACCTGTTACCCAGAATGTGCTCTGGCAAAAGAGGCGGAAATTTGTATGGTTAACATTTCGATGCCCACCGATGTAGACGTCTATGGCATAGTGCCTGTTAACGCAGCAGCGGTAGCGAAGAGTATGAGAGAGAACATAGCTAATGTAAGAAAACTATTATATACGGCTATAGAGCGAGTGCCAAAGGAACGAAAGTGTAAATGTAGCAGAGTTCTAGATCTCGCATTGTATTAATAAGATAAATATTGTAAAGAGCTCCTTTTTCCCGAATTACTTCGAGTTATTTGTTATGAAAACATGTTTTCATTCTTTGCCATGAAAAACTTTTTCATGCTTTATCTGAAACGCTTCCAGCGTATGTTGGTTTGTCTAAAAAGCGCAGCTTATGTAGGTTTTTATAATACATATTGGTATTGTCCTTTTCCTTTTGTAATGTTTTTAAAAAAGGTTTAAAGCTAGGGATGGCTAATAGGTAACTACACATAATATTTGAGAGGTGTACCTTTTTTGTCGATGAAAAGCCCTACTGCAGATGATGTTTTCAAAAAGTGGCTGGAACGCACGGACTTGGGTAAACTTGAGAAGGCGTTTTCAGTCAAGCACGTCAAGTTTGAAAGATCAAATGTTTCTGCCTCGGAGTCTGTTAAAAACGTGGAGAAACATGCGGTGTTTTTCTTTCACTCTAAAATAGAACCCTCCATTAGTAAGGAAGCTGAAAAAAAGTTAGTGGACATCGATGAGCTGAGAAAAGTGACCTTTTATGACTTTGGAAACAAACAAGTAGACTTAACGGAGTGGAAGGACAAGAATCTCGTTCCCCTATACTCTTCCATCAGGGAGGTTAGTTGCAGTGAGTGTAATGGTAAGGGATTTATCGCCTGTGACAAATGTAAAGGTTCAGGGACATTGGAATGCAAGAAATGTAAAGGAACGGGAAGCCTCACCTGCGACGCTTGTAAAGGAGAAAAGAAACTTCACCTAAAGTTAAAAGTTATAACAGCAGAGGGTAAGAAGACAGATATAGAAATGCCTTATAACTGCGATTTATGCGGGGGAGTTGGAACAATATACTGCGACAATTGCGCTGGCACTGGGAAAATCGACTGCGACAAGTGTCATGGAGGAACCAAAACCCCCTGCAAGAAGTGCAAAGCTACCGGAACACTATTCGAGTACACTATTGGTCCTGTGCCATTCAAGCCCGCGGTTATCCCTAAACTATTCTTCAGACCGGAATTTGAAAAGTACCTGGGAAAAGTGATAGACAAAGAATTTGCCAACATTGAGGGGATAGTCATAAGGGACTACGAAAATCTCACGGAAAAGGAGCTCACACCACAGTTGGGATTCTTCAACAAAGAGGTCAATGATAAAATGAAGAAGGCCAAGGATACCTTCAAAGAGTTAGAGAAAAAGGCGGCGAAAGGCGGCGAAAAACCAGAATACCCCATATACGTTTATCCTCTGCTTAAACTCGACGTGGAATCGCCTAGAGGTAAGAAATTCACCATTTTCAGTATAGGAACTGAACGCGGCTACATCGTAACGGATTATGGATTTTAAAAAAAGCAATCGCCACCCCCTCGCAGGGGCTTTTACTTTTTGGAGTAAACAATCTCTCCACCTACTATAGTCATTTCCACCTCTATTTCACTTATTTTGTTGGCTGGTACCTTTAAGGGGTCATCTGAGAGTACCACTAGATCTGCGAGCTTACCAGTCTCAATTGAGCCCTTTATTTTTTCTTCAAATGAAGCGTAGGCTGCATCTAAAGTATACATTCTAATCGCCTGCTCCACTGATACCCTCTGCTCAGGAATGAAAGTGTAATCAGGAGTTACCTGTCTTAAAACTGCAGCCTGTATTCCCATCAATGGATCCATAAGCTCTACTGGACAATCAGACCCTGCAGCCAGTATGATTCCCTCCTCCAGCAACTTCTTGAATGGATAGACGTATTTGGCTCTCTCTTTTCCTACGCGGTCAAGCATCCATCGTCCATCTGAGACAATAAATGGAGGCTGAACAGAGGCTATCACTCCTAATCTTTTCATTCGCTGTATTAAATATTCATTTAAAACTGATGCGTGCTCGATGCGGTGGCGATGGTCTTTTTTTGGTTTATCCCTTAAGGCTTCCTCTAAAGCGTCTAAAGCTACCGTAACTGCTCTATCACCTATGCAGTGTATTGCCAACTGGAAACCTGCTAGATGCGCCTTTTTAATTATTTCACGGAGCTTGGCTTCATCGTAAATCAGGATTCCTCGATTTTCCGGGTCGTCGCTGAAGGGTTCAAGCATTGCTGCGGTGCGTCCTCCAAGACTACCATCCAGAATAATCTTTATCGCTCCAATTTTTAATTGGTGGTTTCCGAATCCCGTGTAGAAGCCAAGGTTCATTATACTAGACATATAAGCTTCAGGAATTTGGAGATACACTCTTAGTGGAAGTTCGTCCCGCATCAGCAATGTTTGGAAAGCTCTTCCCTGAAAATCTTGGGCTTGATCCAGTAGGGGCATACAGTGTATTGAGGTTATTCCTTTGGCTACAGCCTCTTTGCAGGCGAGTTTCAAAGCTGATGTGTAGTCTTCGTCTCCTAAGGATACAAGGTTGAGTATCGTAAACCCTGCAGATTCACGCATTATACCGGTGGGCTCACTGGTTTCCGGATCTTTATCGATTTTTCCTCCGGGAGGGGATTCTGTTTCCGCAGTTATTTTTGCCAGCTCTAAGGCCTTACTATTAACACAACTAATATGGCCGCAAACACGCATAAGAGTAACCGGATTATCTGGAGCCGCTTGATCCAGATCCCATCTTGTGGGGAGCCGTTTCTCGGCAAGAATTGAGTCATCCCAACCATGCCCCACTATCCAAGCTCCTCTAGATTTTCTTTGAGCTTCTTTTCTTACCTTTTCCTTAATCTCTTCGATTGATTTCACTCCCCTTAAATCTAACATATTTAGCATAGCTCCGAAACCCAAAATGTGTATGTGGCAGTCCGTAAATCCGGGAAGAACCGTCTTACCCTTAAGATCAACAATTTTAACCTTGTCACCAAGAAGGGGTTTCATCTCTTCATTAGTGCCGACGCCAATAATTTTCCCATCGCGGATAGCAACCGCCTCAGCCCTAGGTTTATCCGGATCTAAAGTTATAAAATTACCATTTGCCAAACAGAGATCTGCCTGCTCAGAATTTTTAAGGTTCATATTATCAAACCTCCTTTCCTATGTCGCCAACAATTTTCGATAAAAAGAGTCTGTGGGAATAAAGTTAAGTTTCTGCATAGTTATAGAGGAAGGAAGCTATGTATTTTTCGAAGTCTTTTATTCCATCAACCATGAGATACTCGTTGGGTGCGTGTGCTCTACCGCCGTGCCCTGGACCGCTCATTATGAATTTCATGTTAAAGGGCGGTTTGGTGAAAAGGTAGAAGGGGGCGCTTCCAGGTAACATTTGCATCACGACTGGTTCGTAGTTGAGTTCCTTAAAGGTTTTTATCGCTGCTTGGCTAATTTTGTCTTTGACTGAAACTTTCACCCATTCGTAGGCACCTAGAACCCGTACCTCAATGTCCTCGAAACCCCGCTTCTTCAAGTGGCTCTTAACCCTATCGATGACCTCGCTGGTGGTCATGTTTGGAACCAGTCTAATGTCAATCTTTACAGTTGCCTTGGCAGGAGTAATGGTCTTTGTTCCGGGCCCCGTCCAGCCACTAATTATTCCGTCAATGTTGATGGGTGATGGTTTAAAGATCAGGTTTCTAGCCATCGCTTTAGGATTCACACCGCGATAATTCTCTACCTGGTAGCTTGCGGTCATAGCCTTAACCAGCAGTTCGGAATACTTGTCTACCAGCTCCAAATCTTCGGGTGGAGGGGGCTCAACATTATCATAGAACCCCTCAATCAAAACCTCATCTTGTCCACGCATACTGTTTAGGGCCCAAATCAGGCGCCAAACAGGGTTAGGGAGAATATTAGCCTGGCTTGAATGAACATCTAAAGGGTTTGTTCTACACTCTAATTCCATGTATACGATTCCTTTAAGGCCAAGAAGTAAGGCCGGCGGTGCTCCCGGAATCGCTTGGCTTGGAATCCACATACCCATAGCTTCGCATTGCTTTAACTCACTCTCCCTTTTTTTAGCCCATTCTGGTAGGTGAATACTGGCTTGCTCTTCCTCGCCCTCTACGCCAAAAATTAAATTGAAGGGCAAATCTCCAGCTACTTCCAGAATTGATTGCAGAGCGTTAAGAGTGGCCATAAGTGGGCCCTTGCTGTTTATGGCGCCTCTTGCTATTATGCGGTTGTCAACAATTCTGGCTTCGAATGGCGGTGATGTCCACTCGTTTAGAGGCTCTACGGGCTGAGTGTCGTACATTCCGTATATGAACATCCAGCGATTGCTGGTTTTGGATTTGAGTTTCCCAAATACTACAGGGTAGCCTGAGGTGCTATCGATTGTGGATTCTGCACCAAGCATCTCTTTTAGGTAGTCGCGTGTCATTTCTGCAGTTTCCCTCATACCTTCCCCTGTTTGCGAGATGCTTGGCTGCCTCAAATATTCCTGTATCCTTTTAATGTGGTCGTCAAAATGTTCATCTATATACTTGTGAATCTTCTCAATTTCAGGCATTTGATTCTCCTCCACATAATAACCTTAAAGTTATGATTTGTTGTTTTGCAAATTTTTATTTTACATTTCTTATGTATGCTAAGCCTAGAGGTGTCAAGTCCACTGCATTTCCTTTTACAGTGATGAAGAAAATGTCTTTGAGGAATTGGAGATGAAAACTTAGTGTTTTTTCATCCATTTTTAGGAGGGTTGCTATTTCTTGTATGGTTAGCGTTTTTTCCTTAAGCATTGTTAGAATCTCTCTTCTGATTGGATTTTGCATGGCTCGGAGGGCTTTTCTATGTGCCTCAGTTGGGTCTTTTACCGAGCCGCTTTCATCTAATTTTCGTTTCCAAGCTTTAAGATCTTCGTCACTCATTTCTCTACAATTTTTCCTTTCCAAACTGTTCACCCTGCTTCATCATACTTATTTCAAAAAGCATCAAGTGGTCTTGGTCTCCTCTTTTATTTGTTTGGTGCTTCTCACCTTATTACGTTTTTTAGATATACAACTCCGAAAGGTGTCAGATCTACCATGTTTCCCTCTATGGTTATGTAATATGTTAGCTTGAGATATTGAAGGTGGAACTGCACAATTTTTTCATCTAGTTTCAAACTCTCAGATATCTCCTGTATGGACAAAGCCTTATCTTTAAGAAGCATCAAGATTTCTCTCCTGGCGGGGTTTTGCATAGCTAGAAGAGCTCTCCTATGCCACTCTGTCGAATTTCCCTCTATGTTCCTCTCTAACACGTTCATTCTCCAATCTTCGATTTCCTCATCGCTCATTTCTCTACAATCCTTGTTCTGCAAAACCAGCACCATTTATGGAATTTACATAGTACAACAGCGAACTTACATTAAATTGTTTCGCATCCAAATTATGTTTTCCTCATCAACCAGAATATTCAAAATCCAATGCGGGAATTCTCTCCTAGCTAAAGTAGGTTTTAAGTTTGAAAAAAGATTTATAGCCCCTAGGAAACATTGGAAACTCTGATAGTCTACTTGGCGATTCGATTCATCAAAATACTAAAAATATAGTTGGTGTCTTTATGGAGTTGGATTTGTCCAGAGAAGAACTGTTAAACCTGCAAGAAAAGAAATTCAAACGCACAATGGAACTGGCATTTAAAACACCACTATACAGCCAAAAATTCAAAGAAGCAGGATTAAGCTTGGCAGACATTACAAGCTTAAAAGATTTAGAAAAGCTACCATTCTCCAGCAAACAAGACATCGTCAAGGACTACAGGGCGGCAATCGCAGACCACAGCGACTTGTCAGTATTCCATACCACCTCAGGAACATCAGGAATCCCCACAGTTGTAGGCTACACCAATAATGATGTTGAGACACAAACCCTCAACGAGGCCCGAAACCTGCTAACAGCAGGATTCAAAAAGGGAGACATAATAATTAATACCACGCCTTATGGCATGTTTTTTGCGGGTGTCTGTATTCATGACGCTATAAGGAGGATTGGGGCTGTTGTGGTTCCTGCTGGTAAATTGGCGAGCAGTAGGCAGCAGGTGGATATGATTCATTTTTATCGCCCCACTGGAGTTATTGGCATTGCCCAGTTTATTTTGAAGTGGGCTTCCTTGTATGAGGACATGTTTGGAGAGGATCCTCGGGAAAGTTCTCTTAATAGAGGGTATGCTCTTGGGGAGCCGGTTCCAGAGAGTAAAAGAAAACGCATAGAAGATGTTTGGGATATTGACCTTAGAATTGGGTATGGTTTGACGGAGGTGGGTAGTGGGGGAGAGTGTGAAGAGAAAAATGGTGTGCATTGGCAGGAGGATCTCTCCTTGGTGGAGGTTATCGATCCAGACATTAATGAGAGGGTGGCGGATGGGGAAAGAGGGGAGCTGGTTTATACCACTATTTCTAGGACTGGCACTTTGGCCATTAGGTTTTGTTCAAGGGATAGTTCCTTTATAGTGGGTGGTGACTGCTCTTGTGGTCATATCACGCGGAGAGTTATGCCTCCCGAGTTTCGTTTGGATGGTTTGATTAAGATTAAGGGAGCCCTTACCAGTCCTTTTGCCATTGATTCAGCGATTTTCAGTTATGAGGGTGTTAGAGATTACTTGGTGGTGGTGAGCGAAGATTCATCGGGTCTTGACCGTGTGGATGTTTTTATCGATTCAGACTCCTTCACGCCTAGACAAATTGAGAGTTTATATGACCGATTCGGTGGTAAGATTTGGTTTAACCCCTCATCAGTAAAAATAGTGGAGAAGGATAGTATTCCAGTAATTGGTAGGAAGGGGAAGAAAATTATTGACCTTAGAGCCGAAGCGGACTACGGGGATGAACTTAAAACCTTTCTGGAGAAGTATGGGGAATCCCACCAATGATTCTCTGACATGTTTTCAGGAGCCTTTGTGGCCATTTCTTTTGTTTTACTCCCTTACGATTTCTGGGACTTTGATTCCCTGTTTTTCCAGTCTTTCGTTTACAATCTGGTTCATTTTCTCGTTGGTCAGGGTTTTAATTTGGTGGGGAGCATAGACTCCAATATCGGTTATTATTAGGTCGATTAGCTTAGGCGGAGTGACATCAAAGGCGGGATTGTATATTACTATTTCTCCTTTTCCAGGAATTCTTTTATTAGTGATAATGTTTCTTGGGGGCCACTCTTTTAGGCTTTTTTCGCTGATTATCTTGTTTTTCCGTTTGTCTTCTGCTTCCAGTTTGTACAGGTATGTGACTTCATCTATACTGCGTTCCTCTATCGGTATTTCGCTCCCCTTCTTGGTTTCCAAGTCAATGGTGCTGTACGAGGTGGCATAGTAAAAGTCCACATTTCCGTAAAGGGCTGCTATTCTCGCTATGTCAGCAGATCCAATTTTGTTTGCCACTGATCCGTCTCTGGCTACCCTATCCACTCCAAGGAGAACCTTGTTTACCCCAAAGCGTTCGAAGGAGGAGGATATCATATTGTCCGTTACAATTATTATGGGCATCTGGGCTCTATTTAGCTCCCACACTGTAAGTTTGTATCCTTGGCTACGGGGGCGTGTTTCTTTTGAAACCATAACTATGTCCTTTCCCTCAACATAGGCCTCCTCAAGCATACCCAAGGCGTGGCCGCCATAGCTTGAAGACATGCTTCCACCGTTGCAGTGAGTCATAATCACATCTCCGTCCTCTATGTACTGCTTTCCGTCCTGCCTCAAGTACCAGCTCAGTATGAGGTCTGCAGCCAAAAAATAGTCTGCGGCTTCCCTTACTCCCTCAACAGCCTCTTCGACCTTTCCACTCTTGTTGAGAGATTTCTCCGCAGTCTTAAGACATAAATCCGTTGCCCACTTTAAGGGGGAGGCAGTTGGCCTTGTACTGTTTAAGAAATCGGCAGCTTCCCTTAACTTTTTCATGAAAACGTCTTTTTTCTCTTTTTTAAACTCTAAAGCCGCCAGTAACATACCATAGCCTGCAGCGCATCCTATCGCTTGACTACCTCTAACAATCATTCCCTTTATGCCCGGGATGCCCGCCTCACGGTAATCCTTGGTTTTCCACACGGTAAACTCGTAGGGAAGCTTTGTCTGGTCTAGCAGAACCAGTGTTTCCTCCTCTGGCTCATAGTGCACTGTAAGAGGAATATTTGTTTTATTATGAACATAAGCTCCACTCTCAGGGTCGAATTCCAGTCCTATCTTTTTGAAGACTTTTTGAATATCAACCATACACCTGCAACTCCGTAGAAATTAATAACATTCAATAATTTGGGTAACTATTTGAATCTTGCCCGTCCAGATACCAAAAAACCCAAATCATAAATAAATTTTTAGTGCCACATAACTGAAACAAGAAACCAAAACCAGAAAATAAGTTTCTAGCTCTTCACTTTTTTATGGAATTCCTCCAGTTCTTTTTTGGTTGGGCTTCCTCTTGTTTCACTTCTGGTGGCTTTAAATGCTCCCGCCAGGTTTGCCCTCTGCAAGGCATCAATGAGAGAATATCCTTGAGCCAGAGACGCCGCCAGAACTCCATGGAACGCGTCTCCACACCCCACCGTATTAACCACGTTGAAGCCATACTTCTGAAGTGGAATACCCTTAATTATTGTGCTTTGCTCGTCTCTTGGGTCAATCAACTGGGATCCCTTAGCTCCCATTTTTTTAACCACCCTTAAATTCTTGTTAATGGTAGAAAGACGTTTCTTCACTTCTTCCGGTTCGCTGGCGCCAGTTAGGTTTTCCACCTCCACAGCGTTCATCAAAAGAATGTCCACAAATTTTAAAATGTCTTTTAGTGACTCGTATCCCTTCACACAGTGTATCCCTGGATCCCAAATGGTGGTAGCCCCAAATTTTTTCCCAAGCTCCACAACCTTCAAAACCACGGGAAGCGGTGGATCAACTACCGCCAACACCTTGGCTTGACGTATCAACGCTAATCTTTTCTCTTCCTCCACGTCCTCTGGCTTAATTTCGTGATTCGCCCCAAAAAGAGTGTTAATAAAGTTCTCACCCTTAGAATCTATCACAATATAGGCTTGACCAGACTCCACACCCCTAACTGTGATAATTCCACTGATATCGACTCCTTCGCTCTCCAAAACCTTTTTCTGCATCTCAGCTATCTGGTCATCACCCAAACCGCCAATGAACGCCACCTCACCCGGATCCATTAATCTTGCAGCCGCCACAGCCACGTTGGCGCCCTTCCCCCCAGGAATGCGTGTTATCCTTTTCACCGGCACCTCCTCACCTATCCTGGGAAATCTTTCCACAAAGAGATTAATATCATAGTTTATAGCTCCCAAACTCACCACTTTGGCCATAGGAACCACTTCAAACCCTTTATATGTTTTACCAAAAAATTTCAAGGTTTTCATTGGTAATTTCACATTTCTTCATAAAAGCATCACCCTAAAAATAAAATGAAAAACAAAATAATCCCAAAAAAGGCTACAAATTCTTTAAATTATGTCCAAAATTTCTGAAATATTATTCACTGTATAGTCCGGCTTCTCCTCATCACAAGTTGGCTCCCTCTCAGCGTGTAAATCCTTCCTCACACGTATAGTAATTGCTCCGATGGATTTCGCCCATGCAAAATCATTCCTGGGATCATCACCAACAACAAAAATTCTCTTACCAGTAATAGGTTGACCCAAATCCTCCTCCAAACACTGAATAAGCCTCTCAAGAAACTCGGGAGCAGGCTTACATACACCTAAACGCTCCGAAGAAAACAAGAATCGATAGTGCTTCCCGGGCTTCAGCCCGAAAATTTTCATCTTTAACTCAGTTTCCTCGTCCTCATTATTAGTGGCAATCACCACAATTGACTTCCTATTCAGCATTTCAAGCGTTTTATGAGTATCCGGATATGGCTTTGCACGGGCAACAAAATGTTTCCAGTAAAAATCGTGAATTTTGTCAAGAAACTCTGAAGCGAACCTAATCCCATCATTCTGCTGCACCTTCTCGAGAAACAACCTCAACCTAATCCTCTTATTATGCCTCCTCGGCTTAAGGGGATACAATTCATAATGCTCCTTCTTAGCCTGCTTGTAAAACTGCTCCATTTTTTCCAAGCTAACTCTCGAACCACAACTTCTACTAGCCTCCTGACAAGTCAACTCAAAAACCTTCCTAAACGCCTCCTCCTCAGGAATAAGCGACCAACCCAAAGTACCATCCATATCAAAAATAATCACAGTATCCCCGTCCGACTGAAAAACGCCAGTTCCCTTCTTCGAGAAAACCACCGTAAACACCCTAAAGGATTTTACAAGGCACCAAACACAAAAAGACACAAAAAAATAAGTAAAATACCCTTATAAGCATTTGTATACCAAAAACCAAAACCATTCCACGTACCCCACAAAAACCCAAGCACGCAACTATGCTACAAGACCAGAGAACAACCAAAAACATAAAAACATAACAAGTCCACAATAACCAAGCAACACAAGAAAAATGAACCACAACACATCCCTCAGCAACCTGAACCACACAGAACTAGAATTCAAGACACCCAATTTTTCAACCCCGAAAGAAACAATACAAAAACCACCCCCCAAACCAATATTCTCCCTTCAATACAAAAAAACATGAAACACAACACGCCACCAAAAACAAGCTACCAAAAAATACCGTTCACCAAAAAACAGTATTATAAAACAAAAAAGAATCACCAACACCAAGACACCACAAAAACCAAAAATGAGGAAAAACCATTGGGAGACACCGTGTACCCTAAGGATACTAACACACGACATCCCAGGATAAGGCGACACGCCCTTCACCTCAGCCGTGCTCTCTCATACCAGGGGAAACGCCGGTGTCTCCCAAGCCGCTGTAATCTACCTGGGTCGGCTCCCCAATCATAGAAAGGCAACCGCCACACTCCTGAAGAAGCCCGTCGAGTAGACATTATCGCGGCAACAAATGTAGCCCAACCCCTTGCCCTAAACTTCATCCCAACTAAAAAAGAAAGTCAGCCAGTCCTCGGAGGTGGG
This sequence comes from Candidatus Jordarchaeia archaeon, assembly GCA_018383815.1. Lineage (GTDB taxonomy): Archaea > Asgardarchaeota > Jordiarchaeia > Jordiarchaeales > Jordiarchaeaceae > Jordiarchaeum. The sequence continues at coordinate 8,622 of JAHAWU010000004.1, read as the reverse complement.
CTAACAATAACAAAAACAAAACAAACTATTGAAACTTTCGGTTAAAAACAAGGCATAACCAACTAGAAATCACCCCTCATGGGCGAATCCAAACCATCCGGAAACTGCTTCAACCCCACCCCCAAAAATCAACGTTCGTTTATAGTAAAAAACCATTCCCAGAATAAAAGGAGACTTAACTACAAAACCACACCACCCCCACAGGAAACATTAAATAAACCATTGCCAAAACACTAAAAACCAAAACAGAAAAACTAAACCAGAATTCAACTAAGAACCAAACAACACCACAAGAACAAAAAATTGAACAAGGCTTTACCTCACAGATTTCGCACCAATGGACAACTTTGGGGACCCGCACACTCGGACTGTTGGGGACCGCGGGCTGAACGCCTCGCCGAAGCTTGGCGCGTACACCCCGGTTCCATCAAACCCATCTTCTATGGGTGTCCTCGTCCCTAGCAGCTCGTTACAGTCACCTGTCCCGAGCGTCACAAAGACCTAGCTAGAGAATGGCTGCCTCTTTTCGGGATCCGTTTCGGGCTTAGATGCTTTCAGCCCTTACCGGTTACGGCGTGGCTGCCCGGCAATACCCTATCGGATAACCGGTAGACTAGAGGCCGCGGAACCCCGTTCCTCTCGTACTGAGGGTACCCTACCCTCAGGCAGCCAACACCTCCAACAGGTAGAATCCGACCTGTCTCACGACGGTCTAAACCCAGCTCACGTTCCCTTTTAATAGGCGAACAGCCTCACCCTTGGTCGCTGCTGCACGACCAGGATAGGAAGAGCCGACATC
>JAHAWU010000004.1:1918-7775 GCA_018383815.1 Candidatus Jordarchaeia archaeon | reverse complement strand
CTGTTATCCCGGGGTAATTTTTCTGTCACCACCAGCCCCCACCAATGGGGACATGATGGATCGCTAGGCCCAGCTTTCGCTCCTGCATCCCGTGTTGTCAAGGATACAGTCAGGCCGGCTTTTGGCCTTGCCCTCTACGGCGGATTTCTGACCCGCCTGAGCCGACCTTAGGGCGCCCTTGATACCTTTTCAGGGGCGTGCCGCCCCAGCCAAACTGCCCACCTATACTTGTCCCAGCGCCCAAAGGCACTGGTTAGAGGCATAGCCACGAGTGAGTGGTGTTCCATTTTCGCCTACTCCAACCCCCGGAGAGGTTGGCATAAACGGCTCCCACTTACACTCTGCACCCATAACCATACCACAGGCACAGGCTGCAGTAAAACTCCACAGGGTCTTCTCTCCCCGTTGGAGGTCCCTAGACTGTTCGCTAGGTTATGTGGCTTCACCGGACGCCAGGCAGGGACAGTGGGGACCTCGTTGATCCATTCATGCACGCCGGTACTTATCCGGCAAGGCATTTGGCTACCTTAAGCAACGATTATACTCGGGTTCTTTTCCCCTTTCTAATCGCTGGACTATATCTTCACCGCACAAAGGTTTCTCACCTTTTGTTTGGTGTCTGGCGTATAGTCTCTGGGGAACTCATTCGTCCGCCCCGACTAATTTTTTCCAATTCTTCTCTAACTATTTCCTCTGTGAATTCTGGTTTCTGCTTCATTGTCGCTAGCAAGTCCTCGATGGTGTACTTTTTTGTCCCTTTCTTTTCCTCATGGCTAAAGGCGTACACTGCCAGTCTGAGAAATGACTCTGCATCTAAGTGCTCCTTCTGCTCCAACCTGCGCACAACTTCTTTGAAGTGGTTGAAACTTTTCTCCTTAATCTCCAAGGGATACCTTTCGAAGAAGGGTATTATTTTTTCCGCAATGTTTCTCCTGCTTTCCTCAATGAACAGTTTGCAGTCAGGCTGTCCGGGCTTCGCAATGATTCTTCCGCATCTTAGAGCCTCTTGTAATGCTTTTAGCACGTGCTCCGCATCTTTTTCCAGTGTTAAACTGAATGTTGGGTCAATCACCCAGCCAAACTTCGTGGTTCCATGTGGTTTTACGCTAATACTGAATGATCCCTCAGCATCCACCAGACCACAGAGGTAAACGTTTTTCACCGATTGTCTCCTTGCTTTCCTCAGCATCGTTTCACCCTCTATTGGTTCACTTCTCGGGAATCGGACTCAGATTTCCTGCGGATCATCGTTCTCGAAAGCTGCATTGTTCCCTTCTCGGGAGCAGCTTTCAGCGATTTCCCCGCATATGGCCAGATTTAACGACTCCCATAACGATTCAATTGCTGCTTGCTTGAGAGTCATAGTTACTCCCGGCGTTTAGCGGCGCTTCGACCGATTGGACTCGGTTTTGACGGACCGCCACTGGCCAGGATTCACCTTCCGTACAAACCCTTTCGGGCTAGCGGAAAGCTATGTTTTTATTAAACAGTCAGGCCCCCCTGGTCACTGCGACCTGGGTTCCCCAGTATTACCTGAAGAATCCAGGCACCCCTTCTCCCGAAGTTACGGGGCCAATTTGCCGATTTCCCTTGCCTGGGTTGACTCCGATACACCTTAGGATGCTCACCTAGGGGCACCTGTGTCGGTTCTAGGTACGGTCATGGAGGATCCTTCCCAACTCCCTTTTCACGGGCTCCAGAGCTTGATCGAACCCCCCTAATATCGGGAGGCTATTCGCGCTTTCGCCTGGTTCTCGCCATTACGGCCCTCCCCAGGTTTATACGCTTAAACGGAGCGATGGCTCCGCTCGACCTACCCTGAAGCGTCAGAAGTTGGGCTTGTGTCGCCACACGTACCTCCATGGTACCGGAATATAAACCGGTTTCCCTTTCAGCTTCACGAGTTACGTTTAGCTTTAGGACCGACTTACCCTCGGCTGACGACGCGTTGCCGAGGAACCCTGGCCCTTTCGGTGGTCGGGATTCTCACCCGACTTTGCTGTTACTACCACCAGGATCTGCAACATCAACCGGTCCACAGGACTTCACAGCCCTGCTTCCGTCCAGTTGACGCGCCCCCCTACCGGATCACGGTTTTTTCGACCGTGCCCTGAGGTATCGGTGGCCAGCTTAGCCCCGTCCATTTTCGAGGCCCGCTACCTCGGTGGGTAAGCTGTTACGCACTTTTTTAAGGATGGCTGCTTCTAAGCCTACCTCCCCACTGTTTTAGGCAGCGGACGCCCTTCGGATTAACACTTAGCTGGCACTTGGGGACCTTAACCTCAGTCCGGGTTATTCCCCTTTCGGCCCAGAAGCTTACCCCCTGGCGCCCGCTTCCGGCGTTCTGCGGCGCTGGAAGATTCGGAGTTCGAGAGGAAAGTGAAGCCTCGCGGCTCCCTGCTTTCCAATCGGTGCTCTACCCCTCCAGCCACCTCCCGCCAGACAAGTCTGCGAACTTCTTCGGGGGGAACCAGCAATCACCAGATTAGATTGGCCTTTTACTCCTAGCCCCAAGTCAGAAGAACGAATTGTACGTCAGAACCTCTTCGGGCCTCCACCAAGGTTTCCCTTGGCTTCACCCTGCTCAGGGCTAGATCATCTGGTTTCGGGTCTCATAATTGTGACTCCGGGCCCGTTTAAGACCCCGCTCCTCGCCAGTCGGGCTGGCTGCGAGCATGTTGGTTTCCCTACGCCTGCGGGGTTGACCCCCTTAGGCTCGCCACAACTATGAACTCCCTGGCCCGTGTTTCGAGACGGATCACATGACTCTGGTCCTCTCCCCTAGTACTGCTTCGTCGCCGAAGGTTCCTTCGGGGAGGATCTATCCTTTAGAGCCATGTACGTCTATAACCATCTGGTTTCAGGCACTTTTCACTTCGCTTCCGCGGTGCTTTTCAGCTTTCCCTCACGGTACTAGTGCGCTATCGGTCTTGGGACGTATTTAGGGTTGGAAGTTGGTGACTCCCAGCTTCCCACGGAATATCCAATCCGCGGTATTCAGGAGAACCCGCCCAGCACTTTCCAGATTACGCCTACGGGACTATCACCCTCTGCGGTGAGGCTTTCCAGGCTCCTTCGGCTTCTCTGGCGAAGTGGAGGCAGGACCCTGCAGATCCACATTCCCGCCATGTTTCCATGGTGGGTTCGGTTTGCCCTTTTCCCTGTTGGGTCGCCCCTACTAAGGGAATCCCTTTTGGTTTCTTTTCCTCCCCCTACTAAGATGTTTCAGTTCGGGGGGTTCCCGTTCCATGAGCTGGAACACCTAGCGGGTATTAGCCGCTGGTAGGAAGTCCCATTCGGCGATCCCCGGATCAAAGACTACTTGCATCTACCCGGGGCTTATCGCAGCTTGTCACGGCCTTCTTCGGCGCCCAAGCCTAGCCATCCACCAGATGGCGTGGGTGTATCGGGTCCTTACTTGGTGTCCACTGATTGGCGTCTGTGAGATTAAAGCCTATGCGTAGCGGTCATCGTGAATAGACTTTAGGTCTTATTTCACTACGCTCTTCACCCGGAAACGTTTTGTTTTCGTCGTTCCCGAGTTGCATCCAAGGTCTTGGAACCACCGATGTGGTGTTATGGTTCCTATAAGTGTGAAATTGGCGTTTTTGCCATAAAATTTAAACTACTCAGAGTTTTTAAGCTTTCTGTATGCGCCACATGATTTGTGGAGTGGGCAACCTTATAGTGCGCCATTTTGGTAGATAAAGTTACCGATTGGACAAAAATTTTTTTATATCAAAAAAGGCTATTAAGAACACGTAAGTGGATTTGGGGTGTTTCAGGTAACGGTTGAAGGAAGAGATTGAGAGTAGGGAAGAAGAAGGGAAAACTAAAACGTTAACCGAACCCACTAACCGTATCTCGTACCAGAACCTTGGGAAGCATCCTATCAATGAGTCTACTATTATTTATTAGGTGATGAGTTTTTTAAGTTCTGTTAACTATTAAATCCTGCTTTTCCTTCCCCCGGAACCACTTTTAGGTAATTATAATCTGCCGGGCGTAAAATCCCCCCTAAATAGGTGTTTAATCCTTGTTCTCTCTCCACAAAAACCACCGCGGAAAATTTAAACAAAAGAGTATAAAAATCAAGACATTATAAAAAGTGGACTCAATGTGTTCTATTGTTACAAAAGAGTTATATCGTTGAACTCTTAGTACTACTTTGTGATACTTATGGTTAAACTAAAATTAAGGGTGGGCCCTAAGGGACAAATTGTGCTTCCGAAGATAGTGAGAGACAAACTCAGTATTAAGCCTCGGAGCTACGTGATAGCAGACCTCAAGGAAGATGAACTAACTCTTAGGAGAGGATTGGATATAGAAGAACTATTAGGATGGCTGAAAAGTTCTAGAAAGCCGGTGGCAAGCCTTGTCTCAAAATTCAGTATAGAGGATGAATCCCTTGAAGCTCTTCCTTGATTCCTCTTACCTGATATACCTTAGATACGCTGAGAGTGACAAAACTTTCAAGTATGTAACAGGATTTTTGAGAGATGCTGTTGAAAACGGAGAACACCTGCTAGTCAACATGATAGTTATAGACGAGACCATAGGATCTTAACCAAGAAGTTTAACATCCCATTAAACGAAGTCTTCGAATTAACGGATAGACTAATGCCGCTTTTGGAAGAGTACCAATAGACTATATCGACTACGATGCCATGAAGAAAATTATGATGAACCACAGGTTGAAGCCCTCGGACGCGCTCCACGTAGCATCCTTGAACAAGGCCGGAATCAAACACATAGTTTCAGAAGATAAAGAATATGATAAAATACCCGGAATAAAGAGGGTCTGGCTGGACACCGAGAAGCTCTAGGTCGCAAATCATCGAATCTTCAAACAAGAGATTTCCAAAAACACGAATAACTAGCCCATTTAAATCGTTCTCACAGCTCAGCTTTTATAGCTAACATATGCTAAAACAAGAATAACGCGCCCCAAACCAGGACTTAAACCATTCACAAGCATAGTGGAATGTTTTTTAAGCAACGCATAAAAGGCGAAAATAAGGAGTGAAAGATAGCTTCACATAAGTGAAGTTCAAAGTTAGTATAGCGAAGCTTTCCACATCTTGCTGTAATACCGCTGGCTGCCCGCCTACCACTTTTCGCCATTCAGTGTCTAAAGTTAGAAAAAGAGTTTACTCTTCTCCCTCCTCTTCGTTTTCCTCTTCTTCGCCTTAAGTGCAATCTCTATGTCTGCGCAGAGGCCGTCTTCCAAGCACTCGCCAACAAATTTATATGAAGCATTGAGAGCCTTCCGAAGAATAGTCACTGCCTTTATTCCCGCCGCATCCCCGCCGGTCCCCATATGTTGAAAAAATTCATCCATAACTTCGGGCAATAGTTCGCCTTCGATGTCATCTAAATTATCTGAAAGCCAATCTTCTCCTCTTTTTTCGTGAGCTTGTCAAAACCCCTGGGATCAAATCTTAGTCTTCAATAATGTTAGCCCCCTCTAACCTACTATAATAATCGTTTTCAACATTGGGGATTAATTTCTCCATCAGGTAACGCCGCTCAAATTCACTAATCTTCTTACTTTTTAGAGCCTTAAAGAAATGCTTGACACTTTCCTCCATTATCCTTTCAAGGGAAACTGTTGCTTATATTCTAACACCGACCTTGGGACAAAATTGATTTTGGCTCTTTCTTCTCAGCGTTTTTCGTCGCTAGAGGTCGTATCTGCGACGAAAAATAATATTCTATCATTACATCATAGATGATACGCGTCGGGAAATATGAATTTTGTCAAGCTTCTAACACCATAATTTTCATCCTTTAAAGCCGGTTGAGCTGGACAAGCGCCTCCGCTTCACATCCCAAGATCCCACTTTTCCACGCTATA
>JAHAWU010000004.1:0-1902 GCA_018383815.1 Candidatus Jordarchaeia archaeon | reverse complement strand
CCCATACAAACGGTATAACCCCCCCCCACAAGCCCTGAGAAAACAATTCTCCCAAATCAACAGAACACCACCCCCACAACAATTAATAATTTCCAGCCTCACTAGAATTACAAACCCAAATAACCCTGCTTCCGAAGACAAAAAGGCAGCAAAAAAACCAAAAAACCAGAACAAATATCGAAACCAAAGACAACAAAACCCACAAGAAGAGAAGAATGGAAAACCCGAAAAACCAAAAAACCACATACGCACAAGCTGGACACAAACAGCCCTAACATTCGGAAGGAGGTGATCCAGCCGCAGGTTCCCCTACGGCTACCTTGTTACGACTTCTCCCTCCTCGCGGAGCCAGGATTCGACGCAGCCCAAGGGACTGCGCCTCGTCCAAACCCCACTCGGATGGAGCGACGGGCGGTGTGTGCAAGGAGCAGGGACGTATTCACCGCGCGATGATGACACGCGATTACTAGGGATTCCATGTTCACGAGGGCGAGTTGCAGCCCTCGATCCCAACTGAGACTAGGTTTGTGGGATTACCTTCACCTCTCGGTGTTGGAACCCATTGTCCTAGCCATTGCAGCCCGCGTGTGGCTCGGGAGATTCGGGGCATACTGACCTGCCGTTGCCCTCGCCTTCCTCCACTTTATCAGTGGCAGTCCCATTAGTGTGCCCGGCAACCTGTTAGGGTTCCGCTGGCAACTAATGGCAAGGGTCTCGTTCGTTGCCTGACTTAACAGGACACCTCACGGCACGAACTGTCGACGGCCATGCACCTCCTCTCAGCTTGTCTGGCAAGGTCGTCAGCCTGGCCTTCATTCTGCTGTCGCTCCCGATAAGATTCCCGGCGTTGAGTCCAATTAAACCGCAGGCTTCACCCCTTGTGGTGCTCCCCCGCCAATTCCTTTAAGTTTCAGCCTTGCGGCCGTACTCCCCAGGCGGTGGACTTAACGGCTTCCCTGCAGCACTAGGGCAGCTCGTGGCCGCCCTAACACTTAGTCCACATCGTTTACAGCTAGGACTACCCGGGTATCTAATCCGGTTCGCTCCCCTAGCTTTCGTCCCTCACCGTCGAGCGCGTTCCAGTCGAGCGCCTTCGCCACTGGTGGTCCCCTCAGGATTATCGGATTTCACCCCTACCCTGAGAGTACCCTCGACCTTTCCCGCCTCCGAGTCTGGCAGTATCTCTAGCAGCCTAACGGTTGAGCCGTTAGATTTGACCAGAGACTTGCCGGACCGGCTACGGACGCTTTAGGCCCAATAATCGTCTTGACTACTCGAGGAGCTGGTTTTACCGCGGCGGCTGGCACCAGCCTTGCCCTCCCCTTATTCCACCGGCTACTTACACCGGTGAAAAGCCAACTTTTTCAGTTGGCACTCGGGTTGGCCCCGTCACACTTTCGTGCATTGCGGAGTTTTCGCGCCTGCTGCGCCCCGTAGGGCCTGGGGCGTTGTCTCAGTCCCCATCTCCGGGCTACCACTCCCGTGGCCCGTACTGATAATCGGCTTGGTGGGCTTTTAGCGTAACATTTTCCGCTGTTTTGGCGTTACGTCTCTACCCCACCAACAACCTAATCAGCCGCAGTCTCATCCTCAGGCGACGCCAGCGAGCATGCCGCTGGTATCTTTTGGAGAACACACCGTTCCAGGCCGTGTTCTCTATCGGGTATTATCCTCAGTTTCCCGAGGTTATGCCCGTCCTGAGGGTAGATTGACAACGTGTTACTGAGCAGTGCGCTACGTCTCAGCGTGGCTTGAGACGTACAACTTGCATGGCTTAGTCCCAACCCGATAGCGGTCAAGTCCGGCAGGATCAACCGGTTTTGTGGGGGGGTATTCGCAAGGCTTTTTGGGGTCCAGCTTGTTTTGCGTTGGTTTTTTGGGTTTTCCATTCTTCTCTTCTTG
>JAHAWU010000211.1 GCA_018383815.1 Candidatus Jordarchaeia archaeon | reverse complement strand
TAGATTTATATGATAATTAACAAGCTTAAAAAACAAGCCACCAAATAATTAAAATCTTTACGGTTTGGAGGAAAAAAAATGGCAACTAATTTAGATGAAATCGTGATAACCAAACTAATAATAAACTCGTACATGAAAGAACTAATCGAAGCTACAGACGTAGATGTAGTAATCGCAGGCTCTGGCCCATCAGGACTAGTAGCGGCCAAGTATCTTGCGGAGGGGGGAGCTAAAACCGTGGTGTTCGAAAGAAAACTAAGCACTGGAGGAGGATGCCACGGTGGGGGAATGATGTTTAACAAAATAGTAGTGCAAAAAGAGGGAAAATTCATACTAGATGAATTCGGCATAAAGACCGAAGAACTCCAAGAAGGCTACTTTGTAGCAAACTCTCTGGAAACCGTAGCAAAACTAACAGCAGGCGCAATAGACGCCGGAGCCAAAATCTTCAACCTAATAAGCATCGAAGACGTTATGATCCGAGAAGCAGACAAAATCACCGGAGTAGTAATACAGTGGACAGCGGTAAACATGGCCAAACTACACGTAGACCCCATGAGTATCAGATGCAAATACGTAGTAGACGCAACGGGGCACGCCGCTGAAATATGCCAAATAGTCCAAAGAAAAATACCAGGAGCAAAACTTGAAACGGAAACCGGAAGAATCATAGGCGAAAAGCCCATGTGGGCAGACGTAGGAGAAAAAATGCTTGTAACATACACAAAACAAGTATACCCCGGCCTGTATGTAGCAGGAATGGCAGCGAACGCAGTCTCCGGCGGACCCAGAATGGGGCCAATTTTTGGAGGAGTTATGATTAGCGGTCGGAAGGTGGCCTTAGATATTTTGAAGAATATGGGCAAAATTAAAACCTGAATCTTCTTTTTTGTTTTGACTTGATTCGGTGGTTGAGTGTCAGCTTTAGATGTTGTTTTTCCTTTTTTAGGGAGTTATTTTGATTATGTGTGGACAAAAAATAGTGGGGGGTTATTTTACTTCGCGTATCTGTGTTATTATGCAGGCTGCTCCGAGAGTTACTAGCAATATTGAGATTAGTATTGTGGTGGCGGTGGTTGGGTCTATTAGTTGTCCTAGGAGTTGTTGTGCCACGAAGCCGAAGCTTGAGATTATGTTCCATATTGCTTGGTAGTATTCGAATCCTAGAATGTTTACGTACAGTATGTTGGTTGCTAAACCCCCGAGGTCGAGATATTTTAATGCGTCGGCGATTGATCCTAGGAAGAACATAAGGAAGCTTGAGAAGAAGGATACCACCAGTAAATATATTAGGGCGATGACGCCGGCAAGGATTGGGCGGTCGATTATGGATGAGAACAGTGTGGTGACGGAGCCGACTGTTAAAATGAAAAGCCAGGTTACCATGGTTAAATTGTTTGGGACATATATTGTGTAACTTATGCCCTCCATCAGTATTCCCATTGGGCCGAGGATGGAAAATGCAAATATGAAGTACATCGTGTAGTAAACTAGACCGGTTAAAATTAGGCTGATGATTGCGAATCCCAAGAACTTGGTTAGAACGAGTTGAATTTTGTAGACTGGTTTTGAGACATATATGGGTAGGGTGCCATGTTCACGGTCTCCAGCTATAATCCCGGAGGTAAGAATTGTTACTATAGCGATTATCGGTACTCCAAGATAGTATATTGTTGCAAAGCCACCCATTCCACCCCTGAGTCCTGTGCTTATACCCATTGTTCCCGCGAAAATGTCTCTGAAGGTTAGTATTGCTCCGTCCTCTCCATATATGCCGTTCAGAAATAGGCTGATTTGCACCTGGTTAAACATGTCGGGATACTGCGTAACTGCGTAGGATATGAGGATTATTATCATGGGTAGCACCATTAGTGCTGCGAAGGCTATGAAGGATTTTGTCCTGTAGGAGTTTTTCACTTCTTCCCAGCAGAGGCGTATGGACTGGCTTAGAAGGTTGACGGCTCTATCGCTTAGAGCTTCCTCTGTTGCTAGTGGTTTTTCTGGAACTGTTCTGGTTTTAACTCTTTTTTTGCTCATTTTGTGTTTCCTCCATTATTTGTAGGAAAATGTCTTGCAGGCTTTCACCCAGCGGTGCGAATTTGACTAATTGAACTTTTGCGTCGACTAGTAGTTTTGGCAAGTTTTGGCCCAATTGGTCTAAATCTGTTGCTTTTATGAGTATGCGGTCGTCGCTTCGGTTTACGCTTGCAACAAAGGGTGCCTTTTGTAACTCGGAAATAATCGCCTCGGGTTTATCTACAATGAGCTCGTAGTCGTGTTTTCCTTTTTTCAGTTCGGCCTTCTTTATGTCTTTTAGTTTGCCCTGTTTTATCATTTCTCCTCTGTGGATGATTCCCACGTAGTCGCTGACAACCTCGATCTCGGGGAGAACATGACTGGATATGAATACGGTTCTTCCCTCTTTGGTTATCTCCTTTATTCTCTCCAGTATTTCGCTTCTCCCTATGGGATCAAGATTACTTGTCGGCTCATCAAGAATCACTAGTTCTGGTTCACCCATCACTGCCATAGCTAGTCCGAGACGCTGCTTCATTCCAGCACTCAAATTACCAATGGGCGATTCACCCCAACCTCCGAGTCCAACCCACTCCAGTAGTTCCTCTGCCCTGGCATCCAAGTCGACTGACGACATGTTTGACAGGATTCCAATGTAGCGCAGGAAGTCAATGGCTTTAACGTGAGCATAGTATCCTACTCTCTCTGGTAGGTAGCCTATTTTCTGTCTGGCTTGGAATGAACCCGCCTTGTACCCAAAAACTTTGACTTCGCCTTCCGTTGGTGACAACAGGCCCAATATGATTTTAATCGTAGTTGTTTTTCCCGCTCCGTTGGGTCCTAGGAGACCGTAGCAGGTTCCCTCCTCAACTTCCAAGTTGATTCCCCTTAGAGCGTGAAAGTTTCCGAACCTCTTTTTCAGATTTCTTGTTTCAATAGCTAACATGGCGATGCCACCTAAACCTCCTTTCTTAGAAATTTAGATAAGCTCTGACTCCACCTTCTCCAAGGCCAAGGAAGTGTCAATATGAAAATCACCAAAGCAGGCATGAATAAGCACAGGAAGATTACACGCGCATAGTAATAGTTAGAGACGCCAAGAGAAGCACCGAGAGTGGATTGCAGTTGGTAAACGCTTATCTGTTCTCCTTCTTTGATTTCTAACTGGATTAGAAAACCGCTATTTGCATCATAGTTAGCGATAATTGTTCTGTCCGACCCCGAATAAAAGACCACCTTTGTGTTTCTCACCAATTGTTGCACCCTTAACTCAGTTTCACCCACGATAACACCAGTATTATTACCTATGCCCACGGGAGTCCCAACCGGCAACAACGGAGGAATCCACCACAGAAAATGCACCCCAGTAGTATTTGTTTCCCGCGTGTAAAGATTTACCTCACTATATTGAATTGGCGAAAAGCCATTTCTCTCAGCAACCACAACAGTGTTTGGATCAGCATAACCCTCAAACCAAACCACCGTCGATGTTAACCCACTTATGGTGGCAGTACCGTTACTCTGCACAGTATAGTCATACCTGAGATAGTACAATACAAATGGGGTGTTGGGATAAGTTGGCGTAGGCCCTGCCTGGAAATAGACCACAGAAGTTATACCTAGAATCACCGCAAGTACCACAAGAAAAACAAAAATTCTGCTCCGCACCTCACACTGCACCTCCTCCAACCACTTCTTTCTTCATTTTGCGATTCCTCAACCAGCGATTTGAAAGAATCATCGATATCGGCACCAGAAAAACCATAGAGTACAATAGTATAAGGTAATAGTTAATAATTGACGGAGCACTGCTCGGATTGGGAAGTATCAAAGACACCGTTGGCACATCACTAGCCAAATAAACAGTCGTCGGACTTCCAGATGAAGGTTCTATGGTTACACTGAGATTAAATGAAATCTGGGTGGGAAGACCAGCAATACCCGTAAGTAATAACGTGTTTTCAGACTTCACAAGGGTAAAGCTATTGAACGGGAGCTTGGTCATATTTATGTCGGAGGCAAAGGCGTTAGAGAGTGGTATCAGTAGTCCTCGGCTTATTTTCGTTCCTTTGGACTCACCGTTAATAGTTATGTTCTGTATGGTGCTGTTGCTGTTAGCGTTGATTCTAAGGAGCC
>JAHAWU010000209.1:2540-4174 GCA_018383815.1 Candidatus Jordarchaeia archaeon | reverse complement strand
CAGTGTCTCCCATAGGAGAATCCACAGGAACATCTATATGAATAAAATCAATCTTTAAACCTTCTTCCTTGGCGACTTTCTTAATTCTAGCTGGAGTTTCAAAATCCGTTGACGCATCAACAACTATAACCTCATCAGCAAAATCCCTAATAGATCTCAATGAAAACTCAATCCACTCATCATTACAACTCCGCACAAGGACAGTAATGCCATTCGGTCTCTCCGGCGGAGGCTCAACAACACCAATCTTCGGAAGAAAGCTACAGCAATACCTTAAAAAGTTCACAGCCTTATACCCAACAACCTCATAAGCCTTGAGAGGAAGCTTCACCTCAAAACCATCCACAACCTCACCCTTCATAAAATCCAACCCCGCTTAAAATGAAGCCAGTTTAGAACACAACCTTAACAATTCTCCCTCAAGTTTCTCAACCCTCCTCCTGCTCCTCTCAACATCCCTCCTAACATCAACATCCGCTACCTCAACTTTCCTCCTCTCATTAGACTTCAAAATCAACCGCAAAAACTCCGAATCATAAGCCTTTAAAAGCAACTCAGCATTTGGAATTAGACAGTGCCCACCAATAACCCCAGGAAACATCACAGGCCTATCCAATCTCACGCGGTGAGTGTCCTCAATAAAATCCACCACATCATCAAAATCAGCCCCAAAAAACCTACTAATCCTATGCATTTCCTGAAAACACGCAATCATCCAAGCCCTATAAGTAGTCTCAAAAAGCTTAGCCAACTCCGTCTCTAGGCAACTCCTCAAAACCTTAGTCTTCAACCCAACCTTTTCAAAATGCCTCTTAGCTGCCTCCGCTGATTTCTCATTAACACCACCCACATACTTTGCCCAGCGCCTTAACTCCCACTTCATATATTCCAGACTTTTGTGCACACCACGAGTAGGCGAATGCGCCACAAGGCATGCACCCTTAACCCGCCCATAAACATCCAAAGTTGTGCCAGGGGCAACTGTACTGTCAATAATCACTAATTTAGGCTTAAAACGCCCAACATAGCTGGCAACAATTTCCACAAACTCCCCTTTTTCATAGCATGGAATACAAACATGCATAACATCAAATCCATCAGGCAAGGCGGCGGACTGTCCAATATCACGCATCTTTTCCTCATCTAAATCATAACCATAAACGTCAAACTTTCCACAATCCTTCAAAAGCTCAAAAAGGGGACGACCAACCTCCCCTAAACCAATAACCAGAACCCTCTTCCTAATCATTCCCGAACCAACCTTCATTCCGCTTAGAAACAAACTAAACCACCAAACTATTTAAGCTTCACACAACCAAACTAAAAGCCAAAGGAGGAGAACAATGTCAACACCTAAAAGGGGCAGAGGCGTAATTATAGGCAGAAACGTACAATTTGGCAAGGGCATCGTCATATGGAACTATGTGGTAATAGGTGACAAAACAAAAGTAGGCGATGGAACCCGCATAGGGAGTTTCTGTGACATAGGAAGAAACGTTGTTATAGGCAAAAACTGCATAATACAAGCCCACGTCACAATCTCAAATGAATGCCAAATAGGCGACAACGTCTTCATAGGCCCCAACACCAGCCTACTAAACGACAAATTCCCCCACAGTCAATGCCTAACACCA
>JAHAWU010000209.1:0-2507 GCA_018383815.1 Candidatus Jordarchaeia archaeon | reverse complement strand
TGCGTAACAATACTCCCAAATGTCACCGTGTACGAAAATTCTGTGGTGGCCGCAGGGAGTGTTGTAACAAAAGATGTGCCGCCCAATACTGTGGTTAAAGGGATTCCAGCAAAACCAATGATGACAAGGCAAGAATATGAAGCTAAAAGAAGGGAGTTCATCGAAGTTAAGAAGCTCCCTTAACCCTCTTTCATCTTACCCCTAACTTTTCCACAAGATTCGAAATTACATCAACAGGGTTTTCAAGCTTGGCTAATAAATCACTCACATCCCTCTTACTGCCCAAAACTTCCTTTGCTAAAGTGTAGGCAGAGGATAGCTCCGTCCTAAATATGGGGAAGCCCCTCTCAGCTAAATAATCGTTCACATACTGCTCTTGAAATATATCTATCACAATAGCCGGTGTCCCCTGAAGCGCAGCCTCCCGCGTAATAGTTCCACCAGCCCCAACAAACAAGTCTGCCTGAGCCACCAAACTTGCAGAGTCAACAAATCCCTTTGGAATAGTTAAGCCTTTAATGGTTCTCCAACGATATCTTGGGAGAAAAACAACATTGCCCAACCGCGTCAACTTCTTCGCTAAATCAACAGAGGAAAACTTCCTTTTAACATATACGGCCCTCTCTTCAACTTCCCTAACAACAATAAACGGTTTTTCAAAATCGTATCTCACCAGAGGCCTAAAACCCCTAATCCATGCAACCTCATCAACCCCATCGAAGCGGATTATCTTGCCCTTGGCGCCGAATTTTTGGATGGTTTCCTCTGGAATAGCCTTAGAAACGACAATGTAATCTGCGAGGGGTAAAGTAAGCCTATGCACAGCCTCAGCATAGGGTGTGTCAAGAGTCGTTATCGCCGGAATTTTTAACCCAAAAGCCACCCGAATTTGATCCACAGAACCATGTGAAATGGCAACGTCCGGAACATTTTCTCCAAAAATTTTGCAGAACAATAGTTGACGACGAGCTGCCTCCTTAAGTCTAGAGAGTAAGGATTTTGGATTATACTTTCCAACAACAATGAAGTTTTCATTTAAAAGTTTTGCAAGAAGCACAGTGTCTGGGTGTTTGCGGGTGGTTAATATAACCTCCTGTCCTATTTCTCTAAGCCTTTTTGCTATAGCAACCCCATACCGCACATGCTTGCCAGTACATGCGTCATACCATACACGCATCATTTGCACCAACAGTACATTTCACCAACAATTTTGTCGTCCTTAACGAGTTTTGCTGGCGCATCGATGTGGCGTATCCAGTAAATGTTTTCTGGTAAGATGTTATATTTTGGGATTTCTGGGGGGATGCTTTCCTTAAAAGCGAGTTTAACGTATAGGTATGGAATATTTGCATAATAGTCTTTGCGCAGAACTTTGCTGGCATATGAAAAGAAGAATGACGTGGTGAACATTCTTGCAGCGTTAATCTCTGTGGCGCATGGCACGCCCTCCCTATTCTCTTTCAGATCCACACATGCTATCCCATTAAAGTTCGGGTCTATGGCAAGAACAGCCTCTGTTGCAATTTTGTTCACATTATCGTCATGTATGGTCTTCTGAACGGCTGGCGTGCCAGTTACTCCTGAAGGCGCAAGGTGCGGATATATGTATTCGATGCGTTCCCTAGCCATAGAGGTCACAAGCTCTCCGTCTTTCCAAAGACTGTGGAATCCTATGTTTCTTCCTGGTAAGTGTTCTTGAGCTATGAACTCCCATTTCATACCGCGCGCCCTCCAATAATTAATCCATGAGAGAGCAGTTTCCTTGTTATAGGCTGGTGTACTTCCCCTTCCACCAGCACCATGCCGCGCCCTTATCCAAATTGGGCTGCCGAACTCCTCAAAAGCTTTGTCAATATCCTTTCCAGCGCGGATTTCCATCACTTTTGCCACTGGAACACCCTTCTTCGTCCAGATTTTAGCCGATTCAAGCTTGTCTTGGCATATTTTCACAGTCTTTTTTGACGGCAAGAACACACTCGCCTCAACTTTATCACGATTTTCTGAAACAACAGCCACTTCAGTGTCAGTTTGAGCATGTAAAAATTCAGCTTTCTCTTTCCGAATAACCTCATTTAACACGTCGATATAATTTTCTTCTTCAGCGCTCGGAACCAGATGCTTCTTATCAGTTGGTGCCAGATAAATGAAATGCTCATTCGCTTCCGTCCCCACGATGAAAATCTCTTCTGGAGCAAGGCGAAGAGATAGGATAAAGTTTATTCCGGCAGGGCCGCCAGCACCAGTGACTATGACCTTTTTCAAGGCATCACCTTAGGGAATTCGCAACTCTCATATAAAGCAAGTTCAATTTATCTCTATCCGTGAATTGGGCCGGTCGTCTAGTTTGGTTAGGACGCAGCCCTTACGAGGCTGAGGTCGCCGGTTCAACTCCGGCCCGGCCCACTGAACTTTCTCTTTTTCCAAAAGAGAACCTTCACTAAGAGAAAACGGCTTGTTTGGAGCTTGTTTCGGGGTTTGTTTTTGGTTTAAGGCTTGTGAGAGGCTTA
>JAHAWU010000070.1 GCA_018383815.1 Candidatus Jordarchaeia archaeon | reverse complement strand
CTTCTGTTTCCTCAAGGGGAAGACGTTAACTTTCCTCAAGTCGAGGATGGAAATCCTCCACGCACAAGACATACCATTCCCATAAACAAAAAACACATACATATTACATTGCGCCCCAAAAGCCTGAGGAAAACTTTAAATAAACATTTATTAATATTTTTGAAAAACTATATTCTCCAAAACTACAAGGTTTAAACCATAAAGTTTAGAAGAGGGTTAGAAATTTGAAGGCCAAAGTAGAGGATTTTGAAATGTATTATGAGGATGTGGGAAAAGGCCCCGCATTAGTTTTAATTCATGGAATGGGTGGTGATTCAACTGAATGGTCACCTTTGATACCCGAACTCTCTCGGGAAGTTAGGTGTATCGCTGTAGATTTGAGAGGACATGGAAAATCTGAGAAGCCAAACCAACCCTACACCCAAGACATGTTTGCAGATGATGTAGCAGCCCTCCTAGACACATTAAAAATAGATAAGGCTTACATATGTGGAGTGAGTATGGGAGGCTTTGTGGCTCTAAAAATGGCATTAAACCACCCCGAAAAGGTGAATGGTCTAATCCTGATAGACACTGCGGCGCGAATACCACCCAAATCCATTGAGGCTGGTGCAAGATGGGCCAAGGCGTTTGCTGAAAAGGGATTGGAAGGATATATTGAGGCCGAGATAAAAGACATATTCCATCCCATGTTCGTACGGAGACACAAGGACGCAGTGAAACGATTCGCAGATTCTATGAGAACCCGAGACCCTACAACCGTAAGTAGAATTCAGCAGGGCTACATGAAGAGCCCTCCAGCATTGGAAAATGAAATAAAGAAAATCAAGGTTCCAACACTAATCATTCATGGCCGAGAGGATGAGGTAGTACCTGTTGAAGAAGCAGAATTTATCCACAAGCAAATCCCAAACTCACAAATTGCCATCATCCCCTTCGCCGGCCACGCTGCGCTTCTGGAAAGAGAAGACTTTTTCATAGATGCAATACTCTACTTCATTGAGGAAAACGAAAAGAAAACGAAAAAGGCTTAATTCTGAACCCGGTTATTTCCAAAAAATATTTAGAGAAGCTCCCCCCCTAATTTGAAACTGTTACTTTCTTCCTGAACATTTGGAGCAGTATCCGAAAAAGTTTATGCTTTGACTAATGATTCTGACTCCACTTTTTTCCTGAACATCCTTTACCAGTTTTTCGACTAGATCTGATTCTACATCTTCTATCTTGTGGCATTTTAGGCAGTGGATGTTAATATGAGGGTTGAGTGAGGTGTCGTATACTGTTTTGCCATCTATTTGACAAACTGCCTGAATCTCTCCAACTCTCTCTAACACTTCTAATGTTTTGTAAACCGTGGCCGGACTTATGGTGGGATTCTTCTTTTTTACCTCTTGGTAAATCATATACACTGTGGGATGGTTTCTCATAGACTTTATTGTTTTGAATATTTCTAGCCTCTGAGGTGTTACCTTGTATCCCTTACTTCTGAGGTAATCTATGAATTCTTGCACACTCGACATAATGATTGCCCCACCTATCCAAAAAGCCCTAAAATAATTATATTTTGAATTGATTTTTATTTCATATTCAATACTATACTAAAATAAACAAAGATTCCAAACATAAAAAGTTTTGCTAATGGAATGTTGTGAATCTTTGTATTAGGATCTCGTTCAATTTAGCCAAGGGAGCAAAACATTTAAATAATATTTATTCTTAATTAAAAACAAAAATTAACAAATATTTTTTATCATATAAGCCCCTTAAAAGCCTAAATTAAGGCTCAAACACGGAGGAGGCAAAAATTATGGAAAAAACAGAAGAAGAAAAACAGTTTATAGAAATTGGAAAACCAGCACCCGATTTTGAAGCAATAACCACACACGGTCCAATAAAACTATCTAATTTTAGGGGAAAGTGGGTAATTCTCTTCTCCCACCCTGCAGACTTCACACCCGTATGCACCACAGAATTCGTTGCATTCGCCAAAATATGGCCCGAACTGCAAAAAAGAAACACCCAACTAATAGGGTTAAGTATTGACAGCCTTTATTCCCACATAGCTTGGGTGAGAAACATAGAAGAGAAACAAGGAGTAAAAATACCGTTCCCAGTTATTGCAGACTTGGACATGAAAGTAGCAAAACTATACAATATGATTCACAAAGCCACAAGTGAAACTTCAACAGTAAGAACAGTATTCTACATTGATCCCGAAGGAATCCTAAGAGCCATGCTGTATTATCCCTTAACCTCTGGAAGGAACATGGATGAAATTCTGAGACTTCTGGACTCCCTGCAAACTGTAGACAAAGCTAAGGTAGCCACACCAGCCAACTGGAGACCAGGCGATAAGGTTATTGTTCCACCGCCCAGAACCCAGGCCGACGCAGAAAAGAGGTTAACTGAAGGATACGAGTGTGTAGACTGGTACCTCTGCATGAAAAAATTATAGCTTCAATAAGGCAAAACGGGAATAAAAACCATACCATTTTTTTATTTTTATAAAGATTCTATTTATTAATATTGGGCTGTTTGGCTAAATTTATTCAGAAGGTTTCTTCTTTTTACATTCTGGACAGTATCCGAAATAGTCGTGACTCTGGCTTACTATCTCGTATCTGGACTTATCCATTAATTCGTCATCCAACTCCTTAATTTTTTCCAGGTAGATGTCCTCAACCCTTCCACACTCTAAGCAGTGAATGTTAACATGGGGGGTCATGTTTGTTTCGTATCTAATTTTTCCATCCACCACACTGATTTCTTGGATTTCGCCCATCCCTCGCAACAACTCTATTGTTTTGTAGACAGTAGCGGGGCTTACCGTAGGATAATCCTTCTTTACTAATTGGTAAATCTCCTCAGCGGTGGGGTGTTTACTGCTTTTAATTACCTTGAATAACTCGATCCTCTGCGGTGTTACCTTATGGCCCTTTTTTCTCAGTACTTCTATGAATTTTTCTATGTTGTCTTCCATGGTTTTTTACCGGCTGTTACATTTGATAAGTTCCCATTTTAAAGGTTTAATTTCTATTAAACTGTTATAAAATTATGAATTTAAGGTTTTGGATTCCCTTCAATCAATAACTAGAGGCGACGATAGGAAGTGATTATTGTGCTAAGCTGAGGAAAAAATTTAAATAATACTAATTATTCAAAAATATTGAAAATTTATCAGTAACAAAAATCATTAAAACGTGAATCCACAAAAAATCTACAAGAAAAACAAAACAAAAAAGAGTAAAAAACTGCTCACAAAAGGGGAAGTCTTGAAAAACTTGGCACAATTAGAAGTCGAAAGAATACACAGTTGTTCCAAACTTCTCTGAATGGGAGGAGGCTTTCCTACGACGAGCGTGTGCACCTGCAGACCACCCATGAGGAAGCCGCCGGCACACGCTCGTCAATACTCATAATTGTTTTGATTTGGTTTTAAACTGGTTTTCGTAGAGCTGTTTTACCTTTTCAATGGTGTCTATGTCCTCCAAGTTTTTGTCGTCTCTTATTCTTTTTATCCTTGCGAATCTGAGGGCGTAGCCAGACTCGTATTTTGGGGATTTCTGTATTTCTTCGAAGATTGTTTCCACAATTATTTCGGGTTTAACTCTAACTGTCCTTCCATACTCGATGGTTTTTAGCTTTAATAGTTTCTCTGTGATTTCCTTGAATTCTTCGTCTGTGAGTCCTTTGAAAGTTTTACCTATTATTTGAAGTTCTCCCGTTTCTTCGTTTCTCGCTGCAAGATAGTAATCGCTGAGCCAATTCACTCTCCGCCCGTATCCCCAGTCCGCCCCCACAATTACTAAATCAAGGGTCTCAGTTTCTTTTATTTTCAGCCATTTTTTTCCTCTTCTCCCCGGAGTATATGTGCTATCAATTTTTTTAGCTATCAGTCCCTCGTGGCCCTTGCTTTTAGCCTCTTCAAAAAAGTCCTGAGCCTTATCAACATCACATGTTATCAGTTGGGGAACCAGCTCTAATTCTCCCGCAACTTGAGAAAGCACCTTCCTCCTCTCGCTGTAGGGAAGGTCTATTAACAGTTTACCGTCGAAATAAATTATATCAAAGAGGTAGAGCTTTACTGGAATTTCTCTAACCATTTCTTCTATTCCCCTAACTCTGCGAAACCTCTTCATAAGGTTTTGAAAAGTGAGTGGACGGGCATCCTTGCCTATTGCCACCGCTTCCCCCTCTATTATAGCCTCACTAAGCTGAATGTGGTTTCTAACCTGCTCCACCACGTCTGGCAAACTGGCGGTTACTTCAGTTAGCCTTCTACTAAAAATTTTAACCTCTCCCCCACGGATGTGTATCTGAAGCCGGGCACCATCCAGTTTGTACTCTAGACTAGTTATTCCTCCATGCTCCCTTAGAGCCTCAGCTACATTCTTTACAGCTTGGGCGAGCATAGGTTTTATGGGGTGAAAAGGCGTGGGTTTAATATCATCTAGAGCTTGAGGCCCTCCCTGCATTGCTTTTTCTGCTACATCTCCCAAATCACCCATAAGCATGTAAGCCCTCTTAACCATTTCCAAGGGTGCTCCCGAAGCCTTTGCTACAGCCTCTTCCATCAAACCCGAGGAAGCCCCGTGCCTCATCTCACCTATCAGGTTTTTTACAATATACTTTGCTTCCAAAGGTTCTGCCCTGCTCAACAGACTGAGAACAAGATTTTCCTTCTTCCTTTTTGAACCACTTCCTTTGGCTTCAGAGATGGATTGAAAACTTCTGTAAACTTCAAGAATTGTGAGAGGCTTTTGTAGCAACGTTGCCTGCTTTGAGACGTCTTTTCTCAACATCAAAATTTTAGCCATGTGACCGAGATCACCCCTCTTGCTGAAGGCTTGCAGCATCTCTTCATCTGAAGCCATAGTAATGCTCTTTATCACCTTTTGAACAGTTCTCCAGGAAACATCCAGAGTCTTGCCGCTCCACTCGGGAAAAGCCTCACCCACAATCATTCTAATTGAAGGCGCAACTTCCCCCGTAGACAATTTTTTTAGGAATTGAGATAGGATATCCACAATTACAAGCCTTTTGGTGGTTGATTCAATCTCCTCACATAGCTCAGCCAAATCCTTGTAAAAAGTTTCACCCAAATTATCGGTACCCCCAGCAATAACCAAGCGATGCTCCAGAAATGAGCAGCAAAAACAAAAACTAAAGTTTTTCTAAAATCAGGAAAAAAGTTTTCAAAAAGATTAATTAAGAAATAAAAGAATACTCGGAAAACAAGCTAAGTTTTTACTTCGACGTTTACCGGAATTCCCTTAACCACAGATTCAGTTACAGTGCAGTAATTCCTGAAGATTGCTATACAACGATCCTTCCTTTTTGCGGCTTCCTCGTCTTTAAACTTGGGATTAAGGGTTACATCCATGCCTGTGACTCTTAAATATCCTTCCACACGCGAAATCTGGGCTCTTACTTCTGTAGTCAGCTCAGTTAATTCAGCTTTTGCTTTAGATGCACAAAAAGTGAAAGAGGAGGAAAGACAAGCACCCACCGCAGCCGCAAGCAAATCGTCCGGAGCCGGCCCCTCATCATCACCCTGAGTCTCTGATGAAGCATCAACCACCAATTTGTGTCTTCCACGTATCTGAACTTCATATTTTAGTTTGCCCTTCCATTTAAGCTCAATATCTATGCCCGTTTTCACCATAACAATCAAATCCCCATTTTCTAAAAGTGCAAATAAACCCAGGTTTTAGATTAACATTCAAACATTTCTTTATAAATATGTTTCAAGACGAGGAAATTCTCCCCAGTTATATTAACATATTTCTAAACAAGCCTTAGGCTAGTAAATAATTAAGCAACACATGAAAGCCTTCCAAATGAGCATCGTTTTTGCTCCTTTTTTGGGGCGATTTGGCAAAAGTATATATAGTACTAATTATAAATACTTTTTATAAACTAATTATAATATGGGGGTCTTTCCATGTGGAGGAGAAATATTGAAACCATGCCCAGAAAGGAACTCGAAAAGCTACAAGAGGAAAGCCTCAAAAAACAGCTCAAATACGTCTACGACAACACCAGATTCTACAATAAAAAATTCAAGGAAGCAGGAGTAACACCCGAAGACTTCAAAACCCTAAAAGACATAAAAAAGTTTCCCCTAACCACCAAACAGGACATAAAAAAAGAAGTCACAACCGATGACCCCTTCGGCGGAAGATGCGCCATCCCCAGAGACAAAATCTGGGGCATAACCACTCCCCCCGAACCAGAAATCGAAGAACCACCAATCATGTCTATCTCCACAGAATACGAAAGAGAAGTACTCGTCGACCACCTCACCAGACATCTAGTAATGATTGGACTATCAAACGGCGACATTTTAGAACTACAGGCCTCCCAGTGGGAAAGCATAGCCGCCCTAATAGAGGGACACTTCCGAGTGAGGAGAACCGTGCAAAGCCTCATTCCCTTCACCTCAATCCCCATAGAAAACACCCTCTTTCTACTAGATGCTCCAAGAGCAACCTACCTAACAAAATTCTTCAAACCCAACATAATAATAACCACAGTAGACTACGCAAAACTGATGATGCAGGAACTGGAGAAGGAAAAAAGCGATCCCAAAACAGCCTTCCAACCCAAAATCGTCGTTCACAGATTCCGACCCGGCAGCCCACTCCTAGACGAAAAAACCAGAGAAGAATTCAAAAGAACATGGGGCGGAACACACCTCAGCATGATTGATTTGGGCTACGGCGGCTTCTACGCCATGGAGTGCCTGCAATGCAACGGACACCACGCCTGGGAAGATGGCTTCCTCGTGGAAACAGTGGAACCCGAAACAGGACAACCAGTAAATCCCGGGGAGAAGGGAATGCTGGTGTTCACAAACCTTTACGCAGAGGCAACACCCCTAGTAAGATTCGCAACAGGACACAACGCCAGACTAGACACCAACCCCTGCGATTGTGGGAGAACACACGTTAGAATATTCCTTGAATAAATAAAACTTTGAATAAATAAAATTTTGGAGGGAGAAATGTTGGTTGGAAGCGAGCTTGATAAGTTCTGGAATAGAAAAATTGAAACCATGCCTAGAGAGGAAATAGAAGAACTGCAACTAAAAAGGATAAAAGCTGAAGTCAACTATGCTTACCATAACACCCCATTCTATAAGAAAAGCTTCAAAGAAGCAGGAGTAACACCCGAAGACATAAAAACAATAAATGATTTCGACACCAAAGTCCCACTTCTTTATAAAGACGATTTAAGGGCAGAACGAAGCCGAACAGGAGACCCCTTCGGAGGACTCCTCAGTGTGCCCCTAAACGAGAGAGTAAAGGTGATAAACGCGTCAACAGGAACCACAGGAGTACCAAGTGTTTTTGCCTACACAAATGATGACTGGATAATGGCCGCAGAGCAGGAAACCAGACTAAAATGGATGAGAGGTTGGAGACCCAAAGACCTAGTCTTCGCCACAGGCATAAGATGGCACGGATACGTAGTAATATCCTCAACCGGACTAGATATCGTCAACATCACCGGAATAAGCGACTGCATGTACCCCCTACCCCACATAGCAAAAAGACACGTAATAGAAATGAAATACATGAAACCACAAATATTCGCCGGCCCCATGCTAACCATGTCCGCAATATTCGAAGCCGCCAAAAAAATGGGAGAAGACATAAAGAAACTCTTCTCCAGCGTCAGACTCATTGATACCGGTTACGGCGAAATCGTTACTAAGACCGTTAAGAGGAGGATTGAGGCGGAGACTGGCGTTCCCCCTGAGAGGATTTTTGATTTTGGTGGCGTTGCTGATCCTTTGTGGTATTTTGGGGATTGTGAGGAGCATGCGGGTAATCATCAGTGTGACGATTTGTTCTATACGAGGGCTTTTGATTTGGAGACACATGAACCGCTGGCTAGTGGTGAGAGGGGCGAGATTGTGGTTACGAATCTTTTTGCTGAGGCCACCCCCATGCTTAAGTGGGGAACGGAGGACACGGGCTTCGTGGTTACTGAAAAGTGTGGTTGCGGGAGAACACATACTAGGTCAACTATATTGGGTAGGGAGGCTTTTGCTGCCAACATTAAGGGTATGAGGGTCTTCCCAGCAGACATAGAGAACATTTTGGGGGATATACCAGGATTTACTGAGTGGTTCACCATGCTCAAATATTCTAAGGGTCCTATGGATACTTTAAAGTTGAAGATGGCTACGGATAAGGATAAGGTCAAAGATCCAGAGGAATACAAGAGGGAGGTTAAGAGGAAGCTTAAAGAGAAGCTGGATGTGGACTCTGAAGTTGAGATTGTGGAGTCGGTATCTGATTTGCCCTTCGTGGGTCACAAAGTGGTAAAACTATTGGACATGACCAAAGAGTCGAAATAATTTAATTACTTCCCCTTATTTTTTTAAAGGATTGATAGAAAAATAATGAAAAAAGGGTCTATTTATGTGTCTTTAAGGGCTTTTCTCATTTGATTTTTTGTGCTAGTTGTTTTCCGAATTGGTAGCATTCTTTTAGTTGCTCCTCTTTGGGTGTCCATTTTGTTCTTGGTCCGGGTTCTACTACTTCGAATTTCATTTCTTGGAGGATGGGAATGATGTTTTTGTATGCGCCTCCTCCCCATCCGTAGGATTCGAATGCTGCTGCTATTTTTTTCCCTGGTGGTCTTAGTCCTTTTATGAATTCTAGTATTCCTCTTATTGTGGGCATCATGGTCATGTTTAGGGTTGCGGATCCTATTAGGATGATTTTGGATAGCATGACGTCTCTGATTATGAGTCCCCAGTCTGAGAAGCGTACTGGGTACATTGTTGTTTGTACTCCGTTGTCCATTAGTCCTCGGCTTATTTCTCTGGCCATCATGTCTGTGCTTCCCCACATGGTGTCAAATATTATTACTGCTCTGTTTTCAGCCTCGCCGCTGGCCCATTTGGTGTAGGCGTTTATTATTCTCTCGGGTTTCTTATTCCAGATTAATCCGTGGGCCGGACATATCATGTCTATGGGGACTTTTAGGTTTTTTACTTCTTCCAGTTTTTTGAGGACAAGTTGGGAGTAGGGCAAGACTATTTGGGCATAGTATCTGGCTGCGTGGTCCATTATTATTTGCTCTCCCAAGTCGTCCACGAATCTTTCAGATGATGCTATGTGTTGTCCGAAGGGGTCATTGGAGAATAGTATGTGGTTTTCCTTAAGGTAGGTCATCATGTTGTCTGGCCAGTGCAGCATTTGAGCTTCAATGAATACCAGGTTTCCATTTCCAATGTTTAGTGTGTCGCCGGTTTTTACTATTTTTAGTGGTCGGTCTATTTTGTAGTAGCCTGTGAGTGAGTCTTCGGCTCTCTTGGAGCAGATTATTTCCGCATTAGGCGCAAGTTTAAGCATGTCTTCTATGTTTCCGGCGTGGTCTGGTTCTGCATGGTTCACGATCAGATAGTTGATGTCTTTTGGGTCAACTATTTCCCTTATCCTTTCTATCATTTCGAGGCTGTGCGTATGCTTTACTCCATCAATCAAAACGATTTTTTTATCTACGATTAGGTATGCGTTGTAAGTGGTGCCGAGTGGTGTTTGGTAAGAACCGCAGTATCTTAAGTTCCAGTCTATGGCTCCTACCCAGTACACCCCTTCTGCCAATTTAACGCTCAAAACATTACACCCCTAAAAAGTTTTCAGAAATTAAATCGGGTATGTAGTAAAGTAAGGAGGTAGTATATTTAAACAATTCGAGGACGAGAATTCCAGAAAACCAAAGAAAAATTTGAAATCGAGACCTATAGATGCTCTCAGTTCTTTGAGAATTGTAGAGTTTCTCTCCCTTGACCAAATATCTTAATAAAGACTTTTTAATTTCTTTTATATTTTTCCTTTTAAACTGATGGCGCAAAGTAGTAAGTATTTATTTTTGATTTTGTGGGGTGTGTAAAAATGTTCCCTCAAAAAAACATTTTTTGGGCTCAAAAAATGGAAAAGGAGGCTTAGGAAGCCTCCCCAAAAACAGGGCCCACAGCAAAAATTACATACACATTACATTGCGCCTAAACTGATGCATTTGAGACATATATTTGGTATGAGCTTCATAGTCCAAAAAGAATAAATTATCCTACTTTTAGAGTTTACTCAGTATGGCTTTGGAGGGTTAAATGGTGGCGCGAGAAATTTACGGTTCCATTCCCGGAGAGGCGAACAGAATCGGTGATTTTGCCGAGATTTTGAATGAGGAGTTGATGTCTTCAGACATCCGGGTTAAGAGGAAAAGCCTGTTTGAATGGAAGGTGAGAAGGGGCATTAACACGAAGGGCAAACTGAGAATCTATAGGAGTGGCTCAAACATTGTTTATGAGGGAAGAGTGGGACATAACTATATCCCCCTAGTTCTTTCTCTAATCTTAACACTCGCACTCCTAATTATCTCCCTGTTTTTCATCTATCTTGGAATTTTCTTTACATTCTTTTTCTTATTCCTTTTCCTGGCACTGGGCGATGTCGACCGCTTAGAATACGAGGTGGAAGACGCATTACAACGCGCAATAAACAGGTTTTCACCACAGCCAACCATTTCAACCCCCCAGAGAGGGGAGGATAAAATAGCCAAGTTTGAACCCAGCCCAGACCACTACTGCATGTACTGTGGACGCCGAATAACTCCAGACGCCATATACTGCCCCAGATGCGGAGGAAGAATAAGATAAGGTTCCAATATTATTTATGATGCTTCCTTCAAGGAAAACGTGTGCTATGATTTAATTAAGCTGTGGGGGCAGAGTTATAGTAGTTTTTGGAATCTCAGTGCATCCTCTTTCATTGTGATATTGTTGAAAAGTAGGTAGCACTGTTTCACATTTATCGACTGAATTACGCCCTTTAGCCTGTAGAGGTCGTCATCTGAGTATGTATATCTGTACATTTTTTTGCCCGGGGGAGCGCCATGCAGTCTTAGGTAGGCTGTGTCTTGAGCCAGAAAAGCGGGTTCTGATGCAAAGGGGTCAACCGTGTGTATCAAGTTAAGTTCTTCGCAGAGATTTTTAACAAATGGAGTAGCCCAATTTTTTCCTCGGGGTTCCCAAGCAAATATTAGTCCTTTCCGGTTTATTGTTGAGAAAAATTCCTTCATGTTTTGGATGTTCTCTTCGGAGGGTGTGAAGCTCGCTGGGCACTGGAAAAGGCAGACCTTAGCCTCCAGAATCTTGCAGATGGTGCTTATGGTTTCCCAGGCATTTAGAACCTCAGATGTTGGTTTAAAGTGTCCATAAAGCTTCTTTTTTTCCTCTGGAATGTTTATTCCGGCCTTTTTGTAGGTGGGAGAGTTTGGGTTATGGGTTATAAGTTGCCAAGCCTTCACGGCGAACTCGAAATCTTTGGGGGCCCTGCTGCGCCAGTTTTTTAAGGTTTCCTCGCTGGGGGGTTTATAGAAGGTTCTTTGAACCTCTGTTACTTTAAATTTTTTAAAGTACTGTTCAATACTTTCCGGAAAACCACAACAACCTATCTTAATCATATTCTACTCCCAAGAAAAATGAGCACATGAAGCTTTTCTTTTTTTTGAGAGCTACTACTAGTTTAAGTTATTATTGATCTTTGCAGCTATGCTTCTTTTTTGAGTCGGATTTTCCTTAACACTTTTTTGCGGGAAGCCCAAAAAGATAATGATTATAAACAGATAAGGAATATGATTTTAACAATAAAATTGTGGTAGAAGGGATTAACGTTGCAATTTGACGCAGCCAATTCAGGTTTAAATTTTCCAACATTTGAATTTGGGTTTTCACGCTTGAAGTCTTAAGGGATGGTTTCCATGGATCTCAAAAAGGTTTTTGAGCCTAAAACTATGGCGGTTGTTGGAGTTTCTGTTACCAACCCGTTAAACCCGGGAACTGTTATTTTTAACAAAAATCACCATGAAATGCAAGTAAAAACTATTCCAGTTAACCTTCGAGGAGGAAGCATAGAGGGTAAGCAGATCTACCCAACTGTTCTGGATATACCAGAAGAGGTGGATTTAGCAGTTATAGTGGTGCGGGCAGACATAGTAAACTCCGTTTTGGAGGACTGTGGGAAGGCGGGCATCGGAGGCGCAATTGTTATATCGGGAGGTTTTGCCGAGATGGGGAATAGCGGAGTTGAACTTCAAAAAGAGCTGGTCAAGATAGCAAGCGAGTATGATATTGCCCTTATAGGCCCCAACTGTATGGGAGTATATAGCCCACCTTATGTGGACACCTTTTTTATACCTAGTGAGAGAATGCTTAAGCCCCCACCTGGAAATGTGGCCATTCTAAGTCAGAGTGGGGGCTTCATTGTTGACCAGTTTCTAAGCAAATATGCAGAGAGAAAAATTGGCGTTTCAGCCGCAGTCAGCATAGGAAACAAGGCGGTAGTGGATGAAACAATTCTTATGGAGTATTTCCTCAAAGACAAGAGGACCAAAACGGTGGCTATGTATCTTGAAGGATTTAGGCCAGGAGAGGGTAGAAGATTTCTAGATGTTGCGGCGGAATTCGGAGGCGGCAAGAATATTATAGTTTTCAGAGCGGGGAAAACTGCTGGTGGGCAGAAGGCGGCTATGTCTCACACAAGCTCAATTGCCGCCTCACCCAGATTAGCTTCTCATATTTTTAGGCAGTATGGAATAGTGGAGGCGGAAAACGAGCAGGAAATAGTTAGTTTCGCCAAGGTGCTATCATTCAAAAACAAGCCCATAAAAAACGGGGATATAGCCATCTTGACAGTTTCAGGAGGACATGGAGTAGTTTGCGCAGATCTAGTGGCTAAATATGGCTTAAATCTTGTGGAGTTCACACAAGAAGAAATGAGGGAAATGAAGCAGCTGATAAGTCCTGCGGCGGCGCGCATTGCATCTTTGTCGAATCCCATAGACCTTACAGGAAGCGCTGAGGATGTGGATATGGAAAGAGTATTAGAGTACCTGCTTCAAATAGACAGGGTTGAGGCGGTTATAATTTTAACGTTCCCCTATCCTCCCACAATAAGTATGCAGATAGGCCGCCGCTTATCCAATATTGCTGGAAGATACGGTAAACCGGTGGTAGCATATGTACCCTGGCTTTTAAAGTATGACATAATAATTGAGGGATTTGAAATAAACAATGTTCCGGTTGCCCACACTGTTGAAGAGGCGGTTCAAATGATAAAGGCATTAAAAATGAGACGCCCCATGGAACAGCAGTGAAAAGGTTTACTGGAAGGTTTTTCTTTAAAAATTATTGATGGCTGCCCCTAAGCGACCATTTAATGAAGAGAGGAAAGGTTTATCGAAATGAATATGTTCCCCAGAAAATTGTGAGCGAAAATAACTTTTCAGACATTTTTAAATATTTTCACTTGTGTGTATTTCTTCTGAAGACCGGTCTGGTGTTATATGTTCCCTTTTCCTTGAAAGGAGGGCTATTTTGGGTTCTTTCCAGATGGGGGACGTTCGCCAGAAAAGCCTAAAATAAGCCTTCTTTCGGGGGTTTGGAGCCCTATTATCCGTTATTCTATCACAACAACTAAATACACATTTTCACTTAAATTTAAATACTCTAGTTGAAAGGTTTAAATTAATGAGTTCCCTCAAATAGATAAAAAGCAAGTGTGGGGTTAAATAGATGTTAACACCGGACTACCTTACGTTTCTAATTAACTATGAATTTCTCTTGACTATACTGGTGCTCTTCGTTAGTGCTAATTTCATCTGGCGGTTCTGGAAACTGAGAAAGGTTCCCCTGATTTATCTCGCCCTCACATTTATTCTCTTCGCCTTGGGAGTATTTTTCGTTGCTTTAAGCCACATCGACCACTTTGCAATTTACCCCATTCTTCTCCGTGATTACATGATTGATAGCTACGTGTTGCCCTTCAGAATTCAGGGCCACTTTTACTCGGTTCTTACTGATTGGGTTATAATAATTTTTCAAGGCTGGCTGAAGGGCTCCATATACATTTTCTCATTCTCCATCGCACTGGCTGCTGTTGGAAATCTCTTCCTTTTCGCCTTCACTCTGGAAGCGTTCCTGCAGAAAAAGAGGAGGTGGATGATTCTTTATTCCATAGTTTTCACGCCGCTATTCATTATTATATTATTCTCATTCAATGTTACATTAAACTTTATGCTAGCAATGATAATTGGGCTCGTCACCTACATACCATTAATATACTTGTCGTTAAAGGCCGCCAAGATAACTGAAAAAAGGCTCTTCAAATACGGGTTCATTATGATTTCTTTTACCTCCGTGTTCCTATTGTTATTCTTTGTTTTCCTCTTCATAGAGGGAGCCTTAACAGAGGGATGGAGCATATTCGTACCCATAGGATACACCATGGGACTACTAGCAGGAATATCCGCATACGTGGGTTACGTTCTGCCAAACTGGTTCCGCAGACTAATACGCGAAAAAGGTTAGAGACGAACAACCACCAAATCCTGCTTTTGTGCAGGATTCAACCTTTTTTATATTGTTAAAAATTTCAGGTTCACATGCTTTTTATGGCTTTTTAAATATCGACTGTTTCCCCTACTCTGAGAATTCTGCAGTTTATTCTTTTTTTATCTAGCCGCTCTTTAAATTCCTCAGCTATGTACCTCTTTTGCTCAGAGAAATGGAAGGGTATTACCATTTGTGGCTTTATTTTCATAAATGCATTGATGTAATCCTCATAGAAGTCTGGGAAACAGGCAGAAAATACTAGTTTAACACCCCTCACCTCTGGAAATCTAGCTGAGTCACCCGAATGCAAGATACCCTCATAAAAGTAGCTGACGCTCTCCTCAGACTTCAAACACCAACTCTCCAAGATTTTAACGCCCTCAAATTCTTTCCCTACCTCCGCCCTACTTCCCTCAAGGCCATACATACTCAAAATAGGGTAGGGAGCAACTAGAGGTGCATTTAACATTTTGAATTTTTGAATATCAAAGTGGTCAGGGTGCTCATGTGTCACAAAAACCATTTCCACGCCTTGCTGGGGCTCAATTAGGAAATTTGGATCGATAATAAAGTGCCTCTTGCCCAGAATTTCCACACAGGAATTACCAAGCCACCTCACTTTCATACTAAAAATTTGAAGAAAAAGTAGATATATTTTTTGCCTTTTTTCCCAAAAATTTGGGTGAAACATAATTTCATTACACATTGAATTTATCTTATTTTAATATTATACTTCTTTATTTATGTATTATATAGTCTAATTAATTTATATGCATCATTAACTTTTAGTTAACCTTATTAGCCATGAGGATTAACCGAAAAAACGTCAAATTTAGGCTTAGAAAAAGGGGTGATAATTTGTCCACCAAAAAGTATGGTAAACCAAGCCCATACCGATGTATGAATTTAGAGGACGCAATCCGCGTCCGTAGGTCTATGAGAAGATTCACTGGCGAACGCGTGCCCGACGAAGACCTAGAAAGAATACTGGACGCAGGAAGATACACACCAAGCCCTGAGAACATGCAAATGTACCGATTTGTTGTAGTACGAGACGATCAAGAAACAAAGAACTTAATAGCCGACCTAGCCCGAGAAGCGGCAAAGGAAACCTTCGGAACATACCCTGCAGAACTAACACAGGGACGCATATGGTATATTCCACCAGACCGCCGGCCCTGGACCTTTACAGAGATGCGGGATGGAAGCCTCTTTGACTACCCAAGGATGGCGGATGTAGTCATAGTTGGTTGTGGTTCAGAATCCTTCCATGACGCCCCAATAATATATCCCCAAAAGTTTTTTGGAGCAATTTGTGTGGGCATGGCTATTTATGCAATGTGGATTATGGCAACCAGTCTAGGTTACGCAGCAGGATACCAAGCATTCCCCATCATGGATCCCAGAAGACAGGAGATACTCGCAGACAAGCTGGGAATACCACGCACCTGGGATCCTTTAGCAACTCTGAGTATAGGCATAAGGGCAGAGGATAGGATGATTGGTCCTTCCAGAATTCCGTTGGAGGGACTTTACTACAAGGAAAGATGGGGTAACCCCTGGATAAGAAAAGCCTTCCTTGAGGATGAGGAGTGAGAGGTGCCCAACATGAAGGTTGAAGTTGAACTAGACGACGATGCAGTTAAAGCTCTTAAATCCCACGCCGAAGTCTTAGACGTGTCTCTGGAGACAGTCTGCAAGTTTATTCTTGAGGAGTACACAAGAAATAAGGGCGGCTACGTTTTCTACGGTGTTGCCCCTAAGGGTGGCAAAATCTTCCTGATCCAGTGGCCCTACATTACCGGCCAAATCGTACTAAGCGCTGAAGAATTAGCGAAATTGTCGAGGTGATTTTATGTCGAAATATAAGGGTTATGCTCCCGGATCGGAGTTCCTGGCTTATCCCACCTTGGAAGTAGATGATATTGAATACGACTTCTTCCGAAAGGAATCCTCATCTCTGGGTCAGAGCCTGGTTGAAAACAAGAAGGGAAGAATAGTTATCCGCTGGGAATTCGAGTTTTACCAGAAGTTTCTGAAAGCCGTCGAGAAAAAATATGGTAACATTTGGGCCAATAACGTGGAAGCCGCAGTAAGAGCCGCAGTTGAGGATTGGATTAAAAAGGTGGGTGAAAAGTAGTGGCGTTAAAAGAGTTCCTAGAAAAATTAGCAAAAGACATCAACGCCAAAGCAATGCCTGCCGTGAAGCAATGGGTTGGAAACCGTTACTATGGAAAAATCATCCAGTTCCAAGTAGGCGATCTTAACGGGTTCTCAAAAGCATATTACCTAGTTTTCACACAGAAGGGAGTAAAGTTCAAAGAGGGTGATTATCCCAGCCCAGAGCTAATTTTCAGATCAGACGAAGCAACCCTTCAAGGCATAATTGAGGGCAAAATTAAGGTCAGCAAGGTCCGTGACGAGTGGAAGCTTCTAATAATCGGAAACGCACACGAACAATTTCCATTCATGCAAATCGCAGCCTCCGTACTCCTATAATCCTCCCTCCCCACCATTTTTTTTAACTTATTTCTTCAAACAACAATTTTCTGAATCCCTAAATCTTACATATTTTATGTCGATGCTGCAAAAGTACCTATCAGAGGAGCATTAGTGTTTGGGCCTCCACCAAAAGAAGATGGGGTGAGAAAGAGTTTTAAATTGACAATTGCGGGGTTTTATATGATTTAAGTGACAATTTACGGGAGCACAGAGTGACCATTTCCGTGCAAAAAGGTTCTATTTAAAAAGTTTCAATAGATAATCAAGGTTTCGAGGCTCCAGAATTGAGTAGCCTTAACATTAGGAGAAAAATGTTTCACAGTTTAGCCTTCATATTTGCTTTTGTTTATGTGTGGATGGGCTGGTTGCCAGCCGCAGTACTCTCAATATCAACACTGGTGCTATTCTCAATCATGGAAATCTGGAGACTCAGAGATCCAGATTTTCCTCTGAACATTATTACCAGGAAATTGGTGAAACCAGAGGAACAAATCCGCGTAGCGGGCTACTTCTACTTCGTTCTAGCAGCAACAATTCTCATATTTTTATTTCCCAGCTCCACCGTGGTGACCTCCATAGTGGTAGCTGGCGTGGCAGATGCTGCAGCCGCCTTGGTGGGTATAAAGTGGGGCAAACACCTTTTCGTAGCAAGAAAAAGAATAAAAACATTGGAGGGACTCGCCGGTGGAGGGGTAGCTGCCTTCCTTCTAACTCTGGCACTATTGTACTACTTTGGCGGATTTTATCCCCTTACCTCTCTAATTGTGGCAGCGGTATTTGTGGTGCTTGATTACTTAACACCACCAATAGACGACAATTTGCTCAACCCCATTAGCATAGCTGTAACTCTAACCCTCTGTAGATTGATACTACAAATTTAGTCTAAACCAATTGAACTATTTAAACAAGAAATATTTTACCTACACATTTTCCCTCATTTCTCACTAGGGAATAATCACATTGTTTGCCAGTTACAAGCTGTGCGGCGGCAGTGTAGCAAATCAGATTCGCACACTCCCTTCTGCCAGCGACTCTCGAAATTCCTTCTCTATCAAAAGCTTCGCAGGAATCAGTGAAGGGACATTTCTCCACAACCACGGATACGGTGTCCTCAGATTCTTTTATGAACTGTAGCTGAGCAGCCATATTAATTGATTTGGCAAACTCTTGAGACTTTTCAAGCGCCTCCTTTAGCTCCAAAGTTTCACCGAGTAGGCCAGATGCCTGCATTAACTGTTTAAGAGCATTTAAACCCGACCTTTTCCAAGCCGCTCCAGTGGCACCCTCAATTTTACTATCCGCCTTGGCATTGCCGAACACTAAAGCGCAGTAACCTCGAGGATACCTATCCAAATTTTTCAGAATGTAGTTTACGACATCATCAAGGGTTTGAATCTCCGCAGGCGGCAATTCTCCTAGCTTTTCGGCTTCAAACTGCTTCGCGTAATCCACAAGTAACTTAATGTAGCTAGGTCCAAAAACTTTGCCTACATCTTCAAAAGACTGCTTTAAGAAAAGAACAGCCAGATTCGCATCTATCATAGACATCGCTTTCACCCTTAATAAAAATATAAAAAGGTAATATATCCCACTTTCCGCACCCTTACTTATATTTTTATTAATTTCAAGAACAATGGTTGAGACATGGACTATATTAGCAAAGTAATCGACCATCTGGGCATAGTTTCCGGCGTGTGCAGGGA
>JAHAWU010000003.1 GCA_018383815.1 Candidatus Jordarchaeia archaeon | reverse complement strand
TTCTTCACAGTGGAGGAGGTTACCCAGACAATAAAGGAGTTCTTCGAAGAAAGAAACTACAAATTCAACATATCAATAGCCAAATACTTTACTGAATGACTAGAGCCCTGCAGCTGGCGAACCTCTTCGCCGTAACATTCATGCTATACTACAACCAACTAAGATAACGCTTATTTGGACAGGTCTCATTCTTTTTACGAAATATTTATTACCTAGTGGATGTTCAGTGAACGTAGTAATTCTAAAATTCGATTTTTCCTCAGCTAGATACTTAAGTGCCCAATATTTGCTATTAAAAGGTTCACTTCTAAAACGCTTCAAAATACGAATACCTTTAATTCCAAAAAGCTGAGGAAACACAAATAAGCAAATGTAAAGGTATGAATACTTTCATACCTGTCTGAAATACCGAACCGTTTTGGAAAAGAACAAAAGCATCACACTTTTAGCAACTATTAATAATATCTGATTTAACGTATCATAGCCCAAATTTCAAAGCAATTAATATACCTAATCGAGGAAAGGTAATAAGGACATATTCTCTGGACCTCAAAGGAGGACATAAGTTGTTATCACAAGAAGTTCTTAGCGAAGTAAAAAATACAATTTTACAAGGAATACCTAAAGAAGCTAATGTTACAGAAGTAGAATTTGAAGGACCAGAAATTGCGATCTACCTTAAAAATCCCAAAATTTTGGTCGATGACAGCGAGCTTGTTAAAGAGCTTGCAAAACGTATACGTAAAAGGTTGGTAATTAGATCGGATCCTTCTGTTAGAATGCCCCCTGCTGAGGCGGCAGAAAAAATAAGAAAAATAGTTACTGAAGAAGCTGAAATAACAAACATAAATTTCGATGAAAATGTGGGCGAAGTTATAATTGAAGCGAAAAAGCCTGGCCTTGTGATAGGAAGAAATGGAGTTACACTAAAAGAAATAACAAGGACTGTTCTTTGGAGGCCTTCAGTGATTAGAACTCCTCCACTAGCCTCGGAAATGATATCCAAAATTAGACATGCTTTGCAAACAGAGTGTGTAGCAAGAAAGCAAATACTTAGAAATATTGGAAGACGAATACATCGCCCATTATTAGTTAAGGATGGTTGGTTACGTATAACCTCATTGGGAGGCTTCAGGGAGGTAGGACGGACTGCAATTTTTGTGCAAACGGCTGAAAGTTCGATTTTAATTGATTGCGGTGTTAATGTAGGAGTTTCTATGCAGGCGTTTCCGCGGATAGACTTGCCTGAATTCGATCTGGAAAATCTAGATGCCGTCATAATCACTCATGCCCATCTAGACCACAGTGGATTCTTACCATTTCTATTTAAATACGGCTATGAAGGTCCTGTCTATTGCACTAAAGCCACTCTTAACTTAATGACGCTTCTCCAATTAGACTATCTAGACGTCGCAGAACGCGAAGGAAAATTACTGCCTTATAGTCAGAAGGATGTTAGGAAGGCAATTTTACACACTATACCTCTAGATTATGGTGAGGTTACAGATATAGCTCCAGACATTCGTCTCACTCTTCATAATGCAGGGCATATACTGGGCTCAGCTATTGCTCATTTACATGTAGGCGACGGCCTATACAATATCGCTTATACCGGAGATATTAAATTCTCCAAGTCTCGCTTATTAGAGGCTGCAAGCAGCACATTTCCAAGATTAGAAACGATTATAATTGAAAGTACTTATGGAGCGCCCAGCGATATAATGCCTTCACGGAAAAGAGCTGAAAGAGAACTGGTGGAGATAATCAATGCAACTTTATCCCGAGGCGGCAAAGTACTTATCCCTGTATTGGCTGTGGGGAGAGCGCAAGAACTCATCCTGGTGTTGGAGGAATATATGAGAAAAAGGATGTTACGTGAAGTTCCTATATATATAGATGGAATGATAAGTGAAGCCACTGCTATCCATACAACTCATCCAGAGTATTTATCGAAGGATCTACGTGAAAGAATTTTCCATCAAGGTAGCAATCCTTTTCTAGCGGAATACTTCAAACCAGTAGAGGGAGCAGGTTCAAGGCCAGACATAATCGAAGGAGACCCCTGCATAATAATGGCTACTTCTGGTATGTTAAGTGGTGGGCCCAGTGTAGAGTATTTCCAGTTAATGGCTCCCGATCCAAAAAATACCTTGCTATTTGTCTCATATCAAGTAGAAGGTACACTCGGTCGTAGGGTACAAAAAGGTTGGAAGGAGATACCTATGAAAAATAAAGAAGGTAAAACGGAAATGGTGAATGTGAGACTCGATATTAAAACGGTAGACGGTTTCTCAGGACATAGTGACAGGAGACAGCTATTAGACTATATTCGAAAGCTATCCCCCAAACCCGAAAGGATAATAACTTGTCATGGGGAAAATTCAAAATGTATTAGTCTGGCAAGCACAGCGCACAAAGTATTTAAAATTGAAACTAGAGCGCCACAGAATCTAGAAACAATTAGATTGAAATAAAAAATTCACTATCCCTGTTTATTGAGATTATAATGGCCTACTCGTAGCTCATTTAATGAGAGTCTATATACTTCAGAAAAGTCAAAGGCAATTTAAAAGAACCTCACCCCCCTTTTTGCATTGTTGCTTGTTTCT
The DNA here is from genome assembly GCA_018383815.1 of Candidatus Jordarchaeia archaeon. Classification (GTDB taxonomy): domain Archaea; phylum Asgardarchaeota; class Jordiarchaeia; order Jordiarchaeales; family Jordiarchaeaceae; genus Jordiarchaeum. The sequence goes on along the minus strand of JAHAWU010000003.1, from coordinate 59,698 downwards.
CTTACTGCCTTTTCAGAAAATGACAAAAGCTTTTTTCCTATCCAAAGAATATAATAGAAGGGAACTAAAGGGTAGCTGAGCAAAATTAGTATTATCTATTAGGATTATTTTTCGTTAAGTCGTTATCATATTTTTTAGAACAGTTGTGTAGTGGTCTCTAATACTATACTCTGCAACTCTGGTTATTTTGGCTAGGATTTTCTGTGTTAGAATCGGCTTCTTAGCCTTTTTCTTAGCCATTATACGGTCTGCGCAATAAACTGCAGAGACTGCAAAGATGTACGGATTTCTTCCTCCACGGCAAGTACTTCCTACTTTGTTCAATATGTGGTTACTTTCGCTCATTAGTAGATTTCTATAATCATCTGTATTAAAGCCTCTTTCTTTTAAACGCTGTTCAATGATTGGGGAAGATACTACATCAGATATTATTCTGCATAAATAATCTTCGCTCTTTCTGATTTTTGGATGTTCCCGTATGAATAAAGTTCTTAGGTCTAGAGTTGTTCTAATTACCTTTTTTACACTTATTCTATGACCTAGTTTTTTAAAGCTTTGCGTAATTTCTTGTATTGTTAAAGGTGCTAGTTCTTTATATTCCCTGATGGCGAAAAAAAGACAAGCAGCAATGAGAACTATGTGATTCGAAATCTTTTTATTAATTTTTTTGACTGCTTTTTGATAGAGATAAGCAGCCCTATCCCGTACAGAATTCGAAATTTGGAGCATAGAAGTAACATGATCCAATGACTTTAACGCTCTATAATCTGATTCTCTTTTATCTATTCTTAGACGTAGACTGTATTTGAATTTTAATTTTCTATACAACGCCTGTTTATCTGAAGATAGAGGCGCACCTTGGCCGTCATAAAAGAAGGGAGTGCGCTGAAAATCGATATAACTACCCATACCGTCAACTAAGTGGACCCTATCGCCCAATGCTACATAGTGTTTATATTGGTTAGTTGATAAGTCATCTTCATTTATAGCGAAAAAAGGTGCCAAATACTGCTTGGAAACAACTAAACCACAATCTCCACACACAAATTCGCCAGCATGTAATACTAAAGCGCCTGAACATTCGGGGCAAATGAATTTTTCACTGTCTTGATCCAAGAATAAATCACCATATTTTTAGATACTTTTAATATATTAATTTTTAATTAATAAAAAATATATTTTTAAAATTATTTTTATTAAAATTAAGAATAAAAAAAATTCTTTTTAAAATACAAATATATAGTAGAAAGAGAGTAAATCGAAAGTATTAAATAGAAAATAATAGAAAAATACTAAACCCCAATTTTAAAGCCACTCAATCAAAGCGAATCCTACAAAAATAAAAAAGTGTGGAAGGTATGAAGCAATTTTTCGCCAGAATTTTTCACTGATGGAGGACATTATAATAAAGCGCCCCAGGGGAATTTTAATGTACAAAAAATTTAAAACAGAAAAATTTAATATCTTAAGGGCGTTTAAACCTCTGACAGAAGGCTCCGGTGGTGTAGTCCGGCCAAATAATGTTACTGGCTAAGCATAAGGGGCTTTAGGCGTTCCCATCGACCGCCTGCCTAATCGCCTCCTCGACCCGGGTTCGAATGATTAACACATTGTGTAATCCGAATCTCCCGGCCGGAGCACCAAAAATCTTTTTGTAAAGATTTCTACCTTTATTTGGAATGGAAATGTATCTTTTTTGGTTGCAACATATTCAAGATTATGGAAATACAAAAAAGCCGTTTGCGATACGGTTTAGATAATTGGAAATGCTTGTTGTAAAGTTGTATGTCCAACCAAACACACTTAGAATTATTCCTATTAATATGGTTAAACTAAGTACTGCCAAACCTATTAAAATTCCCTCCTCAACTAATGGCGAACCCTTATCATCCTTTATCAAGTGTAAGATAAAATTTAGGGCCTTCCTGTACACGTTATTTCACCTACTTCACTTTTCTGTATGTTTTTCTATTTAAATTTTGATTTTTACCTCACCTTTTTTTCAAGACTAGCTACTATTTAAACCCCACAAATATTGAAGAATTTCGAATCCTAGTATTCTACAAAAGGATTGTTCAAGCGTGGCGCTTAAATATCGTATTTTTAGAATATTTTGGGAAATATATGTGGGCAAGTACTCAAAAAAATTGTACAAAAATTGAGCGCATCTTTGAGAAAAAAGATAGTAAGGAAGTTGTTTGCAAATTAATATTCAGGTGTGATAAGCAGTGTGAAAATATAAATGAATCAGATCCAAAAAGCAGTCCTGCATGTATGTCTGAGTGCCTTAGAATTTTAAAAGAGGAAAATAATGTTGATGAAATAGTATTTTTTTCCCCCGTTATAATTAATAGTTTTAATAAAGCCCAGACTGAATATTTGTTAGAAATTGCAAAGGCAATTTCAAGAACTTTTAAAGAGAAACTCAAATTTGGTAAATTAGTTCAAATAGATTGCCCCAAAGGCAGTGTATGCGAAAATAAAAGAAAATCATTTCTAGATATGATATTTGGTAAAGATAACAAAAATGCGCTTATTTATCAGGATCCAATAAAAGCCTACTTGGAACTTAAACGAGAGGAAACTCATAGTAAAGCCCTTGCTAGAGAAAAAAACCGTTGTTCCAGCTGCTTTGATAAATTTGCAACCATGCTAGAAAACCTAGGGATGCCACTGGAAGAAACCAAGATTATAAAACGGTATAATACCCTTAAACCGAATATTAAGAATAAGCCTAGGCATGTTTTATACAACTATTTATTCCCCTCTATTCAAATAGAAGCGCCGAGCATAAGTTACGAAAATGAACTAGAGAATAGACTCCTAATAGACACCTATGAGGTTGGGCCGTACATCGTTACAATATTTTTAGTTAGAAGTTCAACCGAGAAGTTTTACCACGTTTATGAGATGGATACAAAGTTATTTGGGAAGGACATTCTTAAAGAAATAATAACCGAACATGGAATCAATCAAATTCTCACCAGCAAAAAAGGATTTTTTAAGATAGGTGAAGTAATTAAAATAAGAAAAAATGAAGCCTTAAATTATTTACGTGTCAAGCATCCTGAAATACCCGTTTCTTCTTCTGAGAAAATAGCTGAAATTTTTAGCTATGAAAGTATAGGTATAGGCTGCATTGCGCCTCTACTTCTTGATCCAAACGTGGAAGAGTTCTATTTGGATAAAGAAGGCACAAATATCTATTTAGACCACAGAAAATGGGGCAGATGCAGAACTTCGATATCTCTGACCGAGAAAGAAATCGAGAGAATTATCACACGTGTGAGGGCGGAAAGCGAAATACAACTTGACGAAACAAAACCCTCCCTTAAAACTGAAATAATAACAGATGACTTCCACGTTAGGAGTTCTATAGATATTTCCCCTTTAGTGCCAGAGGGTGTACACCTAGACTTTAGGAAGCTAAGGAAGAATCCTTTCACAATTCCAGAACTTATAAAAAATAAAACTTTAAATGCACAAGTAGCAGCATACCTCCTCTTTTGTCTTTTACGAAGAATGAATATTACCGTAATAGGAGAACCAGGAGCAGGAAAAACAACTCTGATAAATGCTCTGGATATAATAACTCCTCCCGACTGGCGAAAAATTTACTTAGAAGACGTAGTAGAGAGTATATCTCAAACGGAATATGGAAACCATCAAGCTCTTTTTAAAGTTGAACCATTCGAGGGAGAGGATGTTAAAAGACGCAACAAAAGCAGGGAGATTACACGGCTACTTCATCGCTCTCCCGATTGGGTGTTTTTAGGAGAGATACAAACCGACCAAGATAGTCAAGCAATGTTTCACGCACTTTCTTCAGGGATATCTGGGCTGCAAACTTGTCATGGAGCGTCAGTTGAGGATATGATTCTACGTTGGGTTGTTCATCATGGTGTTTCTCCTGCATGTTTGCGGGACTTATGCATAATAATTCAGATTAACCATTTGAAGACCTATTCTAGGAGAGATAGAAAAATATTACGCGTTTGCGAGATTGATTATAAAAATAGAGAAATGTTCAAAGATATTCAAAGTGTTCTATCCCCCGATGTTATTAAAGATATTTTTCTATGGAAACCCAAAGAGCAAGAATTAGTTCTTTCATGTGAATTATATAATACACCAACGCTGGAAAAAATAAAAAGTTTGAATTATATAGATGAAAAATCATTTTTCAGCGAATTAGGAACATACCAAAAAATATTCTCAGTTTTGGCTGAAAACGAAATCTTTGATTTATCAAGGAACATTCTGATTTTCCATACTCTTTATGCATTAATTTCAGAACAAGAGATGCAGAAGGGAGTGGTTGATTGGGAAAATATAAGAAGAACAATAATAGAAGAAATAAAAAAGTTAAAGAATCAAAACCCATAATCAGAGTTTCTAAATTCTTCGGAAAAAATAATTGCTTACGAAAAATTGGTAAAAGAATGGTCTCAAGAGAGTTAATACTTTCTATAGACTATTTTTTTAAAGAAGGGCAAGTCACAGCCGAAGAAGTTGCTGGAGGCGCGTTAGGACTTGGCCTTTTCCTATCTATTTTGACTTTAATTGTGGGAATTTTTTTTAATATACTATTAGCTGCTATGCTTTCACTAGCAATATTCATTTTTGCATGCAATTATGTATTGACGTATTTTCCGAAGAAATATGCCGAAAACCGTTGGACAGTGGCTCGCTACGCTGACTTCATTTTGGAGGAACTCCTATTCATACTGTCTTCCACAGGGTCGATTTTTGATTTTATCCTATTTGTAGCTAATGCTGATTATCCTCTTATTTCTCAGGAATTCAAAAAAATAGCAAACTGGGTTAACTCGGGCGAAAAACCAGAGAAGTTGCTTGTAAACTTTGCTCATAATCAACCCACAGAAACCCTAAAAATCCATATTCCCACAATACTAAAATCTACGGAAATCTCTGATAATTTCGCTGAAAAAACTGTGAGAATCGCACAGCGTGAAATTAGAAACGAATATCAAAGGCATACATTAGAACTCGAAGCACGCTTACTCATAGTAATGGGCATAGGCTTCTTTATACCCATAGTAATATCTCTAGGATTACTAATAAGGGGTCTAGGTGCAAATCCACTCTTTTTAATGATAATCCCAATGCATATTGTGGTCCTAGTGGTTCTTGAACGATTCGTTACACACAGCAAAACTAACCTTTTAGAAACAAGACCAAAACACACTTGCAATTAGGTGGAACGTAACCAAAAATTGGTGTACGTATAAGATTCTATCTGATAAGTGGAGGAGTATGAGATGGAGCTTGAAAATGGAGAAATTTTCCAAGAGGTTTTGAGCTTTCTAACTTACTTTAGTGAAGAATTAAAAAGGGGGAAAAGCCCAGAAATCTCTTTGAATATAGCGGCTAAGATCTACTCGGGGCCATTAAAAGAGCAGCTAACATCTATAGCTAACGAAGTTATCCTAGGGCGTTCTTCCCTAGAAGAGGTTTGGGACTACTTTGATAAATTATTTGGCAATGCGCAAACTAGAAGAATATTATGGTTAGTCAAGAAGGCTTTAACTAAAAATTCTCGAGAAACAGGTAAAATGCTCGAAAGAACCATATGGGAAATAAGAGAAGATCAACAACTGGTAGAGGAGCGTAAGAATCAACTCAAAGCACAATTATTTAAAATAAAGATACTTTCAGCCACAGCCTCAGCCATAATGGGGCTAATTAGTTCCCTCGCACCGCTATTTTCCATATCCTCAAACCTTTTTCAATATCAGTTCTCAACGATACCCATAATTGGATTTCAACTTGGAATTTATTGGCCCACACTAGTCACCCTGTGTACAATAAGCGTAACAACATCATATTCCGCTGCAAAGATTGCAGAAACAAAACATCCACTCATATATGCTATTGCATCTGTACTACTTTTCGGGCTATCCTTTACCCTAGGAATATTGGCCACGAGTATATTCGCCCAAAGAGTATTCTAGTAGTATCAAGTAACCAACTTTTTGTTAATTTTTAAAACTAGATTTATCGCTTCTTCGGGAGATTCAGCCTCCAAAACTTTAGAATCGCCAATCATTTTACCTGCGAGCAAATCAGATACCCCCCCAGATCCCTTCAACACAATGACCGGCTTTTTCTCCGCAAGAGCTAAAGCTATCTCAGACAGTGTACCGGGCCCTCCCGATATTGCAACCAAAACATCACTTGAATTTACAATCACCAGGTTCCTAGCTCTACCAATACCTGTAGCAATTACAATATCACAAAAGGGATTAGCCCACCTCTTATCCGCTTCAGGTATAATTCCAACAGTAATTCCTTTTTCCTCCTTTGCACCTTTAGCTGCAGCTTCCATCACACCCGAGTGACCCCCACAGACAAGAATCATTCCTCGATTAGCAATCAGTCGCCCCATCTCTTGGGCCAGAATTTTTACTCTTTCGCTTATGTTCCCATCACTTCCAATGACACCAACTTGGCAAGGCAACAAAATCCCTCCAGCAAAGAAATTAATGAAAACTAAAATATCTTGTCACAGTGTGAATTTAATTTTTACCCGAATATCCTAAAAGTGTTAAACTTGTTTTCTTAGCTATTTTCCCCCGTTCTCCCCCACTTACCTTGGGGGATGATAACTTGCAATTTTTGGTAATGTTGGGAACGGAAACCAAACTAACTAAAAAATTCTAGAATTATGGGCGATTAAAAACCTCAAATAAGCTCCGAGTTAAACTGCTTTTCACGATCCTGAATCAATTTTAAATAAAGCTACTGACTAAGTTTACAAAGATACCAAGAAGATATGAAACCCCCCCACATTTTTTTAAAAAAACTATAAGAGTCAATTTTAGAGCACCGGTGACCATATGTGAAATACATTGTAATTATTGGAGACGGAATGGCAGACTACCCCCTAGAGGAACTGAACGGGAAAACCCCATTACAAGTAGCCCATAAACCAAACATGGATTATATCGCTAGGAAGGGAAAAAGCGGAATACTAAGAACCATCCCTGAAAAAATGCAGCCAGGATCCGACATAGCAAACCTATCCATCTTAGGCTACGACCCACTAAAATACTATACAGGAAGAGGCCCCATAGAAGCGGTTTCACTAGGAATAAAACTAAAGAGAGAAGAAACAGCTTTTAGATGCAACCTAGTAACACTAGAGAACGGAAAAATGGAAGATTACAGTGCGGGGCATATAAACAGCAACGAAGCAAAGGAAATCATCAAAACACTAAACAAAAAGCTGGGCAGCAAATCTATAAAGTTTTATAACGGGGTAAGCTACAGACACATCCTGCTGATAAAGAATGAAGAAACTGAAAGGGCAGAATGCACACCACCACACGACATAACAGGCAAAACTATTACACCTCACCTTCCGAGAGGAGAAGGAAGCGAAATCCTACTAGAACTCATTAAAAAATCCCAAGAAATCCTAAAAAACCACCCAATCAACATAAAAAGAATCCAAGAAGAAAAAAAACCCGCAAACTCCATATGGCCCTGGGGACAAGGCAAAAAACCCCATCTAGAAAGCTTTGAGGAAAAATTCAGAGTCAAAGGCGCCATAATATCCGCAGTAGACCTAATAAAAGGAATAGGCAAACTAATAGGCCTCAAAACCATAGAAGTCCCAGGAGCCACAGGATACTACAACACAAACTATACTGGAAAAGCCGAATACGCCTTAAAACATTTAAAAAACCAGGATTTCATCTACATCCACGTAGAAGCCCCAGACGAAGCAGGACACGCCGGAGACATAGAAAACAAAATAAAAGCCATAGAAAACATAGATCAAAAAATAGTAGGAAAAGTCCTGAACAATATCACTGGCCTAGACGACAACTACAAAATCGCAATCCTACCAGACCACCCAACCCCCATAAAAATAAAAACACACACCAACGACCCTGTCCCCATAGCAATATACTGCAATAACGAAAAAGGCGACAAAATACAAACATTCGACGAAAACTCAGCCCAAAAAGGCTCCCTAGGCTACCTAATAGGAGAACAATTCATGAACCTCCTAACCAAAAAAGAACACCCCCAACCCAAACAACAAACCAGCCAAAACACTAATCCCTACAAAAAATCCAAAATACAAAAGTAGAAAGGAAAGGGAAGAATTGGGAGGAGGGAAGGACCAAAGACAAGTTGGGAGGAGAGAAAAATAACAACATACCAACACGCCACGCAAATCCTATTAAAAGACAAACTTCCCTTTCCTTCAAACAAAGCGAACTTTTATTCTCCCAATTAATATATAAACTTTCGTATTATCACACAAATACAAAGAAAATACCCCCTACCCTCTAAAAAACGCAAATCCAAAAATTCAAAACCCCAAATCAAACCTAACTGACATCACAAAACAAGAAACACCAAAAATTTAATACAACCAAACCCCATAAAATGCCAAAAACCACTAAACCACCTCTAGAAATACAAAACCCCCAAAAATCATAGGCAAAAAAGTAACAATTTCTAAACAGTACCCCTATAAAATATAAAAAACAAGCATGGATAAGCCACACTTAAACAAATTACGAAAACGCTCCAAAACACAAATAAAAGAAAAAAAGAGGGGATACATAAAGTCTAGGTTTAGAAGCACCTGTGAATAGCGGCAGCGCCCTGCTCCTGGTACTCCTTCCGGGTGACCCACATCTTCTGGAAAGTCTTCAAAGAAGATAATATACTCCCGCCGATCCATACTGAGTACATTCTTTCTGGCGGCGCAATTATTTTGATTTCAATGTTTTCTGGCACTAGTTCACTGATCTCTTTGTGTAGACGCTCCTTAAGGCCTGGAAACATGGTGCTGCCCCCGCTGAGAACAATGTTCCCGTACAAGTCACGCCTCAAGTCAACATCGCACTTCTTGACGCATTCCACTATTACCTCATCAAGAGGCATCGCATCCAGACCGACTACGCCTGGGTTAAAGAACACTTCAGGGGCCAAGAAGCGCTCACTGGAGATGGTAATGGTCTCACCATCTGGCAACATATATGTCTTCTCCATACCCGCAACTTTCTCAGCCAGCTTCAGCTCCTTCTCAGGATCTAGAGCGACGTAGCAAAGCTTCTCCTTTATATCACGAACAATTTCTCGCTCTGCACTCGACACCAGAGAGTAGCCTCTTTGCCTCAGCAGTCGGCGGAGATACTCTGTAAGGTCCCTCCCCGCAAGATCTATCCTGGTGATAGCATGGGTAAGTGCAAAACCTTCGTATATGGGTACAATGTGAGTTACGCCGTCACCGGAGTCAATTACCAGTCCGGTGGTTCGCCCAGAAGCATACAGAGAGAGTACTGCCTGCATGGCAACATACATTGCAGGTACATTGAAGGTCTCGAACATGATCTCCGCCATCTTCTCACGATTCTTACGCGGATTCAAAGGCGCCTCAGTCAGTAGCACGGGGTGCTCAGCAGGGTCAACCCTCAAATCATTAAAGAAAGTATAGTGCCAAATCTTCTCCATAGCATCCCAATCATTAACCGTACCATGCTCAACGGGATAGACTAGTCTTAGTACGCCTCGTAGGTTTAGGGCTTCTTCTCCGATGTAGTATTCTCGGGTGTAGTGTTCTACGTCGGTCATGATTGAGGCGTATTTTGGGTAGCCTATGCATGTGGGCCATACGGATCTTGGTTGGTCTTCTCCTGCGTATCCGTTTTTGGTTAGTCCTGTGCCGTTGTCTAGGACTAGGGGTTTTGCGGCTACGAGTTCTTCTTCGGGTGGTCCTATCGCCATATCTTTTTCCTCTTCTTTATTTTTTTATGGTTCATTTATTTTTAGTGATTTTTATTTTATTTTTTTTGGGGTTGGTTTTATTGTTGTTGGATGTGTTTTATCTTGTTTTTAAAATTAAGTTGTTGTTTGATTATATTATTGATTTTGGTTCTTTTAAATGTTTTTTTACCTAATCTTTATCATCGATATCATCCATAGAGTTGATGTTCCCTCTTTTGTTGAGGTTATACGAATGTTGTCTGAGTGGTGGTGCAGGGTCGTTCTAAGCATAGTTTTCGCTTAAATTTTCATAATGAATATGAGGGATGCGGTGATTATTTTTTGAAGGTGGAAAACTGACTTTTGGTATTTACGGGGGCTTTTTGGGGTTAGATTTATTATTCCGTTTTGGGAATTTTAATTTGGTACTGATTATGAGTTTCGTGCCCTGTTGGATTGTCCTGTGCCATTCTATCGTCTAGGGAAAAAGGCGCCACTTTCAGTTTGGTGGGTTGGTTTTAATATTTATTTGGAGTAATAATCTTCGGTGTTCGGCATTTAATTGTTGTTGGGTGTGTTGGATTTGAGTGATCCCTTGATGATCGTTGAACGGGCTATTGGAGGCGTTGAGGCGCGTCGGATTATTTTAAAGGAGTTGTTAGAGGGTCCCAAAACGGGGTATGAGCTTAGGGATGCTTTGGCTAAGGAGTTGGGGGTTAATGTAGACGATATTAGTGACGCTAAATTGTATTTTAATCTGCAGGCTTTGGAGAATAGTGGGCTTATTAATCGGTATCGTGAATGGAAGAGTAAGTATGCAGAGATTGTTCCCACTATGGTGCAGGCGGTTCGTAGGTATCTGAATGTTAGGGCGCCTATTTTGTGTTTGTGCAGTTTAGACAGTGAGCCTCTACTGGTGAGGGAAGTGGGGCGCCGTTTAAGGGAGCAGACAGGAATCGACCCTGATAGTTATGTTTTTATTGCGGAGAGCGAGATGCGTACTAGGGTTGGTGGTAAGCCGGACAATGCGGAGATTATTTGGATTCCTGAGTATGCGATGCATGATTTTAAGAGGATTTACGAGGTAGCCAAGAGTATTGTGGAAAGGGAAATAGGCAGAAAGGAAGTCATTCTAGATGTGACTGATGGTACTCGGATTAGTGCTGTAGCTCTGCAGCAATTAGCTTGGGAGTACGGTCTGCGTCTCTTCTATCTTAAGGGTAAAAAGGACGAAGCCCGCAAAGTTGTTTGGATCCGTGAGTAAAAATAGGCTTCAAATAGTATCTCTAGTAGCTCCTATATACGCTATTTAAAGCATTTTTTCATTCTTTGCCTGAGAAATGTAAGCTTATAGGTGTTTGTCTAAAAAGAGTCTACTTGGGCCTTTGATGGGGGATAAAAAGAGTTTCTGTAATTTTTTAAATTCTGAAACATTCTTAATTATTTCTGGAAGGCTTGATTCTTGTAGGTGGGTACGGTAGTTGTGATATTTAGTTGGCTGCAATATTGTACGTCTTTTTGGAATCCTATTTGTGTTAAGTATTGGGCGTTAGGCGTGTTGTATATTTTTTGGGTTATGTTTTTTGGAATAGGGCTGTTTTGAATGTATTTTTTTATTATTTGGGCAGCAATGTAATCTTCTGGTGCGTATTCGTCAAGTCTTCCCACATGTATTATTGTGATTGGTCTTCTTGTGTTTAGAGCCATTCTTTTAGCTTTTTGGGCTACCGATTTGGCATTAATTAAGCAACCTATAAAAAGGTGTGGGGCGGCTCGGGCGTTGTTCGCTACTCTTGTAAGGTTAGTGGTGGTAAGTATTATGATTTTTCCTTTTACTATTTCAGGTTTGTATTCGAGTGGACTGTTCCCTAGTTGAAAATTTTGAATTTTGAACCCCTGTCTTTCTCCCGCGAGGACGACTTTGTCTCGGATTTCTTGCGCCAGTTTTTTTGCCTCTTCTACTGTTGCGGCTGTTATAATTTTTTTAGCCCCATTGTCTAATGCAGTAGTAATTGTTGTGCTGGCTCTTAAGGTGTCAACCAGCACTATAATGTGTTTTTTTTGTGCTGCTCTTAAGGCCCCTCGCGTCCCGAATGCGAGGTGAACTTCAAAGTCTCCCCCATCCTGATTTTTCTTTTCTGGAATTAGAGACATTTTTTTCACTTTTTGGCTAGGAACTTAGTCATAGTATCTCCTCTTAGTCCTATGCGAAGTGTTTCGAGGGGAATAACATCGGTGGGTCTTATGTTTCCAAGGTTTACATTAGGTCCAAACCGTGTAATGAGCCATAACTGTTGGGATTTGAGTGGGGCTTCCCAGATAATTTTTTGGGATGGTATTTTGGCAACGATCTCTTCTATAAATGGTTCTTTTACTTTTCCTTCCTCGTCGTAGGGGCCTATTCCAATTCCGCTTTCCCGAGCTTCGATGGTTACATAATCCGCCCCGGAGTCTAAATCGGTTTGAATTTGTTTTATTCGGTCGGAAATTTTGAGCTGGGCGTCCTCAGTTTTGATTTTTCTGCCCACTTCAGTTATTACGGTTTGAAACCCTAATTGTTTAGCCTTTTTTATTAGTTCCGATTTTTCCTGAGAGGATATATTAACAACGCCTGTGGAAATTTCAATGGCGGTAAATCCTAGAGTTTTGAGTGTTTCTAGAAACGCTTCGGTTTTCCCTATAATTATAGCGGCTTCTAGGGCGGAACCCCCACTGAGAGTTTTTATTCTGTGGGAATGATAGAGTTTTAGCTTCTTTTTAAGTAGATTTTTAGGCTGTATGAGCCAAGTCGCCCATCCAAACTTGCAATAATCAATATAATTCGCGGCACTTTCAATTACATCTTTTGTTGTAGGGAGGCCTTGGCCAGTATCAATAATGGCCGTTATTCCCTCGATTCTTGGTTTCTGTGTTCTATTTATCTCAGAGAGCTTGAAGATTTGTTTATTATGATTTGTCAAGCCTATCACCAGTAATTTTACTACCTTAGAAACCTACTGACTTTAGACTTGAGCCCCTTTTTAATATTACTAGTTTTTTAAAATGTTCTGGTTGGTTTTAATTGCTAGTATTTAGTACAGTAACTGGGGGTTCTCCTCTAAAATTTGGCTTATGGTTGCATCTTTAGATACTGGCCCAATTCTCTCGAAATTGTAATGCCTTTTTTCCCTTTCCACCCCCGTGTACCCTATAATTACCACATCACCTGAGTCGAATCGGTCTGCAAGTTCTATAGTTGCCTGAATGGCTATAGCTGCTGGAGACATTATTTGTATTTCGAAGATGCTTTCAGAGTTTTCGTAGATTTCCCTAGATTTCTCCTCGTTCACCTTGTGAAATAGCCCAAGAGTTTCCCTTACCACATATTTAACGTATGGGTAACAATTTTTAGGATATTCATTTTCAATGATTTTTGCCCAAGTCGTTGAATTTATTCTCTGAGTGATTCTCTCTTGCCCCTTTATGGCCGGGTCCACTATGGAGGCGCACCCTTCAGGTTGGACACATATAAGGTGTATGTATTCTTTAAGAAAGCCGTATTCCCTCAACCGTTCAATCGCCTGGTACCAACCTAGTAGACCATTACCACTCCCTGTGGGATGAATATACCAAACTTTTCCTGAATCCATTAAACTTCTCGCATGTTTTCCATATTTTTCATAAAGCTGAAAGTAGGCCTCATATGCCATAGTCTCTAAACCCGCTATCTGGTCGGGATTTGCAAAACCTCCATCCAGTACATATGAAGTTTCTTCAGCCATTCTGATTGAAAGAGATGTAGCGTCAACGTATCGCCCATTAACCAATATAATACGGGTTCTTTCACTTTCATCATCGAAATTAATCAAATTTTCCATTTCTGTAGGTACGAATATGGCTAATTTTCTGAAAGCCCTCTGGTTATATAATCCATAAGACGTTGCTGTGTTTCCCGTACTCGAAAGTGTAATATTTGGTATGTTGCGTTCCTTGTAAACCGATAAGGCTACCGATGCGCTCCTGTCTTTTATAGTTCCAGTAGGGTTAGTACTTTCATCCTTTACAAGAAAAGTAACATCACTGCGTCCCGCCATTCTAGCTATTGTTTGGTCCTCGTAAAGATTGGTTCGCCCCTCCCCCAAGTGAATCATATTTGAAGCAGGTTTTAGTAGGGGGAGCACTTTCTGAAAAATCCACATTCCAGGAAGGCCTCTTTCGGTTAAATCACTTAATTTTTTAGGCCTGAGATTAGGATAACAATATTGAAGTATTCCCCCACATTCTTCACAGGAGATCTTGTGCCCCACCGCAGGGGAAAGATTACCGCACTCGAAGCACTCGTAGAAGATTTCACGCAGATATATCAACTCCTTCCATTTAACGTTCTCTTAAATTTGAGGATTGGTTTTTAAAACTTGTTAAATTAACTTGTTGGCCTTGAGAATTTTTCTTTTTCTATTCTCCTCTTTAAGTCTATTGCTTGTTTTTCCAATTCCTTAGAATATGTAAAAACATGTCTTTTCTATTTGCGGGAAAAGTTCGAGGATGCAATTACGTCTTACCAAGCCTTTTAGGCTTATTCACTTTTTTAACCGCATTTTCAAATCTGTTCTTTATCTCTTGAGGGTGCATTTCTATTACGGGCACGTCGGCGTTTCCTTTTTCGACTTTTGCAATAATTACTGTTAACCCTTTTTTAGATTTCCTATAAGCTTCTCTCAGTTTTTGAGGAGACTCCACCACAAAAACCCTTTTAACTCCCGCAGCCCACGCCAGAGCCGCTAAATCTGTTTTACCTGCAGTATAACTTGGTTGCCCCCCCGTCGACCCATAGGACTTATTATCAAAAATAATTAATGTTAAATTTCTAGGAGACCAATTGGCTATCGTTACCAGAGAACCCAAGTTCATTAGGATAGACCCATCCCCATCCATAACTACCACACGTTTATTTACCGATAAGGATAGTCCCAAACCTATGGAGGAAGCCAAACCCATAGAACCAAGCATATAGAAGTTTTCAGGTCTATCCCCTACACTATATAGTTCTCTTGAGGGGAAGCCAAGATTGCAAACCACCAACTCCTTCTCAAGCTCTTCCACAATATTTTTAATAGCTTCTATTCTCTTCATTTTTCATCAATTCCATTTCTATTAGTACCGCTACTGGAACCTTATTACTATGAAACGACTTTTTCGCTCTTTCAAAAGCCTCAGGAATTTGTTCCGCATTTTTTGGCGTATAATGGGGGACCCCTATAGCGTCCAATAGCGCTGGAGTAGCTTTTCCCATAGGTATCTGTGCGGGGATTGTTTCTCCTTTTCCACCCCGCTGAGCTATTAGAATTAGAAGTGGTATTTTGAAAACCATATTAAGAGAAGCAAGTGCATTAATTGAGTTGCCTAGACCACTATTTTGCATAATTAATGCTGGTGTTTTACCCCCCAAATACGCTCCCGCAGCTATCCCCACACCCTCCTCTTCTCGAGTTACAGGCACATGCAATATTTCTTTTGCCTCATCCAGCATGTCTAAGAGATTTTTAAAAAGACTACTGGGAACAGATACAACAAAATCAACACCGAATCGAATAAGTTCTCTGAAAATAATATTTGATATCATAAATAAAAGCTCCCTGAGCGTAAATAATCAGAACTGTCACATTTTAGAAACTTAACCTATTTTAAATACTTTTCAGTTTTATCCTCATTTTTACTTGAAAAACATGAACCATTTTTCATGTAGTGATACTGCTTCTGTGTAGGTTTTTAAGCGCTACTGCAATACGATAAAACGCAGTAAAATTGGCCAGTATTCCCGCAATTATTAAACCATAAATTGGCAATCTGGCGTCTAATGGATAAAGAATGGAAAATACGAAGAGAATGAACAATCTTTCTGATCTACCTGCTACACCGCGGTTCAAATCTAGGTTATAGACTTCCCCCTTAGATCTTGTATAACTCACCATTACGAATCCCGCTAAAGAAATAATTACCCACAGATTGAGTGGAACTAAAAAGTAAAAGTTTGCCGCTTCCTTCCAAAATAAGAATCCTAAAATCAGAATAAAATCAGAGTATCTATCTGCTAAAGAGTCCAGAATACCGCCTCTGGGCGAGGCGGAGCATGTAATTTTGGCCAGGGCGCCATCCACCCCATCTAATAGACCAGTAATAAATACTAAAACTCCGTAAAGAACGGGAAAACCATAAGAAATTGTGATAGACGCGAGTAAAGATAAACCAAGTGCGAGTATAGTAACTTGATTAGGGGTTAAACCTGCACTTGCAAAACCCCTTGCTATTTTATAAATTATTGGTTTGAAGATGCGCCGGATTCTATATTTAGAAGGCAAACCGTGCCTCTCCAAATAAATTCTACACCGATGGAAATAAGAGATTTTTATACAGTACCGCATTGGAATATTGATTATTCTCCTCCACAATAGCATTTCCAAAAAGCACAGAGTTCTGGATAATCACGCTAGAGGAAATCTCACAATCACTCATCATAGACACAAAGGGGCCTACTTTGCTCCTAGGGCCAATCTGGCAATTAGATTCGAGTACGGTGGGACCACTTATGATAGAAGTTCTATCTAACCCAATTTTCCACTTTTTCTTTATAGGTCCTCTAACTTGTTTCGAGTTCTTGACATAGAAATTGTTTTGAGGTATCAATCCTTTTATAAGTGCAAACTTGTTCGCCCTTATAACATCAGATATAGAGTCCACATCGAACCAATAGTTTTTAGAAACATCAATGAAGCAAACTGGTTGGCCGTTTCGGATGAAGAGATTTAATGCATCCAAAAGTATATTTAATCCATTTTCAAGGGCCTCGTGAATGTAATGAAAAATCGAGGAGTTACATAGAAGAAGGCTAACACATAGATGCGGCTCCCCCCCTTTTAAAATAGGTTTACGGAATCCAGAAACGCGACCATATTTTAACCCCGTGGGGCAGGTATACACAGTAGTTCCCAATTTGGAGTCAGAGGCGATATCTACAGCAATAGTCACTCCCTCCCTTGAATGTTTTTTCTTCACAGTTTCGATCGCCCTAGGATCTATAATAAAATCTCCAGGGCTCACAAAAAAATTATTTGAAGAAATTTCTTCCTCCGCAGCAAGTAATGAATGTATGGGCCCTAAATTATAGTTTTTAGACTCCCTATACCTTATCGACACCTCGTACTGAGCACCATCCCCTAATTGATTTCTTATCTTACTTCCAAGATGCCCTGTCACAATTATGAAATCGGAAATTCCAGCCTTCTTATATGCCAGAATAAGGTGTTCAATTATGGGACGATTAGCTATGGGGATGAGCGGCTTGGGAAGGAATTGAGATAGGGCACCCATACGTGTACCCTTGCCAGCGGCCAGTATTACAGCTTCCAATTCTAAAAACCTCAGAAGAATAATATGTAAACTAATTTTCGTTAGTGAAAAGTGGTTTATTACAGTTTCTTTTCGGTAACCTTAATTATCCTTTTTCCAAACTAGTATCCTATCCCTCCCTTTTCCCTAAAAATTTGGATGTCTCTCTGATAGAGCCTTCTTAGCAACATATGTCTTGGTGGCTTTCTGCCCCATTTTCATTCCTTGGAGTACCAGACGATGGTGGGGGCTAAGATGTCAAACATTTTTTTAACTTTCGAATTAACCAGAATGATATAGATATTTTTCCAAACGGGTTTATTGAATTCCTCATGTTTTAAATAGAGATGTTGCCTCTAAAATTATAATACTCGTCAGGAAAAAATATTGGGGCTTAATGGATTGAGGAAAGTTAAGATTGATCCTGAAAATCCGGACATGAAGATCATTAGAGAAGCGGGAAGGCTACTGAGAGAAGGAAAACTGGTAGCGTATCCAACAGACACAGTTTATGGTTTAGGGGCAAATCCGTTTGATGTTAAAGCAGTTCAAAATTTATTGAGAGCCAAAAGAAGAAAGTGGGAGTTGGGGCTACCCCTACTGGTATCAGACGATAGTATAGCCAGAAAAGTAGCTGAGTTCACACCGGACGCAGACCTACTCTCAAAAAATTTTTGGCCCGGAGGATTAACTCTTATACTAAAACCCCTCATTAAAATACCTAGCATTGTTACAGGGGACAAGGATAGTATTGCTATTAGGCTACCCGCCCATAAAGTTCCACAGTTACTAGCAAAATGTTTAAATGGAATTTTAATAGGAACCAGTGCAAATATCTCAGGTCAACCTCCGGCATTGAACGCAAAACAGGTTCAAGAACAAATCGGAAAAGATACGGATATGATATTGGATGGTGGAGAAACTTTAAATGCTCAACCTTCCACAATTATAGATTTAACCCAAAGACCAGCAGTAATTCTTCGCGAAGGCATAATCGGTGCGCGGGTGCTTAAAAAATTTATAGATGTCAAAGATTAGAGGCTCCTTGAATTAGCTTTGATTAAGAATAAGGAGCATCTATCTCTGTAAAGTTAACAATGATGACCTCTCAATGCAATATCTTGTTAGAGCATCAATGTAGGAATTCCAGTCATCTGAACGGCGAATTGTATCTAGCTCAATTTCAGTAATTTGGAAAAAACTACGTATCTTTCTAAACTTATCTTCATTAATAGATAAAACTGCATCGTTCTCCGTACCTTTTGTTATTTGCAAAATCTTTCTGCGGGCCTCTGTAAGAAGATCTTGGGTATCACCAATTAAAATAATTCCCATACTTCTGGTACTCTGCTTTACTCCAAAGTTCTCCACTGCTACACTGATCTGCCTCTGACCCGAAACATAGAGTAAACATTCTACTGACAAGTTATTTGAAATATTTTTACCATATCTGAAAGCTTTTATAGCATTCAAAGCACCAAAAAATAGGTGCTCCCAAGTTGCGATTAAAGAAGAATCAAAAAGTTGAATCACCACCCTTGACTCTTTACTTAGTTCATTAACGCTATTGAGAAGAGAAGGCAAGTCCACTCCCTGTGTCTCTAATCCGAAAATTCCAATAAAACGTCGGCAATTCTCAACATTTTTGATTATCATAAAGCTTTACTTCCTTAAGCACCTTTTCAATAAACCTTTGTAGAAACTGTAATCCTTTTCTAGTGTTTGGCGTTCATCGAGTATTTTTCGATTACCTTAACCCAATTAATAAAGTAGTCTATATATTCAGGTCGGATTTTAGTCCGTGCTATCTCCTTTTTTATCTCCTCCAAATTTTTTCCCTCCTTCCCTAATTTCCTCACAAGGCTACTAATTGTTTCAAAAATCTCCCAAGGGTAAATTATCCAAGCCTCTGTCTCTGAGATATAGTAGTCTGGGCGGACTATCGATCTTGGTTTTCGATGCAGAGTAGAGATCCTCACCTCAGCTGCTCCCTTGCTTCTCAGACAGTCTGCAGTTACTTTAAGACTTTTGCCCGTATCTGCAACGTCATCACAAACTAGTACCTTTTTATTCCTAACATCTACAGAAACGTCTTGGGTTATGCAAGGGATATCCCGTGTCTGACTTATGTCCTCATAAAATTCTACCCGGATATTCGCCACCTCCTTTATGCCGAGTAAATCTGATAGTACGCGTGCAACAATCCATCCTCCACGAGCAATGCCAACTATATAATCAGGTCTATATTTGTCTTTAACAATCTTTTTCGCTAATTTTATTAGTGATTCGTAAATCTCATCCCAACTGGGAGCAATATATTTGATTTTATCCAACAAAAACACCATAAGCTTGATTTTGTTCACTTTTAGATAATAACTATTTAGGATATTATCCTGATTAAATCTATTATCCATTTCGTATATCATTGTTGGAAATCATTATGTGCAAGTGATATTTAGTTGAAAAACCTAATGGGCAATAACCGTTTTTGCACCATACAAAATCCTTTTTTACTTTATTAGCGATTATTAGTTAGACCATCAAATTGAGGGAGCACAAATGATAGTTACTCTACAATTCGGTTTCCAATTTACGTTAGACATACCTCTGCTAGTTAGACTGGCTCCGCTATTTTTAATCCTAGCAGGATCGGCTGCGGCGGGAAGGCTTCTTGAGAGAGCCTTCGGAGTTGTGCCTGTTGTAGGCAGTGGAGTACAACTGTTAATACGGATAATAGTTTATTTAGGCATAATAATAGGCATATTCTGCATAATTTCAGGTGTACAGACGTGGCTAACAGGTAACAATATATTACAAAGCTTTTCTATCCTGTATCTTGCGGCGATTAGTGGGGTTCAAAGCGTTTACGGTTTTACGTTCTATATGTTGGGCTTAATTATTCAATATAAGTATTATTTCTGGCTTCACCCTGCTTACACCTATGGTATTCTGATACTAGTGGGTTTCGCACTTTTAATGAAACCAATAAAGGCAGTTCCTTGGGCGGCAGTTATTGCATTACTAGTAGGAGGCGGTATTACAGTACTAGTATGGAAATACTTCAACATTACTGAAACAACCTGGCTAATCTTGGTATTCGTAGCAGTTCTACTCATTACATATTTACTTTTCAAGTTCATTGAAGATTTACTCAAAATACTCGCAATGATTCTCACATTTCCCATAATTGCCGTGCCATTTGGCTTAATTTGCATTGTTCAAGGAATACTATTGCTAATTGGTAGTTCTTTGGGAGCCATACTTGCGCCATTATTAGGTTCGATAATCTAAAATTTATACTAACTCAGAAGCCATTTTTACTTTAGGAATGGTCAGAGTAGTGAAAAATAGGAATTCACTATTATTCCACAAAAGCCCCTTCTCCATACCTGATAGCATAGAAAATAAGAACGGGTATCAGTCAAAAGGAAAAACAAAATTTTAACAATAAATCACATGCGATCATTCAGCGTTCATAAATTCATTTTAACTTTATTTTTTTAATCCAGAGGGCCTGGTGGGGCATTTTCTAACTTTTCTTCAATTATTTTGAGTAAATATTTGATAACTTTAGTATAGCTATTTTTCCCATTAAAACCGGCGGCGGTTGAGTGTCCTCCACCGACACCTTCAACTGTGGCTCCCAGTTCCTCCATAAGTTTTCCCAAATGAATGCCTGTTTTTTTGTAAATGTTCTGTGTGGATCTAGCACTTACTCTAATTTCCTCTTTTCTTTTGGCTACCACTATTGCTATGTCTGCTCCTGTCTCGATAAGTGCTCTGCAGGCACTAGCCTCATAAGAACTTACATGTGAAATGGCAATTAACCAATTTTTAATATCATGTATTTGCGCTCTGTTAATAGCCTTCAGCCTTGCCATCCTTTCTGATCTAGGCATTGTAGTGCTAAGTCTCTCAATTATCGCGTTGTAGTCCGCGCCTGCGTCTATAAGATCCGTGACGGCCCTAAAGGTGGAAGCGTTTGCTAAAAGAAAGTGTTTACTATCGTAGGTTATTCCCATAAGCAAAGCCATAGCGGTGTCCGGACTCGGTTTTATGCCTGCTTCCTTAAAAAGGTTGTACACTATTTCGGCAGTTGAGGTAGATGTCTCATCAATTATTAGGTGCTTGGTAAATTGGATTGCAGATATATGGGGTGTGTGATGGTCGATGAGCAGTATCGGTTTTAAGAGGTTTACTACTGAGCGGTAGCAACCTAGTTGTTCAATATTATTGGTGTCAACGATTATAAAGGCGTCAAACATATCAATCGTGATATCTTTAGCTAAAGGTACTTGTAGATCTTCTAATACCCCATTTGAGACTTTACTTATATCGTCGGCGGCTATTAAGGATTCAATTTCTGGAAAAAGGTGTGCGACCAGCTTTTTTATGGCGTAAGCACTACACAAAGCGTCTGGGTCTGCGTTTTGGTGACAAATAATTAAAATCTTTTGAATATGATTAATGAAGAAGTTTTTAAAAGTATTTATGATCAATGTTATAACCCTAATAGCCTTCCATCTATAGTCTTCATAGCTACTCTCAGTGCCTCTTCTGCTAACATTTTATTTTCCTGTTCAGATAAAGACTCAATTTCAAGATTTATTTCGATGGTTAAATTCATGTTTTCTTCTGAACCTAATTCAACCATGATTTCCAACTGGTTAACTTCTTTCTTAGGAACTTTTGAGTAAATATATTTCTTTATTTCGTCCTCAGCAAGAATGCAAAGTTCTTCTAATTCTTCCAATGTTAAATTTTTCAAATCTCTCTTCTTTTGTTCTTTCATTTTAGCCCGCCGGGCTTAAACCTCGTTGCTGAAGCGATTCTTGGACTTTTGCCCGCATCTCCTCTAGTTGCTTCCTTGAGCGTTCTTCTTGTCTCTGAAGAGTTTTTACCCTTAATTCAAGTGTTTCCTTTTTATCCCGAAGTTCTTCCTTAACTTTTTCGGGTTGGGTTTTTATCAGTAACGTTCCAACCATTTTGTAAACACTGCTTCCCTGCTCAATTTTTTCGAGTTCACTTAGAGCCTGTTCTGTTTCCCTCAACTGAATTTCAGATTGAGACCTTTGGGTGATGATTATTTCCAATTTTTGTTGCAATTGCTGTAGCATTGATATTTGATGTTGAACCTGTGGGGGGATTTCATTTCCTGACAACTACACGCCTCCTAAACAAGTTCGTTAATGTCATAAATTATTTTTAACCATCTGAGATACGAGTTTAAAGCCGCTCTGAGCGCAACCGTATCCTCAGCCTTAATTTCTAAGCTTATAATGTCACCATCTCTTTTTAATTTACCTATATAACGCTCGCTAGCACCGGAAATAACCTCAGGGAAAAGAGCTCTGAAAACAACTTCCAATAAATTCCTAGGCAAAGTAATTTGTATAACTCCTTTTGCATTGTATTTCATTAAATTTACTCCAAATACTTTTTGTGCCTTGCCCTAAAATATTGGTAATCTCAAATTGTTACAATTTTTAATCAATATCCTATTTTCGATAGAAAATGTTCTTTTTAGGTCTCCTTTTTATGTAGACTAAAGCTAGAAGGGGCATCAAATATTTATGAGGATAGGAAAAATTTATTGTGGTGGCTTATTTTTCTCCGAGCTTAACGCAACTGTGTCTATGATATGTCTTTTTTCCTTGCCTAAAGGAGTTTCTGGAAGATAAGCTCCACCCGTAAAGGTATGTCCACATTTTCTGCAGGACCATACTCCAGTAGACACTCGTTTAACCGCTTTAGTTGCACACCGGGGGCATTTATGAAAGGTACTCAGTCCTTCCAAAATGGTTTTTACACGCTTTCTCACCTTTGTACCATATCTTGCTCCAAACCTACCAGTAATACCTACCTTCTTAGTTCTCGGCATTATGAGACCTCCTGCCTCTTTAAAATTGGTAAAATATATTTTTCTCTAAGTTCTTTTGTAATATCCCTAGCTATATCTACGGCGTTGTAAATATCTTGTTGGGTTAGGGCTCCACGCTCTCCTTTTTGGATAGCTACTAGGTTACCGTTCGCATCATAAACAATAGTAATTCTACAATCCATAACATTTTCTTCCTCTTCTATAGGATCCACACAGAGTTGGTCGCCTATTTTTGCGAGGGTCAATGAAACTGGTATGTTGGTCACAGGTAATGGCATTTTTTCACTTAGCAATTTTACCTTTCCATTCTCAACTTCGGTTTTTGGAAGCAAAGTGGTAAGTAAAGCACAAACACCAGCTAGAGAAGAAGCGTCAAATAGATTCCCACCGTGATCAATTATGTATATGTCCACGAAAAGAATCCAAACCTTTTCATTGGGAATTATGCAGAGTTTGTCCACATCTACCATTTTAGATTCACGGATACCCCTATCAA
This sequence comes from Candidatus Jordarchaeia archaeon, assembly GCA_018383815.1. Classification (GTDB taxonomy): domain Archaea; phylum Asgardarchaeota; class Jordiarchaeia; order Jordiarchaeales; family Jordiarchaeaceae; genus Jordiarchaeum. Next base: position 36,206 of record JAHAWU010000003.1, on the reverse strand, counting down.
CAACCCTTGCAAGTTCGACAGCCTCTTCGCTGGGCGGTCCTGATTCAAAATAGGGAGAAGCCATTGGTATAAACTCTGCAGCAACAGTTACGACACCCGAATTGGGAGTATCGGGGTAGGGGGTTCCAATTTCTGCACTTACCCCCACGATAACCTTTGTGTTACCAATAGTTACCCTAGCAGAGCCACTGGCCTTCTCCACCACTCCCGTTTCAATAGTTATCGGACGTACCTCTCTTAATCCACGGCCGTCCACCCTCTTTTCTCTAGCTACAATTGACCTAATATACTTTGATTCAATTTCAGAGATAAGACTATGAGGCATTTTTCATCCCCCATTTTCCTGTTCATCTGCTTCTTCTGAAGCCTCACCTTGGATATCAATATATTTTTGGATTAAGATTTCCCTTTGCATTTCGTAAATCTTTTGGCAACCCTTTACAGCCAGTTCGTAGGCTTCGATGAATTCCTCTCTGGTCATTATACCATCCATCTGTAATAGTGTAGTTAGCCCTTTACGAGGCATTATGGCAACAGGTAAGTCCGCCTGGCCATTTTTATCCTCCAAATCACTTAAATCCAAAGCAATTTTACCGTCTATCTTTCCAGCGGCAACAGCAGATACCAAATCCCGTAAGGGAATTCCAGCGTCCGCTAAGGCTAGGGAAGCGGCGGTTATACTTGAACATCTGGTACCTCCATCGGCTTGGATTACTTGTATATAAACATCTATGGACGCTCTAGGATAGTATTTCAGAAAAACTGCGGGAGCAAGAGCCTCTGTTATAACTTTTGAAAGTTCTGTTTCTCTCCGAGACGGCGCTGGGCTCTTTCTTTCCTCTACAGAAAAGGTAGCCATTCTATAAATACACTGTAGTAGAGCCTCATCAGGCTGGGCAAGGTGGCGTGGGTGTAATTCCCGCGGACCATAAACTGCTACGAGAATCTTACTTTTTCCCTGTTCAATGTACGCAGAGCCATCTGCTCTTGCCAGAACTCCGACTTCTAGTTTAATGGGTCGAAGTTCATCCAATCTTCTTCCATCAAGTCTCAAATTGTCTTCATTTAGTAACTTTATCTGCGAAGGAAAATGAAAATCTTCCATTACGATCACCAACAAGATTTACTTATGAATTAACTCCCTTACTCTATCAGTTAAGCCAGAGGTGTGGGCCTCCCGTTCAATCTGTCTTATAGCTTTAATAACCCTCTCCTCATCTTCGAAACTCTTTCCAGAAACCCAAACAACACCATTCTGACCAATAACAATCTGACATCCTGTTTCCTTTTTAATCATATTTATCATTGAACCCTTCCGCCCAATTAAACGCGGAATCTTCGTGGGTAAAATATTTACTAAATATCCGCCTTGAAGTTTGCCAAGTCCCCGTTCTTTTGTGGTAAGCAGAGGCGCCCGCGTTCGATCAAATGCCATTATCTTCGCAACCAGTGTATCTCCCACATCAAAATACCGGCGAAGGTCTTCTTTTAATGGATCCATACGCCTTTCAAAAATGTTTACTGGATGCATTGTAGCTTGGTATGGTGAATTTATGTCAATTCTCCATGAAGTCATCTTTACATCTATTACCTTTCCAATAACCACATCACCAACTTTTGGAATGTACGCTCCTTCAAAAGCAACAACTTGCACAACTTTGCCCTTCGCCTCTACCAAGCCTACTACAGAAGAGTAGATACAATTTCCTTCCCTAAATGTACCTTCGCCAGGCTTATAACCTCCCTCTGCGAGTAACTCGCCAGGTACCACAATTTGTCTATTTTTAAAATATAATGTCAAAAAGAAACCCCCTTTATTCTTTGATAAATGTCACTTGTGCTTTACCCTTAGTTTGATTATTTATTGTTTCTACAAATTTGCCTCTAAGCCCTGCCGGAATCTCCAATTGGGCAATCCATGAGCCGTCACTTTGCCATTCTTGTTTGGTGACTGTTCCGAAACGTTCCACGATGCTATATCCTTTACCTGAAAAATCAGGTGGAAACTTGACAGCCAGTTTTAAGAGTTCCATTCTTATAGGTATTATTGGCTGAAGCATTTTTAATATGTCTTTTGCCTGCTCTTCGGGGCTTCTCCACAAGTCGATTTGAACCTTTGCTTCCTCCATGGCGCGTTCTATTCTTGCTGGAGGATGGGGGAGTCCAGTCTGGGGGTTAATACAGTTACGGGCAAGAATATTAATTATCTGTAATTTTTTGTTGTTTATCATCTCTCTGCGCTGTTCAGTAGTGAGTTGTATAAACCCTTTCTTAAGTATAATAGGCGCGATTTTATTTATATCTAATGTTTCAAATACTTTAAGCAGTTTATCTTCGGATGCTTTAAGGCCTTTATGAGCGTCTTCAAATATGTCAAAGCTTTTCAATATCTCTGATAAGTCAATATTCTTACCGCGGCGAAAATCCCAAGCCTTGTTAGGGTCAACAAGGATCTCAAACCTTTCTCCATGGGATTCATAGCGGGCTATTACTGTATCACCTAAATCGACCCATTTCGCACCCCGAATGTCAGACATAACTATCAGTCCTAACTTCTACCAGACTTTCTAACCTCATTGATATAACTTTGAACTTCGCTAGAGGACAGCCTCCTGAAAATTCTCGATTTAACATCCACCACCGCAACTTCAACTTTTGATGGATCAAGTTCAGACTCTAGCACCTGATTTAAAGCCTTGAGAGAAAGTTTAATAGAATCCTCAAGTCCCATATCCTTCTTATACTCTTTTTCCAGAACTTCTTTAGCGGCCTGAGAACCACTACCTATTGCAGCTGCCCAATAAGACCAGTAAGTTCCAGAAGGGTCGGTCATAAATAATTTGGGGCCCAGTTCATCTACACCTGCTATCAGAAAGGAAACTCCGAACGGTCTAACGCCAGCATGCTGAGTATACATTTGTTTAGTGTCACCAATGTATCTGGTTAAACTTTCAACAGTAATAGGCTCATCGTATGTGAGACGGTTAACTTGGGCCTGAATCCTAGCTTGATTTACAAGAACTCGTGCATCAGCTGTTAATCCCGCAATGGCGGTTCCAATATGTTCATCAATAACAAAAATTTTTTCTACACTCTCGGGGTCTTGAAGGGCTAAAACCCGCTTCTCTACCGCAAGCACCACCCCCTCTTTACATCTTACACCAATAGCGGTGGTGCCTCGACGTACAGCCTCAATTGCGTACTCCACCTGAAAAAGCCTCCCATCTGGGGAGAAAATGGTTATAGCGCGGTCGTAGCCCAATCCAGGAGCAGCAAACATTACACTTCTACCTCCTTATTTTATAACAACTACGAATTAAACTGAATACTAGAAATACCAGTCTCATACATAGCAATAAATAATGTATTTACTACGCAGTTTATATCTTTTATTAAGCATAACTTATATGTATATTCACGATATCCTAACATTTTTTTAAATATATCCTAATTAAAAATACTTCCACAGTTTATTAAAAGAAAATACAAGTCAAAATTCTTTATTTATTTATACAGGGCGCTTCTCTAAAATGTTTTACCCTTAACTGAGTATATCTGAGAACTTTACACTCCTTGAATCATTTATACAGGGCATAAAGAAGAACGCAGCAGGCTCTATACTGATTTTATTTCCATTCAGTATCTCCCTTTGAATTGCTCTAATTAAATAAATTCCCAATGGGACTTGTTCAATTGAATAGTTTGCAAAAAGCGCAGATGTAAAAAGCCGTCCCTGCCTTACCAAAAATTGTATAACCAGAGGGTTTAAATCATATCTTTTTTCCCAAGGATTATTAGGAGTAATAACTATTCTTCTACTCGGCTTTGATTCTTCTAATTTTCTTTTAGCCAATTTTATTTGATCGATTGTAACAGATTCCCCTTCATCCGTTTTAGCTTTGTAGAATCTCAGACATTTTCCTAACTCTCCCTCCCCATTTAAAATTCCTTCCACTTGATGTTCAAACTCTACTAATTTAACGTCAACTTCCTCTAACTTAAACCCGAGATATAAATAAAATTGACCTTCTTCTTGAGGCTCCGAATACTTTGCAAACTTGTATTCTAATTCCGATAACACCTCACGCAAATTTTGAGATCTTAAAAGTATGGGTCCAGCCAAGTTCTCATTATTGATTCGTGGATTAGAATTGGAGGTAGGCAGCGAACCGAAAAAGCTCTGTCTTAATTCATTAATTGAAGTTTCATATATATGTGCTGAACCCGATATTGTGGTTATGGTGCCCAAAGCCTTTTTACCGCCAAATCTACTTGCAACTTCTGTTAAAAAAACCGTGTAAATACCCGCAACATCGTCGGGATACGCTCGGGCCATATCATTACTTCTAATATACACAGTCGTATGAATTTTTGAGCCTACTTTGTGAAAAAGCACAATATTTATACAAGGAGGGTTGGTGCTTAAAATGTCTGTTGGTGGATTCCAGAACTGGGCAAACGCTACATTTTTCCCACTGCTTAACTGATTTTTAATGTAATCCAGCTGGTTAAACTCGAATCTTTTTCTCATAGTCCATCCATAGCTATATACGTGTTCTCCCCTCTCAGAACTAATGTATTGGGGGATATAGTTTTCAAGAAGCGTATCCTTACTCAGCCCGATATAGTTTACTGGGACAAAGTTTCCACTTTGCCAGTCACTTAGATGAATCGTAGCACAAAAAGTTTCCCTGGTTTCCTGTTTTTTATCCTCGGTTATTTCCTTCACTCCTTTTTCGAGGATTATGTTAATGCAACTTCTCCAAGCAACATCTATATTTCGGGCTCGAATCAAATAAGGACCGTAGAAGCTCATTTTTACTCACAACCAAGTTTTAAAGCATAATAGGGATGGGGAGGCTTTGGGTAAATCCCAACAGTATTTATGTTCTCGTCCGCAATTGCAGCTTCAACAGCCGCCACCTCTCTGAATATAGCCTCTGCATTTTTTATTGGACCATAAAGATTAATGTCAATTCCATAAAGGGAAGGAAGAGCATAGTCAAAAGAAAAATCCAGATTTTTTAATTCACTGATACTCTTAGATAGCCTTGATTGCAGATTGTGAATGCCAATACATACAGGATAACCATAGCAATTCTTAAATAACCAAGCTGCATGCAAAGCACTTATTGAACCTGCCCCCAGAATAGAAACACCAGGATCAATAATTGGCTTCATGATTAACCCTCCCATAAATTCAATTATTTCTCTGAACCGATTAATCCTTGAAGGTAGTTTTACATCAAAGGGCAAAATTATAGAATATTCTATCCGCCCCATTTCGCCAATCATAGCCTTTTCTCTTTTATCCACGCCGCTAACCGAATTGTATATAACTCTACCCTCTAAACCCAAATCTTTTGCAACTCCCATGGCTTCTATTCTTGATTCCAAAACTGGCGAATCAAGAATTATTGGTGAGTCTGTGATATCTGCAACAAATAAAAGGTATCTTGTTAAAGCTTCAGAAGTTTCTCCAACTATGTGTACCATTGAGGGGATTTCGTATTTTAAAGAATTCTCCTCCTGTTTCCGAATTTGCTCCTCAGCCTTAGTCTTATCAAAGACGCCTTCACTATGATTAACTACCAATTTATCTCCTCTATAAAACATGGTTCCCGCTAAAACTACGGGATACTCCCCTCTCTGCCCGCCTACCTTAATCCCACATATATCATAAACTCTTAGTTCCCCAGTAAATATCAAGGGATTTAATAGAGATATACCCTTATCAAGAAAGCTTTTATTTTCTTCTTTAAACCGCTTTATTCCTTCACTCCAATTATATTCAACATGTGTTAATGGAAGAATAGGCTCCTCAGGAAATGGAGATATGTTTTGTGCATTAAGTTCATTGATTATAGACATCAATTTTTGAACGTTTGTTTCTTCTCGTGCATCCACCACCTTAACGATTTGGCTTTGAAATCTTTTAACAAATTTATTCGGATCGTCTCCCCTGAAATAATTTGGATGCAAAACAGGTATAGTACCCTCACTTCCGATAATTCTACAATTTTCATCAATCCCATTATTATAGAGCGAAATAATAGTTTGCCCCGGTTCATGGCCAACTACACGTTCACCGCAGACTATGAGGAATCTAATATTTGGGTTTGAAGCCAAATTTTGTAAAATCTTAGCTATTCCACTATTCTCCGTCTCACAGAAACCTACAATGGCAATTTTGTCACTCAATTTGGCTAACTCTTTTGGCAAATCGTAAGACCCACATGTAACTATGGCGATGGCCGCCTTTTCGTTTATAACAACATAGTCACCAGCAATGAATGGCCACTTTGACATAAACAACATCCCTTTATAGATTGACAGATACAATACTCATTTAGTACGAGACAAGCCTCAACCACATAGAAATTATGACTTTTATAAATCAAGTACATTTGAAATTAACTATTTGCATGTAAAAAGTTTTTCATGTAAACTTTTTGGAAGAAACAATTTCAGTTGGGCAATTTTGTTTTTGCTTCTTTAGTCAACATCATCGCCCTTGTTTAAAGGAAACCCTTCTCATGTTTCCTTTTGGAAGAAGACCCTAACTCCAAGACCAGCCACCCACCAATCAGCTGCACTGCAATCCACAAAAAAGGTACCAATGATCTTTTTGTGCCCAAATTTTTAGAAACCAGTCCCCTACATTCATTATTTTCCCTGCATCTGTAAACTACGAAGCCAGCAAGAAGAAGGCTAACAATCTTAATGAGCTTTCTCTTCAACCTCTCGGTTGTGGATTTTTATCAAGCTCTTCCAGTAAAAAAACAGTTCCTGTCTCCTCCAAAATAAGTTTTGGTAAATCTTTTAATCGTGCAAGAGTAGCAATGTAGTAATTTGGGAAATGAAAAATAACAAAAACCTACATAAGCTACGCTTCTTAGACAAACCAACATACGCTAGAGCGTTTCAGATAAAGCATGAAAAAGTTTTTCATGGCAAATTTATAAAAGGATGCAGTACGGTTTAGCGTCTATACGTTTTTACTCATCCCATTACGATTTTTATTGGAGGCCAGCATACGATTAACTGCATTGATAAGGGCCTGAACACTTGCACTTACTATATCCTCATTTGCTGCTCTAGCAGTATATAGCCTATCTTTTTTGTCTTTAACTTTGACTGTAACAAAACCCAACGCATCCGTGCCACCAGTTATTGCTTCCAGATTATATTCGACTAGCGACATCTCCCCAAATGCCTTTACAGCCTTCTGTAAAGCGTTACAAGCTGCGTCAATTGGGCCGACTCCCAAATCCGAAACAAGTTTTTCTTCTCCACCCACATTTATCCGAACCGTGGCTGTAGGAGTAATATTCAATCCAGTGATAACTACAAGCTCTTTTAATTTCAGAAACTGCTCTTCTTCCGATACTCTGCCAATTATATCATCCGCTATTGCCTGCAACTCTATGTCAGTAACGCTTTTTCCTTTATCACCTAACTTTTTGATACGCTTCAGTATCTCTTCCAACTGTTCATTAGAATATATGTAGCCGTAACTATCCAGCTTAGCTTTTAGAGAGTGTTTCCCAGTGTGTTTTCCAATTGCTATAGATGAAAGCGAAATTTCTTCCTTACTTCTCTTTCTTCCTATTAGTCCTGGAGAGAACGGTTCATAGGTTCTGGGATCTTGTAGGACAGCATGAGCATGTATTCCACTTTCATGACGAAAGGCATTCTCTCCAATAATCGCTTTATTAGGTGGAATCTTTATACCGCTTAAATTCTCAATGAGCTTTGATGTTTCGAAAATATATTCTGTTTTTATGTTTGTTTTAATTCCATAAAGACCAACTAAGGCCATAGCAACCTCTTCTAAAGAAGCATTTCCCGCCCTTTCGCCTATGCCGTTGACTGTGACATGAACCTGTTTAGCTCCCATCTCTATAGCTGCTAAAGAATTAGCCACTGATAAACCAAAATCGTCATGAGTGTGCGCCGATATTATCGCGTCGCTATTGATAACGCCGCTCAATTCTTTTACTAGATATGCGTAAGCTCGGGGGGTTGCACATCCCACGGTGTCTGGTATATTAATTACATCAGCACCCGCTTTGACAACCTTCCCATAAACCTCTTTTAAGAAGTCCAAATCACTCCTGGTAGCGTCCTCAGCGGAGAATTCAACTTTTAATCCATGCTCTTTAGCATACTCCACCGTTTCAACTGCGCTTTTCACGACCTGTTCTCTTGTCATTCTAAGTTTTTCCCTTATATGCAAATCAGAAGTGGCTATAAAAATATGTACCCGATTAACACCACAATCAAGTGCCAAATCCACTTCTTTTAAATTGGTTCTAGCTAGTGAACAAATCTCGCAATCTAAACCTAATTTAACTATCTCGCGTATAGCTTCTTCTTCGCCCCTTGAAACTATAGCCATCCCTGCTTCAATAACATCTACACCCAATTTTGCAAGCTGCTCCGCAATAGTTTTTTTCTCATTAATAGTGAAGGAAACACCAGGGGTCTGTTCGCCATCACGCATTGTGGTATCAAAAAACAACACCTCATCAGGTAGGCTTAATTCTTCAGATACATTCCTTATAAATTGGCTAACAAAGGAAGTCAGACCTCCTCATGGATTCAACCTCCAATAGAATATCAAATATGCACCACGGTAACCCCAACCTAATTTAACTATTTCGCGCAATAATTTTTGACTATGCCTAGGATACAATATTCTTTGTAACCTATCGCTTGTAGACTAGACATGTATTAAAAATTGTGGATCTAAAACCGAAGCTTAATAGGGAATACCGCTCACTCTTGGAAAAAAGGTTGAATAAGTTTAGAAAATATATAGCATAGTAAGCTAGGAGGGTAATATTTTCTGAGAAGGAACATGTTATTCTTTTGGGTAGGCTCAGCTAAAATCAGTGGAGGGATACCCTCCACATCTACTTGTACAAGTATGCTTTTCCTCCGTTAAAGCATTTTTAGTTGAAGTTCTTCCTCGATTGCCTCCTTTTGCATGTTTTTGAATTCGAGAGTGTCTACAAATTGTGTAACATTGGCAGATACGAACTTATTTTCTCTTATATTGTCGATGTACACTTTGCGCGCCACTATTTTACCGATATATGTGAGGGATACTGGAATACCTTTGTTTTCTTTGTTTCCTGCAGTTATTAGCCCTGCTTTTTTAAGTCTGTTAAGATTCCACCTAGCCGTTGATTTAGGCATTTCAAATTTTTCCGAAATTTCCTCGGCAAGCCTTGTGAAAACAGTGACTCTCTCTAGATTTGATATGTACATCAGAATTTCTCTTTGCTTTTTCGTCAATGCTATGGAGGCTAAATTTTCGATTCCTTCTCTTAGTAAAGAGAATTCTTTGAGGAAATTCTTTTTTAAAGAACTCAACAAAAAATTCTTGTTTTCCTCTTTTTCGTCTTTCAAAAATAGGTTTATGCCCTCTATGAGGGAGTCTATTCTATTTAATAGTTCGAAGATATCCGCTTCAGCGAATTTCTTCAACCCTCCAACTGTGGAGGAAAGAACACCTCTGCAACCTTATTTCACCTCACAAAACAATTTTCGGAAAGGGTGCTACAATTGTATGGAGTAATATTCAAAGAGGATATATATCTTTTATGCTATATTGTAGCCTCAACCCCACTCACCTTTTAACATAAATATGGCAACTAAAAGGCTGATATTCTGTACTTCCTTTTAATTTACCTATGTATTACTCGTTTTTTTAAACAGAAAAATTGTACTAACCTTGCTGATATCTAAATTATTCCAAGCTTCTCTATACTGAATGAATTATGGCGCTATTTCCTCATTATGCATATTGCACGAAGTCTACTCGAAATGGAAAATATTGTGGCCACGCGAAAATTTTATATAGCTCAAAAAAAGTAGAGTAAATTATCTAAAAAATTTTAGTAATTATAAATGTGAAAAATACAACACCACCCTCAATTAAACTTCCCCAAGTTTGGACTTTAAATAATCAAAAATAATATTATTGTGAGACCAAATTAATTATACTTTAAAAAAATCAATTAATTGCGAGTCTCAATGGTCAAATGAACACACATTGGCAAAAGCTTCGCTGGATTCTTATAAAAATCTAAGGCCACTTCGGATTAAATGTTCAAAATTAGATATAGAGGGCGTAAACAAGATGCGCGTAAAGAAGCTATTAGTATTTACACAAGTGAATTGCCCTAACTGTCCAACAATGAAAAAGATTACTTTAGAAGTGGGCAAAAAGCTAAACATACCTGTGGAATTGGTAGATATCACAAATGGTGTACCAGATTCTTTAGAATTCGATTTACTACAAAATCAAATTTACATTTCATCAACTCCTTCCGTAGTATTGGTAAATGAAGATGGGTCAATTAGAGAATTGGTGTTGGGGGAAATTATCTATCATGAAGAATTAGAGAGGCGAATATTTAACCAGGAGTGATTGTTATGTCTAACTCTAGTCATTCATCAAAAAAGAGAGAAGAGCTCCCTTTGGAACCCGAAAGCAATGGAAACTTTATCCACTCCTTACTACCCCCAGTGAGGACTTCGAGGGGCACAATCGAGAACTTTGATGTTTCTAAAATAATTAAAAGTCTTGTTAGAGAAACAGGAATAGAAAAAGAGAAGGCGGCTGAGGTAGCAAAAAGAATTGTGCAACGAATCATATCCTCTAATATCCAATGGCTTTCAAGCCCCATGATACGGGAAATGGCCTGCTCAGTACTAGCTGAGATGGGTATGGTTGAAGAAAGAAAGCGATATACCAGAATCGGTGTGCCGATTTATGACTTAAACGAGATGATTGTTAATCCACTCAAGCATACTTGGAATGCAAACTTACAGATAAATCCCGAAACTATTGCTAAAATAGTTTACGACAAAGTTATGTCCGAACATACTTACCTAACACTACCCGGATATTTAGAAGTTGAGGTTCCCTCTGGGAAAACCTTAAGATTCACAACCAACATAGCCGACGCTCACCTAATGGGCGATAACTATCATAAAGATAGGGAATACACCAGCATAAGAGATTACTGCGCATCATGGGACCCCAGACTATTTATGGTTTTAGGATTAGAGCCAGACGGGCTACAGGGCGCTCACTCTTCAAGCGCTGGACCTGCCAAACATCTAATAGTTTTTACAAACCATGCTGCAATATGGCTTGCCTCGTGGCAAAGTAATATGTCTGGAGGTCAAGGATTTCACAATTGGATGGAGTCAATTGCCTGGTACCTGAAGGAATTAAAACAAGAAGAACTCACAAGGGCAGCACAAAACTTAGTATCCAGTATGAACCCTGCTACTTTAAATCTTAATGAAGATTTATACGCAAAATTCAGCCAGATCCCCAGGGAGATAATAGATTCCATAGTGGCTTACACTATGAGAGTTTTCTATGAGCGTGAAGTGGAACAAGCTTGTCAACACACACCTTTTATCGCCACCCAACAGTATGTTGCCCGTGGCGGCCAAGTGCCCTTCACTTCCATTGACATTGGTCCTGGTATAAAAAAGGAATTTATGGATGAGCCAGTAATCATGCCTGGCGGCAAAGTTAGTGAACGCTATGTTTATGGAGATTTTGTTGAAGAAGTTAAAAAATACTTTATAACTCTGATGAAAACAATGTATAACGGCGATAGGTACGGTAAACTTTTTAATTATCCAAAGATTAACATAGAACTTCGCGAGGAATGGATGAAGCCTGAGTTTGAGGAGGCCTATATCTGGGCTGCAAAGTTAACCGCCAAGTACGGTCTTCCATATTTTGTAAACTATCTCAATTGGAGAAGAAAAATTGTTGGCGGGTGCGTATCTTGTTGTTCCCATACTTGGGCAGCAGACACTCCAGAACAAAAGGAGGAGTACCTCACAGGAAATGCAGTGTTCGGCGCGATTCAAATGGACACTCCCAACCCTGTTGCTAGTGCTGCCAGAACTTTTAAACAGGATGAGAGTAAATTTTTCGAAGACTTTACGCAAATAATAAATAATGTGACTATACCGAGCCTTCTAAACCGATATAGCATAATTAAAAGAATTAAAAAACTTGGGCTAGCTCCACTATACAATGTTAAGCGGCCAAATGGAAAAGATATGATTATTCCTGAAGAGCGGAAGCTTCTTATAGGGACCATTGGTTTCGCTGAAATGACCGAAATAGTGGTTGGTTATCCACTTTGGCATGAAGAGGGATTGAAATTTGCATTAAAGGTTATAAAAACAATGCAGGAGCTGGCTGATGAGTGGTCAGAGGAAACTGGACTCTCGATACAGATAACTAGGACACCTGCTGAGTCGGCTGCTGGTAGACTTGCTAAAATAATGTATGAGCGGTATCCTGAAATTCGACCGTTTCTTAGAGGTAGTTATCCAAATGTTTATCTAACGAACTCGGTTCATCAGCCGGTAGACGCAGATATACCGTTATCTGAAAGAATAAAGAAGGAAGCGATGTTTGCTCCACTTCTTGGAGGAGGCTTCCTTCAGCACATTTTCTTGGACGATGCTTATCCGGATCCTGAAGCCCTATGGAAATTCATTCAAAAAATAGCTAGAAACACTCTTACTGCTTATTTTGATTTCACAGTGGATATGTGGTCTTGTAGCAGTTGTCACAGTCAGGGGCGAATGGATTGGAAACAGAACCAGTTCAATTCCGTAGAGGAACTCTTGGACTTTAAATGCCCGAAGTGTGGGAGCCCTAATGCCGAGATTCTTTCGAGAATAACGGGATACTTGCAGGGGCTGAAAGGAACTTGGAATGATCCCAAAAAGCAAGAATTTCTAGAACGCAGAAGGTATAACCTAAACATTTAGATTCCTTCTCTTATTTCAACTTTAAAAAACCTTTAAGTTTAGTAAACCCAATTTTCCCTTTTTTTCGTCTTTAAAAGGCTTATTTTTTGGTATTACTGCTGGACGGTTCAGGTTTCGCTTCTATTCCCAACCTCGCCTTAATTTCTTCCGCCAGTCTGGATGCTTCACCCGGACGAGCGTTGTCAGTTATTACTAATTTCGGTTTACACTCTTCCACATACTTAATTAGTTGGTTAAAATCTGCATGCCCACTGAATGAAAAAATATACTCCCTTGGTGAAACTTTTTTGTATGGTGTTCCAAATTGCCACCCTGTTAAATGTATGAAAACTGGATTCTCAGATATTTTAGGTCTTGATGATGGATGGTAAAACCCGATGTGCTGTTGCGATTTAGTTATTCTCCTCCCTAATTCACTATTTGAGGAGTAGAACTCGCCTAGATGAATACCGTATTTTTCATAAATCTTTGAAATCAAGTAAACCTTCGGTGGGTTAATGAAGGGTACTTCAATTTTCTCCTTGCGAAGTAAACTCATTACTTCTTGGAGCTTTCCATAGAATCCCAAGATGATAATTGAGTTATTATTCTCTAATTCTTCACGAACAAAATTAATTAATTCACGTCTAATAGTACTGGGGGGAGGTCGAATACAAGAGGGGTGACCGTATGTAGCATCTAAAACTAGAACGTCACACTTTATTGCCTGTATTTTCTCATAATCAAAATCGCTACTATAAAGGTACCTTTCCCCATTCTCTGTTTCTACTAAGACTTGTGCTGCCCCAAGAATATGCCCAGAAGGATACAGGGTAACGGTGTTCTTCTCGTAATTGAAGGGGGTTCCATAGAGGGGAGTAATCATTTGTAATGGATACAGTCCCTCCATAACTTCAAGTAAATCCTTAGTGGCAGGAGTTGAGCAGATTAAATCACATTCTCTAATACTCTTTTCTAATCCCTGAAGGTGATCTGAATGTACATGAGTTATAACTCTTATCTTACTGCCGGGAACATGCCCGTCGCAAATAACTTTATCCAGTATAATGGCGCCTGAGTTTGTAATGCTCACTCCCATAAAATCAACCTACTGTTTAGAGCTATACCGGCTCCGTCTCGGATATGATTGGAATTTAAAAGTTGTTAATTCCTATAACTATACTATGAAATCAAGATTTTAGTGTTTATTGTTAAATATACTGGTATAAATATTTATGGAAGTTTTTGGAAATAGTTTCTGGTGTTCGAAGTGCAAAAAAGGCTGTTCAATGAGGCAATTTCCAGAAAAGATTTTATTGAAGCATATAGGATAGCAAAATACGTTTTGCAAGATGAGAAAAAAGCTTGTGATCTTTACACAGCTGCTTTGGGTTCTATTGGAAAATTGATACAAACTGGTATGGACTTAAAAGAGAGGGGTGATTATGAGGAGGCGGCTAAACTTTTTTTGCGCTGTGCTGAATTTTTTGAAGGGGAGAGAGATTACGGTAGAGCAAGCGGGTTTTTTATAGAAGTTGGTGATTGCTTCTCAGCGACAAATAATGCGAACAAGGCGCGAGACAGTTTTGTGCGCGGATACGAACTTGCCATCCTGGACTGGAAAAATTTTAATCTTGCTGAAAAAATCGCTTCTCTGAGTGTGTTGCTCTTTGTCCTGACTTCTTTAATTAATGAAGATATGATAGGAGCAAAAAAGATCTTTAACCTAGTAAGATCTTCTTTAGAAGAGAAAGAGCGCCGAAAGTTGCGTAGGCAGGACTATTACTGGTTAGCCAAACAGATTTACACCTCTCTTCTTAAAGAGAGTAAACTAGACTGGGTGAATCTTAAAAATATGCAAGCAAGATACGAGAAAACCGATTTTTTAACTCTGATGCAGGATCTATCCAAATCATATTATACAGTAAATAGGTTTCTAGAGAAATTTCAAAAATGAACATGGTAAATAGTCTTACTAATAAAAAATATTAATCAATATTGATTGGTAACCCCCCTGTATTTTAAAAAATCAATGTTTTACAAGACTAACCATCGAGGCGTGGCTAAATTTGGAAGAAGATAAAAAGCCCATTTTTGAAGTCTCCAAACATGATGGCCCAGGTAGAATTGGAAGAATAGAGTTAATAGATAAAAAAATTCTAACACCCTCAATTATTCATGCTAAATACCCTCATATAAATTATGTTTCTGAAGAAATGTTAATTTTTAATATTCTCCCTGACTCTTTAAAAGAAAACAGTTATTCGAATGTTTTTATGGCAAACACGGCTAATCCTCTCATCTATGACAACTTAGATCAATGTTTGGAAGACCAATTAAAATTACAGCCAAAGATTTTAACAGTTCCATGCGGCCTTTTTTTAGAACTGGAACGGGAAGATACTAGAAAGTTTTTCGATAATCTACTTAAGAATTCTGTCTATTTCAAAGAAAGAGCTGAAAAAAGGTATCTCGCGGTTCCAATATTCTATTCAAGGTATTTCGATCTGTGTGAAAAACACATAGATGATCTCTCTCAACTAGGCTTTGACGTTTATATTTTGAAGAATATAGGTGATGTTATAGGGAATCCCCGTGAGTTGGTGGAATTTATCATAAAGGTCAGGGGAAAAATTTCGCCCAACTCTTTAGTTTATGTTCCGGGTCCAATTCATCCCGCATATTATTCTCATCTAGTTTATTTTGGCGTTGATATTTTCGATACAACACTTATGATACAGGAGGCAAGAATAAATAATTTATTACAAGAAGTTGGGTCAAAAAAGGTTTGGGATCTAGTTGAGCTTCCTTGCAACTGTGAGATATGTTCAACATACACTATTTCTGAATTAAGAGAGATGCATTCAAATGAGCGCTTTTATAAATTATTGCAACACAACATTCTTTTTTCAACCTCTGTATTAAAAAAGATTAGGTTAGATATAAGAGAGGGATTCCTGCGAGAGAGGGTGGAGCTATCATCACATTATTCCCCGGCAATGGCGGCCTCTCTTCGAATTATGGATAACACCCACTATAATTTTCTTGAGGAGTACACTCCAGTTGCTAAAAAGGGATTGGTTTGTTGTATAGGGTCGGAGTCCTATAATAGGCCGGAAATTAAAAGATTTAGAATAAGGGTTTCAGAACGATATACCCCCATCATAGGTGTAAAAACGGTAGTCATTTTGCCTTGTTCTGCAAAAAAGCCCTACTCACTTTCACAATCACATAAAAGGTTTAGAGAAGTTATAAGAAGTGTTGGTAAGGGAATGATACAAGAGGTTATACTTTCGTCCCCCCTTGGACTTGTTCCAAGAGAGCTAGAACAAGTTTATCCTGCGGCGCATTATGATATTCCCGTGACAGGCGATTGGGATTACGAGGAAATAGAAATAGCCTCAAGTTCTCTATCAAAGTATTTGGAAAAGTTGGATAAAGAAACGGTAGTAATAGCACATTTAGATGGAGGATACCGCAAAGCCTGTTTAAAGGCTTCCGAGATTTCTGGAAAAGATATTATATTCACCGAGGTGAGTGGCAACATAGCTGGAGAAAAAAGCTTGTCTAGTTTAAAAAGAAATCTAGAGGAGTATGCTGACTTGTCAGGCTCTAAAAAGATTGGGACAATAGACTGTTTAAGAAAAATCGCTGACTACCAATTCGGGATAGGCGCCGCAGAAAAGCTAATACCTAACGATGCAGATTTTAGGAGAGATAGGAGGGGGGATGTGAAAATTTTTGTAGACCAAAAATTAATTGCTGTATTTACCCCCATATTTGGTTTACTTAGAATGACCCTAAAAGGCGCCGAAAGGTTAGTTGGTCACGGCTACTGGATAGAATTTGGTGGAGATATTCTAGATGGGAAAAACCTTTTCGCTCCAGGCGTTAAAGATGCAGACCCACAGATTAGACCGGGAGACTCTGTAATGATCTATAATGTGGAAAAAGAACTAATTGCTGTGGGGATATCTAATATGAGTGGATCCGAGATGAAACAATGTAAAAAAGGTGTTGCCGTTTTTCTCACCGAGAAAAAGAAGGATTAAAAATGTTTGGATATAATGATTCTGAATTATCCAATAAGATATTTCAAATCCGTCAAAAAAGTCTAAACAGATACAGGGAGGACTTTACCAGAAGGCCTGTAAAATTCTGGTTGGAAAGGGACAGGTTGTTAAATAAGGTTGGAACATCTCTAGTGGTTATTCTAGCTACAAGAGGCTGCAGCTGGGCATTATCAGATAAGGGAGGCTGCTCCATGTGCGGGTACATCTATGACGCGCCTATTACTGTCCCTGATTCCGAATCTTTAATTAAACAATTTGATTTGGCTTATGATTCCTGTGGCTCAGTTGAAGATTCCCTAGCAATCAAAATTTTCACTTCTGGTAGTTTTTTGGACGAGCTGGAGGTCCCTAAAGCCGCAAGAAGAGCTATTTTTAAAAAAATCGCGTCAGATGAACGGGTTGAGGAAGTAATTGTGGAAACAAGGCCGCAGTATGTGAATTATGAAATTTTAAGCGAATGCCGCGACATACTAAGGGACATCTATTTAGAGATAGGAATTGGCCTTGAAACAAGTAACGATGAAATCAGGAATCATTACATAAACAAAGGTTTTAATCTAAATGAATTTGAGAGAGCTGTTTCAATAGCTAACAAAAGCGGGGTCGGTGTAAAATCATACATACTTATTAAGCCACCATTTCTAAGGGAAAGAGAAGCCATAATAGATTCTATACGTTCTGCTGAGGACTCTTTTAAAATCGGCGTAAACTCCATATCCTTTAATCCCTGCACAGTTCACAGAGGCACCCTAGTAGAATACCTTTGGAATCAGGGCAAGTATAGGCCTCCATGGCTTTGGAGTGTGATTGAAATCCTGAAAATTATCACTAAGAATCTAACTAAAAACAAAAGAATCATCTGCAGTTTAGTAGGGATAGGAAGTGAAAAGGGCCCGCACAACTGTGGAAAATGTGATAAAAGAATTAAAGACCTTCTAGCTGAATTCACATTAAATCAAAACCCAGAAGTACTGCTAAAGGCTGAATGTGACTGTAAAAGTGAGTGGCGTGACTACTGTGAAGAAGAATTTATTTGGAACAGGACGCCCGATAAATACAAGTAGTATTAAGGAATCTTAATTTTTTTCAAAGATAAATGGGTAGACTTATTTTCAAAAATGATTATACTAATAAATAGATTGGATACAGAAAAATGTGGAGGATTAAAAGATGAGTCCGATAGTTGTATTTCAGGAAAAAAAACCAAAGATACATAAAGATGCATATGTGAGCCCACAAGCTACCTTGGTAGGAGATGTTGAAATAGGAGAATACTCAAACATTTGGCCGGGTAGCGTAATCAGGGGAGACTTTTCAAAAGTGCAAATCGGTGCCTACACTAATATTCAAGACGGATGCGTTATTCACGCGCACTCAGAAGACGCGCCAGTCATCTTGGGAAACTTTGTCAGTGTTGGAAGCAACGTGGTGATGCATGGTTGTTACTGTGGAGATGCAGTTACGATAGGTGACGGCGTAATAATATATGAAGGCGTAACTATCGGAGAAGGAGCCTTCGTTGCCCCAGGATCCATTCTGGTACAAAACATGGTCGTACCCCCCCGGTTATCTGTTTCAGGCGCGCCGGCAAAACAAGTCCGAGAATTGTCAAGAGAAGATATAACAAGACAAAAAGAGAGAGCCGAAATTATCGCCAGAGTATTTCACAAACTCCGCAGATGGTTACCTTCAGAGTCAACATTCTAAGCTTCGTATTTTCCAACGGTTAGGCAGTTATTCTAAGGGTAATAATCAGCCCCTACATAGAATTAGAAGGAATGCATGAGGTCTGATGGCTAGCTACAGAACTACCATTAAAATTAATCCGTACCTCTTTTTTTCAACAATTATCCTCTAACATAATTATTAATTCTGACTTGTAAGTTAAAAATGTCAGTTCTTATATTTGCTTTTCTACAGCTATCTCATTAAGACGCTTTAATTACTTGTTTCAACCCTAAAATACCTATTTAATTTAGTCCTTAATTTTACTCGTAAGTATTTTTATTACGTCCAAGTGAACCCTACAATAGGCGAATTCTCCATAAATGTCTTTTTTCATTTTCCAAACTCTATATTTCTCCCCTGAAGGTATTATGAAACTCAATTAAAACCTGTTCCGCAAAGACTAGTACTACCTTCCCCGGCTTGCCAAACTTAAAAACAAAAGGTGCAGAAGACAGTTTATATAAGTTTTCAGATTATTCCCTAACTGCCTCCTTCGTCGAATAATGCCCAAACTATAATTGAAGAGGTTCAGGGTGCAACTACAAAAAGAGGGTGAATAGCTGGATAGAACTAATATGTACTTTATGACGAGAAAAGTTTTTCTAGTTGATTAACAGCGGATTCGGTCCATATGGTTAGCCTTCCTGGCGTGGTTCCTGGTGCTAATAGTTCTGCATTTAAGTTTTTTACATTTACTATGTCTAAGCCGGGATGATTTCTTGATGCTTTAACTATACCTTGATCTTCACTTATCACTATTAGTACACTTTTGGGCTTCTTGTATTTTCTTCCACGGCTTTTTCCTCTTCCCGATCTGACCTTCTTGCCATTTTTGGCCCTCAATATGTCCGGCCACACGCCCAATTTGATAAACAGTTTTCTTGTTTCGGAGGTAGTGCTAATGTTCTGTACTTCGTCAGACACTATTAGGGGTAACTCTGGTACCTTTTCGATTAAATGTCCTCTCTTTTTAACCATCTCAGGTCTCGCAGTGGCAGCTATAGCTGAGCAGATTGCTAATTTTCTTTCTTTCTTATTGATTTTCTCTAGATATCTTTTTTCTGGTTTAGGTGGGTGTGCTCTTCTGCCTCCTACCGCCATGGTTACTAGTGCGCCACGCATAGCCGCAGGATACCGTGAACCCTTTACTCTAGGCGTTCTAGAGATACCCAAACCGGGGCCCCGAGATTCAGCAGTTGTTCGTTTACCTGCTTTTTCATTTACTCCGTAGGGTTGAATCCTCGCAGTCATTGAGGACAATACTGCTCTTTTAATGAGATCTGGCCTATATGGTGTGGTGAATACCTCGGGTAGTTTAATGCTGCGTATCGGTTCTCCATCAAGTCCATAAACGTTAACTTTTTTCGCCAATTGAATCGCTTCCTCTAAACTCCTTGTTTGGATTCAATACTTATATAGGAAATTTGGGGTGCTTTTTCGGGTATGTTGATTCGTGGTCTTATCGGATAACGAAGGGTTATTAGTCGCTTAGAGGGCCCAGGTACAGTGCCCTGTATTAGGATATAGTCTCCTCGCACCAAGCCATAACGTATGAATCCACCTTGTGGGGTAACTTCCTCTCCTTTTTCACCGATTTTTAAGATTCTCTTGTTATATTCTGTGCGTTGATGATAACCCATTTGTCCAGGTCGGGGAACTGTATAAGATACTCTAGCTGGCCGCCACGGACCAATTGCGCCCACTCCTCTTTTTGTTTTTCTGGATTTATGCTGTAATCTACGAACCCCCCATCTTTTTACTGCCCCTTGAAAACCCTTCCCTTTGGTTACCCCGATAACGTCAACGTATTGTCCCTCTTTGAAGATCTCATTGATTCGAATTTGTTTTCCCAAGATTTGTTTTGCATAATTTATTTGTTCCTCTATTGAGCCGCCCCCTATTTTAATTTCTACTATGTCTGGTTTTTTCTTGGGTACGCTAGTCATCCGTGGTTGAGTGTGAACTAAGGCTCGAATCTCAGATATTTTCTCTTTTTGTTCTTCAAGGTAATTCAGGTTTTTCTCATAATTATAATCCTGGGGGAGCGTAAAATCTCTCCTCAAGTCATTTGACAGTTCTGGCGTCCAGACTTCTGTAAGTGTTTTTAAACCATAAGGAGTTAAACTGTAGGCTCTTATTCCGAAAACCACGAGAGGAGGAGTCTCAATTACAGTCACTGCAAACACTCTCTCTTGCCCAAAATAAGGGCTGTTGGGTTTGTCTTCAACTAGCAAAACATGTGTCATTCCCGCTTTGTATCCTGCAGCGCCAAGCATAGTCGTTGATTCTGCATATTTGGGCCATTTTCTAACGCGCGCTATCGGACTAGAAGCTCTTCCTCTAGGTAGATATGCTAGGCTTCCTCTCTTCGGTGCATGTGTCTTACGATGCCCCAACTTGTTAACCTCCTGAATTACAAATTATAGTTATAAACTCTTTAAGTTAGTATAATTTTTATGATCAATTACAAGATTTTTCATGTTTCGCCCAACAGGCTACTTCCTTTGTTTTCTTCCAGTTTTGCGTGGAGCTATTAGACCAACTTTTTGGCCTGGTGGTGCGGTTCTAGGAACAGTGGAAGGGCCTCCTACATGTTGGTGACTTCCTCCACCATGTGGATGTGATACCGCATTCATGGCTACGCCTCGTACCTTGGGCCATTTCCAGCTTTTTGCTTTTGAGAGATAATATACGCTACCTGCTTTTATGAAGGGCTTATCAGTACGTCCTCCACCGGCAACCACTCCTATGGTGGCACAGCAATTGGGATTGAATGCTTTTATTTTGTTTGAGGGAAGTCGAACCATCACCTTATCTTCGCTGTGAGTGAGAATTGTAGCGTAAGTTCCCGAAGCGCGAACAAATTTTCCACCGTCTCCGGGCACTCCTTCTAAGTTGAATATTGGCACTCCTTCAGGGATTTCTCGAAGTGGAAGAGTATTACCTAGTCCTATGCCAGCTTCTGCTCCGTACTCAATCCTTTGTCCTACGAAGACGCCTTCAGGTACAAGGATCCATTGTTCCCTGTCATCTTCAAATCTTACCCTAGCCAGCGGCGCGCCTCTTCCTGGTTCATGTGATAATTCCCTGATTATGCCAGACACTATTTTTCTGTCTTTTTCGGTGGGGCGGTGTTTAACTTCGCCTTTCCTTTTATGACTGGGCGCTCGGAAGTTTGAGCCGCCTCTGCCCCGTCTCTGAACAATTAATCGTCTGCCCATGAGTAGAACCTCCATCGGAAAAGTAAATTTAGGAGTTCAAGCTGGATATTGATTCGATATTTAAAAAGTTTTTGAATTAAGTGTTATCTATCTTGACATATTTAGTCTTATTTGAATTTGATTGTATAAATCTTTTTGTGTTTTTCTCTAGAACTCTGTTTTTTCTTCAGATTAATTTTTAATAGGAATTATACACATACTATAAAGGGTACATAAAGCTTTTCATAAATCTAAATCAAACATGGACATAAATGTAAGTTTTAATGTTTTAAAGTGGCATGTTGGTATTGTAAAAATTGTTTTTAATAAAATGCATTATTTTTGAGTGGAGATGCACTAATGACGAACGCCAGTAAAGAGATGCAAGAATACTTTAAGACGATAGAAACTAGTTTTGATAATTTATACAATATCGTAAGAGAGGCACGTAGCAGGAGATTTGACCCATCTATTGAGCCTGAGATTTTGACTGCAAAAGATGTTGCTGCAAGAGTCGAAGGATTGATTGGACTTAAGGGCGTAGCAGAACGTATAAGAGAATTAAGCACAAAAATGACTAGAGATGAAGTAGCTTTTAAAATCGCAGAAGAAGTAGTCTATAGGACGATTGGGAATCTAAATAATGACGAAGAAGTTGCAGATAAAGCCATTCGTCTGGCATTAGCTCTATTAACTGAGGGGGTAACCGCAGCCCCCATTGAGGGAATAGCAGATATTAAAATTAAAAGGAATCCTGATAATACTGAATATCTCGCAATCTATTTTGCTGGACCTATTAGATCCGCCGGGGGAACGGAACAAGCAAAGACTGTTCTAGTGGCGGATTTTGTAAGAAGGCTTCTTCACTTAGATAGGTATAAACCTACAGATGACGAAATTGAACGCTTCGTAGAAGAGATCGATTTATATGAACATAGAGTAACCCACCTACAATATCCTTCAACCCCCGATATGATAAGAAGGGTCTTGAAAAATCTTCCAGTAGAGGTAACAGGTGAACCCACCGATACAATAGAAGTTTCAGGTCATCGAAATCTCCCAAGAATTGAAACAAATCAATTAAGAGGTGGGGCGATTCTTGTACTAAATGATGGTTTAATTGGCAAAGCTTCAAAAATTAAAAAAATTGTTGATCGCATGGGCTTCGAAGGATGGGAATGGCTATCAGAGTCTAAAGAGAAAAAAGAGAAGTTGGAAGTGAAGCCCAGCACAACCTATCTGGCAGACGTTATTGCTGGCAGACCAGTTTTTGGAGAACCCTCGGCTGCTGGTAGTTTTCGGCTCAGATACGGTCGTTCAAGAAACACAGGACTTTCAGCAGTCGGTATTAACCCTGCAACTATGATTGTTTTAGACGAATTCTTAGCTCCAGGGACACACATTCGCACAGAAAGACCTGGTAAGGGTGCAATAGTTCTACCTGTGGACAGTATTGAAGGGCCTATTGTGAAGACATTGGACGGTTCGGTCGTAAAGATCAATACCATAAAGGAAGCCATGGAAGTTGCTAAAAAAATAGATAAAATCTTGTTTCTAGGAGATCTTCTAGTAGCGTTTGGAGAGTTTTTGGAAAATAATCATCCCTTAGTTCCCTCTGCCTACTGTGAAGAATGGTGGATTCAAGAACTCAAGAAAAAAATCAGTGAAAAATTTGGCGAAGATATTCAGAGTGCTTCTAGTTTTATAGGCATCAACAAAGAACGTTTAGAACGCATGATTGAAGACCCCTTTTATTTCAAACCAACTGCCAAAGAGGCGTTAAAAATTAGTGAGGCGCTAGGTGTACCCCTTCATCCTGAATACACATATTATTGGCATGATATACACGCTGATGAAGCCATAGAACTTCAAAAATGGTTAGAAAAAGTGGAGGTAAACGAAAAGGGCGAAATTGCTTCAAAAGCACCGAAAGGCATAAAAGAAATTTTGGAGAGGCTCGGTGTTCCCCACAAGTTTAAAGATAATAAAATCATAATCCCTGAGCACACTCCAGTTTTAATGAGATGCCTATCGAAAAATAAGGTGGGGCAAAAAATTTCATTCTACCAATTTGGAGAGGGAATGAGTGGTCTTGATGTGGTAAAATCGCTCTGTGATATACCTATAAGAGAAAGAGCCCCAATTTATGTTGGGGCAAGAATGGGGAGACCAGAAAAGGCTAAAGAAAGAATGCTTTCCCCTCCGGTGCATGTTCTGTTTCCAGTCGGATTGGAAGGAGGAAGTACAAGAAATATAGTTAAAGCCGCAGAGAAAGGAGTAATCTCTATTGAGGTGGCAAAAAGGATCTGCCCTGACTGTGAAACCGTAACTTTCAATAATTTTTGTCCTTCCTGTAAAAAAGAAACCTTGGCGATAAACACTTGCTTACAGTGCGGTTTTTCTCAAAACACGCCTGCTTGTCCTAAATGCGGGGGAAAAATGCAACCATACGAAACTAGAAAAATAAATATTAAAGATGAACTCCAAAAAGCTATGAGAAAAATTGGAGAAGAGAAGGTCACCGAAGTAAAAGGCGTTCGGGGGTTAATCAGTGAATCAAAAATTCCAGAACCCCTAGAGAAGGGTATCCTCCGAGCCAAATACGATCTATATGTTTACAAAGACGGTACAGTGAGATTTGACGCCACCGATGCTCCCCTTACTCATTTCACACCTAAGGAAATATCAGTGTCAATAGAAAAACTACTCAAACTGGGTTACACCCACGATTATAAAGGAATGCCTTTGGAGAATGAAAACCAAATAGTAGAGTTAAAACCCCAGGATGTGATAATTTCAGAGAGCTGTGCCAATTTTCTTGTAAGAGTAGCTAACTTTATAGACGAACTCCTAACTAAATTCTACATGATGCCAGCATACTACCAAATAAAGAGCCCTGGAGATCTTGTTGGCCACCTTATAGTAGGTCTCGCTCCACATACGTCAGTAGGTATTGTTGGACGTATCATTGGGTTCACAAAAGCTCAAGTTTGTTATGCACACCCGTACTGGCATGCCGCAAAAAGAAGAAACTGTGACGGGGACGAAGATTCTATAATGCTCGCACTAGATCCCTTGTTGAACTTCTCTAAATTATTTGTGCCCAAAAAGAGAGGAGGAATGATGGACACTCCCCTAGTTATATCGGTGCATTTGGATCCACAGGAGGTAGACAGTGAGTCGCATAATATGGACATAATGGGACAGTATCCCTTAGAATTTTACGAGAGAACTCTAAATTATGACGATCCGAAAAACAGTGAGAAATTAATAGATATAATTGCACATAGGCTCGGTAAACCGGAACAGTATGAAAATTTCAAATTTACCCATCCAACCAGAGAAATATTTCAGGGCCCCCTAAAATCAAAGTATAAGGAACTTAACACTATGCTGGAAAAGGTAGAAGCCCAGTTGGAACTATCAAACAAGATAAGAGCATCGAACGCAAAGATGGTCGCCATTAAAATAACTCAAAAACACTTTATCCGTGACATTGCAGGCAACTTAAAAGCGTTTTCCACACAAAAAAGTCGATGCCTAAATTGTAACAAAAAGTATAGGCGCCCCCCTCTTCAAGGAAAATGCACATCTTGCGGAGGAAAGCTGGTTTTAACAGTGCATCAAGCAGGGATAGAAAAGTACCTTCCCTTTGCATTATCCATT
The DNA here is from genome assembly GCA_018383815.1 of Candidatus Jordarchaeia archaeon. Taxonomy (GTDB): domain Archaea; phylum Asgardarchaeota; class Jordiarchaeia; order Jordiarchaeales; family Jordiarchaeaceae; genus Jordiarchaeum. The sequence goes on along the minus strand of JAHAWU010000003.1, from coordinate 10,732 downwards.
GCAGATAGATTTGATTTGCCACTATATATAAAACAGAGACTAAACCTGCTCAAGCAAAACATTGGTTTAATATTTGAGGAGGAAAAGGTTAAACAAGCAAAGCTGAGTGAATTCTGCTAATTATTTGACTAATTCTGAAAAATATAGCCAGGAGAAAAATTATGGTAACTCTTAATAGGACATGAGAGGGTAAAAATGTCTCCTATCTGGAGAAAAAAGGTGTATGAGGCTAAGGCTATTTTAAGAAAAAAGCGAAATGTTACACCAGGGATCGAAACTAGAACATTAATACTTGAGCTGGTTAAACGCGAACCAAAAACAACCAGTGAAATAGCAAAAGAACTAAACATGTCATATTCGAGAGTGCTGTTGCAGCTAAGGAATATGACAAGAGAAGGCATCGTGGGAAAGACCGAGCAAAAACCAAGCCAATATTACTTAACTGGGCAGGGACAACAAGTCTTACTATAACTTAATTCTCTTCCCCTTTAGTCGATGAAAGATTCCAAACCAATCTTTAATAGGTTCAACATTACACAATTAATATATAAGAAATCAAATTTAGGACATGGATGCGAAATTTGAGCCATAGAAAAAGATCATAACCTGTTATTATCCTTTTTTTTGGGGAAGAGTTTATGGGATTTTTATCCCGCAAAAGTGCTATTAAAAAGGAAAAGAGCCTTCCCTTAGGCATCTCCCGCTCATTCATTCCTAGTTTGAGTAGAAACTAAAAGTATAACTACCTAAACCTGAAGATTATGGTGGCGAAAACTAGCAAATAAGCATAATTGGCTTATCCCCTTTTTATGACAGCACTTTCTACACAAAGGTTATCCCCAAAAAATATGATGTAATAAATTTCCTCTTGAGAGCAAAACTAAAAAATAGGTATTTACAATTAATGATAGTGCAGATTACAAAGATTGGGCGCATGGTCTAGTGGTTATGACACCGCGTTCACACCGCGGTAAATCCTTTTTTGGGAGCCGAATCCCCGGTTCGAATCCGGGTGCGCCCACCATAAACTCTTTATAAATCGTTAAATATTTAACAAAACATTTGAGTTTAATAAAACGATGGGTATAATACCCCTTTAGTTTTAGAGTAACTTTTTTAGCTGCAGGTTGGAGGAAGTGTTTTCCTTCCTTTTTTAATATCTTTTTTACAAAAAGGTGGAAAAGTAGTTGTGGAGGCAGGCAAAAACATTAACCTCAAAATAAGCTAACACGTCTCCTAAATGATTTTGTTTAAATAATGGGTTTGCTTGTCCAATTTTTGAAATAGGTTTATATTTGGGACTTAAAACAATAAGTTGATGGAGGTTAAATTTTGCCGAAGGAAATATTTGATGCTGAGAAATTCGTTGAATTATCCGAAAATGCTACTGAGTGTCGTATGAAAGTTTTAGGTGACAATGAAGTTAAATTTAAACTCAGAACTAATAAGTATCTTTACACTTTAAAAGTTGATAAAAAGAAGGCTGAAGAATTAAGAGGCAAAATTAAGTGCTCCATTACTGAGCTTTAGAAGCGTATTCCCCACAGTTATACCTCTAGACTTTTGATTTTTTCGGTAATTTTAGATTGGCACTTCTCACAAAAATTCTTGCTTTTTCTATCAGTGTCCAGTATGTGATTTGAAAAATGCATCACACACCGGGGGTTTGGGCAGTGATTCAAAAAGAAGGTATGTCCTAATTCGTGAACTGCTTCTTTTGTGCAACGTTCAATAAAGATTTTTTCGTCCTTGGCTTGCCCATAGAATTCAGGTTTGAGCCTATGGACGGATATTACGCAAACATTGCCTTCCAAAGTGGCTTGGCCGAATATAAAATTAAGCCCCTTTGTGTAAAGGTCTACTGGTGTTATTCCCAGAATTTTGGAGTTTTTATCAGTAGTATAAATTTTTAAGGCTTCCAAAAAATGTGAAGAATTGTACTGTTGTCTGGAGAAATTATAAGCCTCCTTAGGAATGGGGAGCGTACCAGAAATTTCGACTCGCAAAGGATAGAATATGACACTTAGTTCTTCTCTTAGCCTTTCAAGCAGATTACCCTTAATTTCCCCAATTGTTACAAGAACTATGCTAGGTTTCAAGTTTTTATCCTCAATTAAACTAATTAAATAAAATAAATAAAAGTATTATGATAGTTATTCTACTTGTTAATTTAAATTGCGTTGATTTACATTTTTGTCATTCAAGTAGTTGAGAGCGGTTCTTAGTTCTGAAATGATGGAACCTTAAAAATAGTAAAAAACTGATATGCGCTAAAAATCCGATTAATTTTCCACGAGTCAACGCTTCAAATCCCACGAAATGGTCGTAAAAGGTTTTTGGCGCCACTTGTGTGTAGAAGCCTTTTGTACATCAGTTTGCAGTTTTCTAAAAGCGCTTATCCTCCCTCTGGCTCAGATGAGTCAGTTTTGTGACTTTTATTGGAGGGAGAGCTTCACAAGAAACCAGCTACTATAAAGATGACCAAGACCCAAAAATGCAGAGTTTTTATGTTTCACAAAATTTTATTAAAAGGTTAAGCCACTATTTTTTTTAACCATAAACAAAATGGGGTTCTACGTTGTCAAAAGAGCTTCTACAAAATCTCATCAACAGGAAGATATTGAACGAATTTGGAAAGAAGGTTGGGCAAGTATTAGATCTAATAATTGATAAGAAAAGTGGCAAGATACAAGCGGTTGTAGCAAAGGTAGACAAGTCCGAAGAAATCCTACAAAAATTAACTAGAGACGAAAAGGGGAATACCTATATCCCGTTTTCAGTAATTTCTATGATTAAAAACGATTTTCAGATAGACGAGAAGAAGTTAAGATTAATTATTCTAAAAAAGAAAACAGCTTGGCAAGAATCATAAAAACCTTTTTTTCCAACCAATTACCCAACAATATTTTCGTGGAGAATAAATACCATACTACGAGAATTTTAAGAGATGACTATGATTGCACAAGGAAAAATAAAATCGGCAGTGGACAGAAAATACAGGCCGAGAAGGGAGAGAAAAGAAAAAGATACAATTAATACCCTCAAAGAAAAACTCGTGGAGTTCATACCCGCAAATGATCAACAAATACTGGAAGATTCCAAAAAACTCCAAGATCAACTAGACTCTCTGGAGGGGATAAGGGAAAAGCAATTCTGGCAGCATCTTCAAGAAGCGCTGAAAACTTTTAAACTGGATGAACCACAAAAAGCGGGCAAAATTCTTGAAATAGTTAAAAGTCTACTTCAAAGTTACACTATAAGATTGAATTCCAGCGATGTTAAAATACTCGGAGCAATTTATCAGCAACCACTACTAACACTAGAGGGCATATGTTCAGCTACTAAACTGAGCTGGGGAACAGTTCAAAAAAGATATAACCAGTTAGCGGACAACCAAGTTTACAAAACAGTAGCAGTCCCCAACTATGACAAATTAGGACTTGCACCAATAATAGTGCTTACCCCGGACAGTGAAAGAGAAATATCCAGTCCATATCTAACATCAATTCAAATAAATAACGGTTGGTGTAGCACCAATAGATTATGGGAGATGTTAATACCTAAATCAAATCTCCAAGAATTTGCAAAACTCATCTACAGACATTTGCAAAACTCACGAATATTTGAAAAATTATTTTTACTCCATAGCGTTAACTTCACTTACTTTGATCGTGGCAGCAGAAGTTGGAATATTAATTGGTCCCAATGGGAATTAGAATTAGAAAAAGAGGAAACTGTCAAGGTTATTTTAAACCATGAAAACTGCCACAAAAAACAAAGAATCAAAAGAATGGACTTGAAAATTCTACATTTTTTGACACAAAATCTTAGAAGGGAACAAAGAGAAATCGCCCAAGCCCTAAACACCAGTGAATCGAAGGTATCCCTTTGCAAAAAAAACTTATACAATGATAAATACTTCACTCCAGTTTTGCAACTCACAAATAGAGCGGGATTAACCGAAAACCTTCTCATTATATTAAAGGAAAAAATCCAAGAAACACCCTCTGCCTTCTTGAGACTCCCTCAAACAACAATTTATGAACTAACTGAATATAGCAGCAAAACAAAACAAACTGTAATTCAAACCCAACTTCCACCCGGTTCAAAAACAAGAATCAAAGAAATCCTAGAAAGAAAAAACCCCGACACCCAATTCTCAAACTACACAATTCAAATAGAAAGCTTTCCCGAAACAATCACAGAGGCTTTTGATGAAAAGAACCAAAATTGGATGTGGGGCCCCCCAGCTCTCAAAATATACCACAAAATCAATCGAAATCTGGAATCTCCCTATTATCAAATCCCGAAAATTTGAACATCACATTTTTTAAAAGATCCTCGTCAATAATTTTGTCAATCAACTCGGTTTAGTCCGAAGAGCATCCCATAACTGTTCCCTAACCCGCGTTCTCACATTAACTTTTTCTCCCCCCCTTCTTACCAATATTCTCCTACTTGGAGTAACACGCCCAATTATAGTAGGGATACTTCCAACAGACCTAATAGCCTCCAAGGCCTTAGACTCTCCCCCAGGTCTGACGGTCACCAATAAAACTCCACTGGAAATTAAACACAAAGGATCTATTCTCAAAAGGGAACATATGTCCCGCGTCTCTTCTGCAACCGGAATCAATTCCTCCTCAATCCTAAAACCTACATTCGAAGCTTCAGCCATCTCAATTAAACCCCCTAGCAAGCCCCCTTCAGTTGGATCATGCATTGAGGTTACGACTCCAGTTTCGTTAACAGCCAAAGCTTCTCTCACAACACTCAGACTAGAAAAGAAAGACTTTGCTTTTAACAGAAGTTTTTTATTTAAAAATTCGCTCAAATCCTCGAAACGATCTGTAGCAAGAATCGCAGCCCCCTCCAAACCTGCGTGTTTAGTCATAATTATAACGTCATCAGCCCGCGCCCCACTTGTTAACACTAACCTCTCCTTGGTGGTCTCGCCAAACATGGCCCCACAAAGCAGAGCATTCTCCAAGTAAGGCACTACCTCCGTGTGCCCACCAACAACACAAACCCCTACCTCGCGGGCCGCCTCGTCTATATCCCTACAAATCTTCTCCAGAAAACTGGTATCAGCTCCATTAGGCAGCAGAATAGTCGAAGTGAAGAATTGTGGTACAGCACCCCTCACTGCCACATCGTTTGCATTTACATGAACCGCATACCACCCCATTCTGCTCTGAGTGCCAGTAATGGGATCCGCGCCCACAACTAATAACTTTTCTCCAAAATCAATAACTGCTGCGTCTTGACCCACAGCAGGGCCACAAATCACCCTGCCACAATTAACACCACCGTAAGGGAAAACAATCTTCTCCAACAAATTGTTGGGAACCTTGCCAATGGGCAGTTTCATAAAACCACCAGTTCGAACCCAAAGAAACTAATTACTAAAACAAAGAAGCAAGTCAATACTTAAATCTGAGGGTTGCCTAACAAACAGTGGCCAAAAAATGAGAATAGAGAAATAAGAGAATAAAAACGCAAACTCAACACTCAAGATCGTCGTCATCTTTTAGTCGGAGGGGTCAGATTCATCATCGTTTGCACATACTACATATATCCTTTTTGCTTATTAAATGGTATCATTTAATTACCAATATTTCTATGGCTGGTTAGGGATGGATACTATAAAGTTTAGCTGCCGCCTTGCCCATTATTATTTCTATTTCTTTTGGGCTGAACTCTATTCCTGTAGGTGATTTGGGAGTCTTTACCGCATTCACCCAGTCTTTAAGGGGCATTAGTACATTAAGCATAGAACCGTCAGTTCCAAACAGAACTCTCCAGGGCCCAATTAGATCAATGGCCATTCTTAATGGGTACCAAAGATAATCTGGATTGCTAGTGTAGAGAGGTTGCCACCCCGAGAAATCCAAATAAATGTTTGGTTTCATAGTGGCAATGTCCACCGCTTCCCTCCACCAGCCATGCCCCATATGTGCAATAATTATTTTGAGTTCTGGGAAGTCAGCAGCAACGGTGTCAATGTATTTAGGCTGCGAATACTTTACCGCCATGGGAGCTGGTTCATTTCCAGAATGAATTAATACTGGTACACCATATTCTTGAGCCCGCTCATAAATAGGATAACAAATAGGATCGTCTGGATAAAACCCTGCAGTCGGATGTATTTTTAATCCCTTCATTCCCCACTCCTCAATACATTTTTCAAATAATCTTAAAGCATCCCTTCTGCGAGGATCAATCCCAAAAAGAGATAGTAGGCGGTTGGGATATCTCTCAGTAGCCTCAGCATAAATTTTATTCTTTTCCTCCATAGTTAAACAAGCTCCAGATGCTTTTGGGTACTTGAGCCAGAAGTCAAGGGGAAGAAGTATAGCTTTATCAACACCCGCCTCATTCATCGCCGCTACCAATTTATCCCCCGTCCTGTCACTCAGAATACCCAAAAAATACTTGTAAAGCTCCACAGGATCAGAATATTCACCAGTCTCCTTACCAAAAAGGGCAGACGCGGTACGGGCACAACCCATAAAAAATTCTTCAGGATCAGAACCCTCAAAAAATAAGTGAACATGACTATCAATAATCAAAAACCATCACCACTACATAAATCACATCAAACAATATCCCAATACAAATATAAAATGGTAATATTATTTACAAAACTCCCTAAAAATCTAACGTAAAAAAATTCCTTACAGCCCAAATTAATCATAAATATAAATAGTCAGGGATTGGACTGCGGCTGCCGGGAATTTCAAAAAGGGGGTTTCCCTCTTTTTTTCGAACCCGGGTTACTGGCTTGGGAGGCCAATGTCCTAGACCAGAATGTCCAATAGTTACCCACACTATTTCTGGACTACAGCCGCTCACTGTTGTTTTGAACTTGGTTTCATAAATTTTTTTTGGTATCTATTTTGCAGTTGCAACTGAGTGACTTGTATGGCTTCAAAAATTGAAAAAGAGGCCATTTTGTCCTCTTTATGGCGAGCGCCGAGCAGTTAACTAACCTGAAACAACTCGCATTCCCTAAAAAATACATAAACCAAGCAGATCTACATAAGCCAAGTCCTTTTCTTGGTTTAATAAAGAAATAAAACGTTCTGGTTGTTTCAGCTTTTCATTACTTTTATGAAAATAGGGGCTTAGAGTGTGTCTATGTATTCTGAAGCTTCTGGTGGTTCTGGTTTAAGTCCTTTTCTCTTGCGGATTTCTGCTATTACCTCTTTAGCTAAGCTTTTCGGTAATGCTTCCCATCTTGTGAATTGTGTTTGCCAGAAGGCTCTCCCAGAGGTTTTCGAACGCATGTCGTTAGCCAGCCCAAATGTTTCTCTAACTGGTATTTCTCCCGTTATGAAGGTTAATGGGCCCTTCTGCTGCACATCAATTACGCGCCCTCGTCTCTGTGATAGTATGCCTGAAACTGTGCCTATGTAATCCTGGGGAATAGTGATTTGGATTTTGTAAATGGGTTCCAATAATGTGGGTTCGTCGCTTAGAAACGCGCCCCATATGGCCCTTCTAGTCATGGGCATTATTTGGGCTGGGCCTCTATGGATGGGGTCTTCGTGGAGCTGGCAATCCGTTATGTTAATTCTTATACCTCTTATTGGTTCCTCGGCTAGCGGGCCTGCCTCAGTAGCCCACCTGGCTCCCGCTATCATTGTGTCTTTAACTTCTCTCAAGTATTGAACCCCTTTAGTTTGGTCCACAATTATGTTTACATGTTCATCTAGAGCCCATACGTTTCTCGCGTCCTTAGCATCCCAACCAGCCTTTTCCCTCAGAATTTTGGTCCTAGTAGCTGCGTCCTGATATTCAGATATTTCCCCATTAACTATAAGATCAATGGTCTCTTGGTTAAGCGGTTCTACAGTTATCCAAACTCTACTATGCTTGTTAGGACTCTTACCCAGTATTGGACCAGCAGGGCTGGTGACTGTTTCGCGATAAACAACTATAGGCTGGGAGGTCACTACATCCACTGCTGACTGTATTTCCTTCACTGAGATTTCAAGATGAAGTTCACCCATCCCCGACAACAGGTACTCGCCAGTTTCTTGATTAATAGTAGTCACAAGGTTGGGGTCTTGGATGGACAATTTTTGCATCAGGTCAATAAGTTTTGGTAAGTCCTTAGGATGTTTCGGCTCAACAGCTATTGTGATTACCGGCTCTGAAACATACTTGATTTTTTCAAAAGGAACCATCTGATCTTTTATGCTTTCACTAACCACCGTTTCACCAGCCCTCGCAATGTCCAAACCCAATAAAGCTGCTATGTTGCCCGCCGGGATGGTGTCCACAATTTCTCGTCGAGCACCCATATAGATACTCGTCTGTTGCACACGGTAACCCTTCTTACCCATAAGAAGATAGACATTGTCCCCTTCACTTATAGTTCCAGAAAAAACTCTTCCAGTTGAAACAATTCCCGCATGTGGATCCACAACAACTTTATTGAGACATATCACAGTCGGCGCATTTTCATCACAGGCCTTCATAGCTTTTCCAATTTCGCTCTCTGGATCACCAAGCCAAATCTTGGGAATTCGATAAGGCTGAGCCTCTAAGGGGTTGGGCAAGTGATTCACAAACATATCCAAAATTGCTGAGTGTACGGGAAGTATTTCCTTCAAATCTTCAAAATGCTCATTACTATAATATGCAACAATATCACTAAACTTTAATCCCTTCTCCTGCATCTGAGGAATGGTAAAACCCCAACCGTGAAGCGCAGAACCAAAAGCAACAGAACCCGCTGCAGGATTCACCTTCCACTTATCCTTAAACTCCTTTTCCCCATAAGTGTCTATGAGCCCATTAAAATCCCTTATAATCCTATTAAGCTTCTCCTGCACCTGAGGAGCATCCAACTTAAGCTCCCGAATCAAACGATCAATTTTGTTAATGAAAAGCACAGGTTTAACTCTTTCCCCTAACGCCTGCCTAGTCACCGTCTCTGTCTGAACCATCACCTCCTCAACAGCATCAACCACTACAAGCGCACCATCAATAGCACGAAGCGCCCGCGTAACATTACCAGTAAAATCAACATGGCCTGGTGTGTCAATGAGGTTAATGACGTATGATTTTCCCTCGATATCATGTAAGAGGGAAATGTTTGCAGCCTTTATTGTTATGCCTCTTTTCTGTTCTTCTTCCAAGTAGTCTAGTGCCCTTGCTTCTCCTGCGATGCTGGGAGATAGTAGTCCTGCCTCTGCCAATAGTGAGTCAGAAAGAGTTGTTTTACCGTGGTCGATGTGTGCAATTATTCCCGTATTTCTTATGTGTTCCTTGTCTCTCATTAGCTTCAATATTTCCTCGGTTTGTTTGAATCTTGGCATTACTAACACCTCATAGCGTTGAGCGTCTTGGCATTCTAAGCGTAGTGAGTTATTCTAAGATTTTTGTGGAATTCTACATTGTTTATAAATATTCTTAGAAACCCAGTTATGGTAAACAACGCCTAGAAAAATGCCTCATATTTTTATTTCGTAACACCTAAACAATGACAGCTTCCAGATTTATGTTTTACTCATTTATATTTTTTGCTAATGGGATGAACACTTCCAAAAATTTTTGGTTTCTGGTGTGGCACAGTTAACTAAGTGGCATCTATCATGAGCTTGTATGTTTTTCGGCTCAAAGAAGCCCATCTCCCTGGACATGTTTTCAGAGTTTTTCAAGGGCGGAATAGCTTGTGAGCAATCTCCTACCCAATTTTTGGACGTGTTCTAAGGGGATTGCCGAAAGCACGAACAGTTACTCAACGTTTCTAGAGGTTTTCCTGAGTGTCTTTTGGCATAAAGGGGATGGATATGCGTTTTTAGTGTTTGGTCGGATGTTTGCGTTTTTTGTTTATTGGTTGTATGTAAAATCTGGGTTATATGTCCTAGTTTGCAAATAAGTTTCAATGGAAGAGTTAATAGAACTTCTACGTATGAAGGTACGAGTATTAAATTGGGTTAAGAAAATGTTGAAAAACTTTTTATACTGTGCCTCGCTCTTCAACTCATCTAATCCAATTCATTGGAGGAATTTTCAGTGACTGCAGCGTCGTTAGAGGTACGGTGCGAGGTTGAACAGGCCGGCGAGTACCAAAAATATGAATACTTCGTATATGATATATATGGAATTGGAGTTATTGGTTACGGAGTTGTTTACCAAAAAGGGAATAGCGTGGAGATAAAGGTTATAAACGTTGACCGCTTACACAGAGGAGAAGGCATCGGGAGTTCACTGCTTCAGAGGATAATCAGTGATCATTCGGAGAGAACCATATACGTAAGGACCTTTGAATCGCTTATTCCCTGGTACGAGAAATTTGGCTTCAAACTTTACTCCGAACCATTGTTATTAGTGAGACCTTCATCCGTGGTTTAGAATGGGCCGCCACACTCTCCCATAGAAGAAGTAAAAAGATGTGTGTAGGGTTATTTTAGTCGGTCTTTACCAGTAAAAAATCAGGTACAATCCTCTTTCTTTTCTCTTTTATTTTGTCCCATTTATTTACATATTTTTTGGTGAATATTTCGGGGCGATGTAGAATTGCACGGCTTTTTCAATGTTTTCTGAAAAGGAGTTCTGCCTGTTTTTTCCTCCCCCTCTTCTTTTTTCTTGACCCCCCTTCTTGTTTAGACCGCCGCCATGATTAGTCCGTAGCTGAAGTGCCCCATCTGAACCACAATATTCTCCACCGGTTTGCCGCCTGAGAAGGTTTTGAGGGAGTCCCTCAGGCATACGAGGA